>WBUO01000050.1 GCA_008933675.1 Dechloromonas sp.
CGATCGGGGGTGTCGGGGCGGCGGGCTAAAACCGAAAAATAGAGTGCGAGCTCGCGCTCGATTGTCGGGACGTCGGTTGGCTGTGTAGCGGAGAACTTGATGACGCGAGCTCCGAAGCGTTCGTTCAGCGCCTTTTCGCAGACGTCGTTCTGATCCAAGACTGCCCAATCGCCCTGGAAATCGCTGTAACTCGGCCCAATAAAACTGTTGATTTCATCGATCATTTGGGCGAAACGCCGCTCGTCGTCAGCCATGGCGTACCAAGTTACCTGATCACCGGCTCCGTGCCTCGGGAGAATGATCGGACCATCGTAGCCCGGTTCGAGCGACTTCTTTAGCCAAGGCATGATGTGCGCGAGCACACGCGGTGGCGCCGTTTGCGCTTCAATGCTTTCCCAGCGTAAGGCGTTGCCCTCTGAGAAAAACGTCCGAAGCCAATGATCCGGTGACAATGCAAGCGGGGCGGTCATTGCGCCTCCACGTGCTTCATAAATTCGAGTCTGGTCGTCGCGATATCATGTGGGTCGACCGAAAACTGAATCCACTCATCGTTCATTTCGAGACCATTGTAGGTCAGGTTCATCGAACCGGTGAGAAGGCTGTGCGAAAGCAAAATCCCTTTGGTGTGCAACAGCGGATCGAATCGCATCGTCAATTGCTCAACGACTGCGTGCATTGTTGCGTCTTCGCGCAAGCGATTGAGAAACGGTTTATTGATTTCTAGATCCCGCGTCACGAGAACGACGCGGGTGCCCCGTGCCATGAGGCTCACGAGCACATCGGTGAGGCGAACTTCTCGTCGGCCCCATTCGGGGCTCAAGGAATCGAAGTTGCCCGAGCGGTTGTCGATCAGCACGATATTACTAACCCAGGGCGAGACAAGCCAGATTCGTTCGCCTGACTCGAGCATTTCCCCAACGAACATCGACTGCAACAGTTCACGAAGCGTCGCCACCCCGGACTGTTGGTTCTTAAATATCCGACGATATAGGGCTGTCATTGAGTTGCCTCCAGGAGTTCGAGATCAGCCTCAAAGCGGTCTTTACTTTGCCGAACGCCCTGGAGTCGGGCGTAAGCGCGCAGGTATCCCGAATCGACTGGATTAGTAATCAGCGAGTGGATGGCGCGCCCTAAATGTGAGCGCTCAGATGTTGGGCATTCGAGTGTAACGAGATGACCTTGTGCGAGCAGGCTTTGC
Organism: Dechloromonas sp.; assembly: GCA_008933675.1. Lineage (GTDB taxonomy): Bacteria > Pseudomonadota > Gammaproteobacteria > Burkholderiales > Rhodocyclaceae > Azonexus. The sequence continues at coordinate 1,199 of WBUO01000050.1, forward strand.
ACAGTTTCGAGCCAGTTTGGATCCTCGACAGAGACCATTTTGCGTTCATCGATGACCGTATCGATGACTAACAAACGTTCAATAGGCGGCAACTCAAAGAATGGATTTCGGGTTTGCAGCGGTGCGGCACGGATGAAACGTCCGCGCGCCCAGAGAAGGCCGTAGATGGCGTTCATGCGCCAAGCTTGCCGATCCTGACCCGTCGGAATACCGACTTCATCGACAACGGCATCAATCTCCGACTGTTGGCTAAGCCAGAAGCAGATCACCCGCAAGTCGATCTCGACCCCTAGGCGTGCTTCGTGCGCATTCCAAGCGGCAATCGCATCGGCCAAATAGCGGTCGGTGCCCGGTCCCGATCCCGGTCGCAGGATACGGTTTCCTACGGCCACGATGAAACCGTGGAAGGGCGAGAAACCATCCTTGAGCAGCGCATGACGAAGGTTCCGAGAGATGGCTTCGAGAGCTGTGAAATTGACTGCTGCCCTTCGCTTTTTTACGACCCTGAGCGTTTCAAGCGAACTGTGAGGATCGGTTAAGCCGTGAAGCAGTTTGCCCAGGTGGTGATCGATCAGTTCGAACTCGCCCATTTCGAGGCTGGCGCGCACCATCGAGAAAAACCGGCGGGGATCTTCTGAAAAGTTGCGCATGAAGTCCTCGATGAGGCCGCTACCGCCTGGATTCCTTTCAGTAATCCAGATTTCAACGGCGTCGGGAGCTACGACCGCGAGATGCGCGCGGGCATTCGGTCCTCGGTCGAGGTCAAGTGCAAGATCATCGAGGTTAATCGACGGACACAAATCGCCGATGGTTTTGAGGATTGCGGCGCCGAGCGTTGCCTGGTAGACACGTCGCAGCCAGTTGTCCCATTCAGCGCTGATGGGGGCCCATAGGGTCCGGGCAAGGCTCTCAAGTTCTGCAATGATCGGCGCTTGCGCAAGCAACTCATCAAGGTCTTGGCGTAAGCGCTCCTGAGTCGGGGCTTCGGCTTCGTCGCTCGGATAATATGCTTGCGACTGAAACAGGTCGTCGAGGACCGAGGACAGGCTGAGTTTCGCTTTTTCGGTGGCGACACGCTGCGCGGCCGCTTCGAGCGACGCATTGGTTTGGATCGCCTCAAATGTCAGCGCCGACATAAAGACGTGCGCCAACCATTCGCGGAGAAACGGACTCGCGACGCTCGCCAAAGCCTCGCCGCGCCAGGCAAGATCAAAGAAACGTGCAGTGCGGATTGCTCGCCACTTCTCACTGCCGTCGTCAGCACCGACCAACAAGTTATTTGGGATCTGAACTTCGAAAACCACGCCATCGGCCAGGTAGGCTGCGCCCAAAGCGACCGAATGTTCTGCTTGCACAAATTCGCTGCAGACGGTCACGCGCTGTCCGGGCCCAACGCCGACTTCTGCCCTCGCGCCCGTGGCAAACCGCCGAACTTCGACCGGCGCGTGGCGTGCGTGGGTGAAGAATCCTAGCCGTGGAACACGCGCGCGCCATGCGCTTCCGAGCGGCGCATCGAGCCACAGGCATTCGCCTGTGGGCACGAACTGCGAGTGCCAGGAAAGGCGGCTATTCGAACTATCGGAGATCTCCGCTTGGGGCATCGTCGGCGCGATGCTGAGCGGTCGATAGACCGGCACATCGACAATCTCATCATCACACTGATAACTGAAGTGGCCGAGCGGGCAGTAAGTTCCAAATTCGTCAATTGAAAGCGCTGTGACAGGTTCCCCAAGCAAGGCTTTTGGCGGTGGGGAGAGCCAATAGCGCTCGGTTCGGTACTGGACGCCAAAGCGCCGGCTAACTCGTCCAGGCGCAAATTCCCGGAGGGCCGAAAACACCGGCATGCCGTACTGGGCCTGATCATTGGCTGGATGATTGCCCTTCGGGAGGTCGATGCGAACTTCAGCCAGGTTAAGATCGGCAAAGAGGGTCGCCGGCACAAATTCGGGCAAGGGATTGTTTCGCGTGTGCAGGTCGGTTGCCTGATTCCCGAACGCGTGCCAGCCAGAGACTAGGCGCCGCAGCGCGGTCGGCAGGACCGTCGTCATTAATGGGCGGGGGAACTCCCACATGACGGCCGGCGCATCGCCCTTTGGCAGGCGAAGCGCACCAGAGACATAGGCTTCGATCTTGCGTGTCCCGTTTTCCGATTCCAACAGCGCGCGCAGTTCTTTGATCAGGCGCGGTGTGCGCTGCGATGTCTTGGGACCAGCTAGATCCTTCCAGACGCTCCCTGGTTGAGCATCCTGGAGTACCCGGCCGAGATAATCGATCGTTGCGAAGACTGCCTGCATCCGACTGATATACCGATTGCTCAGCGGCAATGTGCGCGGCGGCAATTCCGGGTTGAAGAGCGCGTCGTAGCCTTGGTAAGCGATTCGGTCGCGTCCGTAGTCGGAGAGGACGACGACGGTCCAAGGGCGCATGCCCCGAGTGCGACCTGCTCGTCCTTTGCGCTGCAAGAACCCCGCCATACCGCGGGGCGCTTTATGCTGGACGACGGCACCCACGCTCGGATCATCGAAACCGACTTCCAGGGCAGCGGTCGCAACGATCACATCGGCATTGGGGTCGACCCCACGATCTTGCGAACTCACCCGTTTGATGTTGAGACGCTCATCAGGAGCGTGCCCGATCGCCTCGCAGGCACGCCAATCTTGGCCACCACGGTAGCGCGACGACGATGAATCGGATTTACGCAGAATCGCTAAACCACCATTGGGCGCGTTGCGGTGATCGACGACACCTTGACTCGTTCGGCCTTCGGCGCTCAAAAGGTCGAAGTAAAGACGGTTAGTGACGTCCAGGTCATCGGTGAATACGAAAGTACGTTGCCCGAAAACCCCACGACTCACCGATTGGGCGAGATCGGCCTTTTTCGGATCCAGGCAGCGTTGCACGAGCATGCAGGTTTGAATCGTCGTCGAGAGCAAGGCAGAGCGCGATACGGGATCTCCGCGCAATGCGAGCATGTATTCGGCACCCTCGGATTCGAGTTCCTCTCGCTGCGGTGAAATTTCCTCCACGTGTGTCGGGTAAATTCCCGTCAGCGTCGAGAAGAAACCGGCGGCCTCTCGCAAGGTGGCAGACAAACCGACAAAGCGTAGGGACTGCCGTAGCAGATATTGCCAGCGGCGCAGTAGGTATGCCACCTGGGCGCCATGGCGTCCTTCATAGGTGTGCACTTCGTCAAGCAGGACCAGTTCGGGCGGACGGATCGCGTTTGTGCCGATCCCGAAAAGCCGGTTGAGGTTGTTGTCCGAGAGGCGTTGATTGAGCATCTCGGTGGTCGTAAACAAGATGTCCGGTGGCGTCGCTGCCATGGCTTTACGAGTCAACGGAAAGATATCGCCGTTGATCGTCCATTCGCAGTCATGGCAGATCAGGCGCTCAGTGCCCTGAGCGTGATCGTGTTCGGTCCATACCATCGTCCCGTTGCAGTGAATGCACTTGAGGGTCGGGCAGAGATAATTTTTTCCAGATTGCGGCCAATGGCACCACCGTGCCTCCGATGGCACGTCCCCATACAGTGCGCCAACCCGGATCGCGGTACCCCCGCCTGCTTTGAGCAGGCTTTGTGCGCGCCGGATCACTTCTCGCAATTGATCTTTCAAGAGTTCAGAACGCGGGTAAAGCGCAATGACCTTGACCCAGGGATTTCCGTCACCGACCAAGTGATGACGGACAATCGAGGCGAGAGCGGGCAGATAAAAGGCGAGGGTTTTGCCGCTCCCTGTCCCGGCGGTCACGATGGTGGCTAGGGCCTCACCGGATTCGATGCTGTGAAGAATTCGTTCCGCAGCACGAACTTGAAAACCTGAGAGACGCGTTTTGCCGGTTTCATCGTCAATGAGAGCCTTGACGCTCCCTAGGATCGCAGCGTCATCGGTAACCGCCTGGATGCGCGCAAGGACGTCGGGCACGGGCAGGTCACGCTTTGGGTATTGCCGGCGTCGGCGTAGGAATCTGAAATCTGCGACCAGTGTCGGGGCTTCTTGCCAGCCGTTACTTTGGCGCGCATGTTTTGGGAAAAGCTGCCGCAAGCGTTGGAGCAGGCGAACCGTCTCGGCCATGCGTGAGCGATAGCCGACTGAATGATCTTGAAGTTCGGCCTCGACCAACCACTTAAGCTCAACGAGTTCGCGGATGACCTCGTTTGGATCGAAGAAATCTGTAAACCCATCGTCGAGCGCTTCATCGAGTAAGGGCAAAATCAATTCGGCGAGTTCTTGGGTTTGAAACGCCCCGTCCACGATGCCCCATACGAGCAATCGCGATTCGCGCTCTTCGATGGCGTCGAGGACTTTGGATAAGAAGCCTTTGCGTGGATCAGACATCGACAACCTCAAACGTTACGCGCACGAACAACGTAGTTTGCAAGCAAGCCGTTCTCTTGTAGCCACGCCAAGACGTCGGCGGTCAACAAGTGCAGTCCGGCGCCGGTACTCAGCGCTTCCAGGAACTTGCGGACGGCCTCCGGAACATCCTCCTGGAACTTAATGGCGGTGAGCTGTTGCGACAAGAGGTGCAGTTTCTGAAAATCTTCAGCGCTCGTCGGCGGCTTCGTTCGGTACTGGATAAAAGACTGGTAGAGCTCTCGGTAGCGCTTGAGCGCGCGTTCGTTCTCCGGGGTTTTAGCTAATGTTGCTTCCCGCTTCGCGGGCGGCAAGCCGCCAAAGAAATGCTCATCAAAATGGCGCATCCAGTCGGCACTTTGCGCGACCTTGGTCTTGTCGACGAGCGTATCGAGTTTCGTCGTGAGGTTCGTCCAACGGGTGCCCTGCCGCAGGGTCGTTGCCTTTGGCGCTTTTAAGAAATGGTCGAGGGCCTTCTGAACGCTCTCTTGCGTAGTTGTTAAGTTGGGTGCCGCGGAGAGGCAGACGTCATGTTCGCGGAAAAGCGCGCGTGAAAACGCGAGCCCGTTGACTGAAGTCGCGAACTCAGCCAACTCGACGCGCAAACTTTCAATTGCTTTCGCTTCGTCCGCCCCCTCGGCGATGGTCCGCAGTTTTTGTAGGCGTTCGCATGTCTTCGTAGCGTCAGCGAGCAATGCCATTAGTGTCTCCTCTTACTGCAACCTTGCCAGGTCAGTGGCGAGGCTTTCAAACGTTTCGGCGAGCGCTTCCGCTGTTTGAGCGGGGGTCACACCCTCGTACTTGGCTTCCATTGTCCGGACATGGCCTTCCGCCACACGGACCACCTGGCCCGCCCGATTGATAAATTGTTCGGCGGTTAGCAGCGGGACTAACGGCATTTGTGCAACGCGACTGATGGTTCGCGAGGCGACGTTACTCGCCTGTACTCCATCGGCAAGGACATCACTAAGTGTGGTCAGCGCTTCCTTTACTGCGGCATTGCGAAAGGTTTCGCAAAGCGTCAAGAACTCGTTGGACGAAAAGCCGAGCGTGTCGGTCGGCCAAGCTCCCATGTCTTTAAGATCGGTCGCAAGTTGCTTGACGGCCTCAATGACTGCCTGTTTGTCAAAGTCCGTTCCGAGTTCATTGGCGATTTTTGTTTCCAAGGTTTTCGCCGCTTGAAGAACCTGTTTAAGCCGAGCGTTGATTGCGACGGCGCGCATCCCCAACAATTTCGCTTGCAACCCGTTGTGTTGCGGCGGCAAATCCAAGCGATCTGGCGCAAGGCTCTCGTCGGGATAACTCTCTATAAGGCCAACAATATCCACCCCTTGGGGCGTATCTCCCCTTTTCCCTTGAAAACACCCGCTGGTCTCCAAGACAAGGTCAATGAGCATCGGTCTGATCTGTAAAGCATCTCGCTGCAGTTGCCGCCAGTCTTTGAAGACTGGCGGCGCCGAGTCGATGAGATCCGGTGGAGGGACGACGTCGCCAAACAGAAAGGACGAAACCGCAGTCGGCGTACGGCCTTTCTCCATCAGTCCTAAGAGTCGGCTATTGGTGGCAAGGAGCGCAATCGCGGCCTGCGTCTGCTTCTTTGCGCTTGCCCGAAAACGCTCCATGACTGCCGGTTGAAGCCGGTCGATAAGATTTCCGACGCGGGCAAGGTCTTCATCACTGTCGTCGTAGTCGAGCGACTCTTTGTAAATCGAGACATAGCGAAGCAGCGCAAAGAGTTCACCACGCAGGCGACCGTCCGGATCAACGGTTGACTCAGTCACTTTGATGGGGTCGTTATCCACACGGCCTTCGCCCATCGCATTCGGAAGCGAAAACAGGGTGAATTTCACTTCTTGCTTCTGCAAAAACTCAGCGTTCCAGTCAATCCGTTGGTTCAGGAGAGAAGCGATCGCTTGACGAATGGCATTGGCGACCTTTTGCTCGAGCATTACTTCGCTTTGAACCCAGTTCTCCAGCGCAGTTTGGTAGGCTGAAGCTTGCTTAATCTGCGGGCTGTCAGGCTGCGGTGGAGGTGGTGGAGGGGGAAGATGGCCGTCAGTCGAGGTTTGCTGCGAGACCTTCTGTATGTCTTGTTTTTCGGATTCGATCTGAGGGGGAGCTAGTTTGAAAGCTTCGAATACAGCGCCGGGGATGCATGCGATATCGCTTAGCGTGGTGGGTTGGTTGCCCCAAACCGAAACAAAGCGCTCATATCGACTCCTGACGTCGGGCGAGAATTTCTGCTCTCCTAACCACTGGGCCACCGCATAAGCGGGCGGTGTCCCGCTGAGGTTAGGCGGTGGGAATTGGCCAGCAAGGTAAGCGTCACGACCATTGATGAGCACTTCCCGGATGACATTTTTGATGACAAAGCGGGGGTTGAAAACCAAAGTGTTTCCGGCTGTGAGCGTTGACCGCGCTAGACACTCGATCGCACTTTCGGTGAATGGGAAAAGCGGGACGTTTTTGATCGTCCCGAACGCTTCCAAGAGACTTTCATGTTCGCCGCTACCATCTGAGTAGATCTCCACCGCCTTCGGCTTGTTTGAGTGGGCGGTGGCGTTCGATGCGTCGCGGTAGAAGGCTTTTAGCGCGTCTTCGCCATGTCGTGCAGCGTTGAGGTAGAACGCAACGAGGCGTTTTGTCCGAGAGAGGACCTCAGCTTCCGATTCAAAGCGACTTTCAACAATCCATTCGCGCCCCGCCCGCGTTGCCAACGTGTCCCGTCCGGCGAGGTAGCCGTCGGTGACTGCGATCACTGAACGGATGGTCGCGTGGGTCTTGGTGCCGTCAGTCTCTCCGTGTTGAATCAGAATCTTAGCAAGGGTGTCCTGGATACCAACGAGGGCAGCAAAATCCTCGACGAGAATGATGAGTTCCTTCGTCGGGTCTTCGGCAAGGAGAAGACGACGTATATCTCCGATGACGTCACCGAGCGTCTTGCCGCCGAGCGACTCATTGAGTTGGTAAAGCTGTCGGGTTGCTTGATCGACCACCTGGTTGAGGACATCCGCGGCGATCGCTTTGCCTTGTCCAGCCTGGGTGTTGAGCGTCAGTTGGTAAAATTTCTGCACCGGAATCGCGGCGCTCGCGATCTCAACCTCGTCGGGCAGGTCAAAGTCACTGGGCTTGAACTGACTATCGGCAGGATCAATCGGCGCATTCGGGTCCTTCAAGCCCTCGACGGAACGGTGAATGATTCGGGGCAGCACCTGCTGATGAAAATAATTCTCGGTGGCCGCATCGCTCAGGAAGGCAGGCAACCACATCGCAACGTGAAGGCGGCGTTTTAGGTTTTCATCCGTGGGCGCCTGTTGCAATTGGTGTCGAAGCTTTGTGGCGTAGTCGCCCAGGGCAATTCTGAGTTGGGCCTGGAACAAGATAACGGCCTGAGTCAGGGGCACGTCGGCGAGTGCTTTGTCGAATTCGGCGCGTACGGCGCTGTATTTTGGGTGCTGCAGTGGCTCAGCATCGAGAATGAGTTCGACGACTCGCCGCAGACTCGCGCTTTTTGGGATGCGGATGACGAGATAGCGCGAAGCCTTGGGGTGCCGGCGTAGGCGCGCATCGAGCATGCGGATCAGGTGCGACTTGCCAACGCCTGAAGCACCGGTGATGGGGACGACCAGACTACCTTCCGGAGCACTGCCGAGTAAGTGACGCATGAGGTCGTCTTCGCTCGCCACTTGTCGGCTATCCGGAACGACTTTGCCGTCGGGTCCGACGGTCGCGTAGGCCAGCGGAAATTCCTGGTGAACGGCGAGCAGGACTTCGTCGGCGACTGATTCGGCCTCGGACTTAATGCAACGATCGATTTCTTCGTGCGTCGGCCAGTAGCTAAGCAGGCTCATGCCGACCTCCCGGTCCAAAGCACCGACTCAAAGCCGTGCCAAGTTCGATAATTTCGACCGGTCAACCGGTAACTCGCCCCGGCATCGGCTTTGCCTTCCAAACGGATGATATTGTCGAGCGCGAGACGGCGTAGGGCGAGCGAGAGCGACATCGACAAGTGTCCGTTCTGTGGTCGACGCCACTTGGCTGGCTTGAGGGTGTCCTCAACCATGCGGCGATACTCGCCAAAATCCAGGACCGGCAAGCGCATAGCAAGGCCACTCACGAAGTCGTGCGCGGATAACTCGGTACGCGACCCAAAGAGTTCAGGGAGTTCCGCTTTAACCGCTGCAGTCGGGTCAGCTTGAAAGTTGCTCCCGTCTCCCGTTGCAAAACCAAGATAACGCATCCAAAAACGCAAGCCGTTCCAGCGCACATCGTTCTCGGATATCTTCCCGGCCGTCGTCTGGTCGTTTTGTTGTTGTTCAACAGTCGTCCAACTCGTCGGTAGGGTATAAATGTCCTGCGCTAGGACCCAGGCCGCAGCGCGCACGAAGTCGGCTGTAATACCGGGAGAATCACCCCACAACGGGAGGCAGTTACGTGCCTCGAGCATGAGCGTGCGGCAGGCATTGGGAAGTCGTGTGGACAGGTCATCGACGCTCTCCCCGCGCTTCTTCTTGTTGAAGCGCTCGTGAATCTTAAGGGTGCCGCCGTCGTTTACGAAAAGACCGAGTTCGGTCCATCGTCCCAACGCGCCCTTCAACCGGACAGCATTTCCGGCATCCTTCGCGGGCCAAGGCGAGCAGACATCGATCACTGACTTGGCGTCCACCGTTCCAAGGTGAGCGATGCTGCGAAAGAGAGCGATGAGTTCGGGATAGAGACCGTCACTCGCGTAGTTGATGATAGTCATTGATGAATCACAGCATCGAGTTGTTCAAGGCGAACGCCTTGGATCGCGGTATCTGCCAAACGACGGGCGGGATGATCTGGATCGGGGGCGTGCAGGGGGTAGAGGACGATATGTAACGGGCGTTGGATAAGGCGTGCCGACTGGATTTGAGTTGCCGTCACCCGTGAATCAAAAACCGTCACGCGGCCAAGCGGCGTGTAGGGTTCGTCATCCAGCGATTCGAGACTGCGGTGGATGACAACGCCAGTGGCGGCGCGCTTGAAGAGTTGCTGCTCGTCCGTGGCGCCGGTTAGCCCAGAATCTTTCGCGACGCTGACCTCTTGAACCCCGCACTCGCCGACCAACCAAGCGAGAAGACGCCAAACCTGAGCGCGTTGCGTTTGCGGGTCATAGAACACCGAAACGTTCCGGGGGTCGAGGTGCGGAAAGCGCGCGCACCAGGGCGAAACGTCGATTGGCGTGACCTGATATACCGGCGCTGCGGTCGGAACGTGATAACGGAGATCGTCGGATGCGCTCAGGCGATCGGCGGGACAGCCCCCGCAAACCCGGGTCACTTCGATGGGCCAAGGATGGGTGCGATTTCGATAAAGGTCTGCCAGAGTTTCTGAGACTTCGCGGCCTTCGACCAACATTTGCTTCATCAAGCGCAAATTCCGTTTGCCGGCGTCAAGAGTCCTTGTGCGTGAATTCGAGACTGCTTGATCCCAAGACTCTTCGAGGAGGTGGTCTTCGCGCAGGAGTCGTACGCCAACTTTTGCAAACGCAGTCAAAACAGAAGCGGGCGCATCATCCTCGTCAAAGTCACTGTCCACACTCGGGTTCAGTTCAAGGGATAAAAAACCGGCGCGCGACATGAGTTGCAATGTTCGCATGTTCCAACGGATGTTCTCGTCGTTAGTACCGGGAAGTCCGGGGCGCACAGCGTTTAGATCTACGGAAAACACACCGTCTCGAGAATCATCTGAACGACTATCGTAGAGCGCTTTCCAACGCGCAAATCCAAGTTCGTTTGAAATGATCGATGGAGTGTTTAGGCGATTTGGAATCGACCAGTCAGTATCGTCATGGATTAGGAGGCTGGCCGAAGGACATCCATCCCGCCCCCCCCGTCCGACTTCTTGATAAAACCGATCCAAGGTCTCTGGAATCGTCGCGTGGATGATTGTTCGGACGTCTTGTTTATCGATGCCCACGCCAAACGCGGAAGTTGCGACCACGCCATCTAGACGATTAGCAACCCAGGCGTCGATGATTGCTTTACGTTGCTCATCGGGGGTCTGGCCGTCGAAACGTTGAAGTCGTCGGTAGCCTGCCTCTCGCAAGGTGTCGTGCCAATTTCGAGCGTCTTCACGTGTGGTGACGTAAAGGATGAAAGGTCGCGGGGCAAACCTTAGGGCTTCGAGAATGCGCGTTTTCTTCTCATGCCGCGTCGCTGCGTGGGACCTCCAATATTGAGGTTCTGGCCGCAAATGAACGGCGGCGATCATCTGCACACACTTGGCCGGGCCAAACAGGTTCGCTAAGGTCTCAGTCGTTTCAGCGGTAAACGTTGCGCTTAAAAGTAAGGTGCGAAACGCTTGCGCTCCCGCTTGCTTCAGCAGTCCGTTTCTCAACCCTGCCAAATTCTGGAATGCCGGCCGGAACTCATCGCCCCACTGAGTGATGAGGTGGGCTTCGTCGATGACGAGGTAGCGCAACATCCCCTGGCGCGCCACTTCAAAAACCGTGCGTAAGAGCGACCCCGTCAAAGCTTCCGGCGACGTAAACAGAATCCTCTGCGTACCGTTGCGCATGCGTTGCCGAATCTCGGCCCGGTCGGGTTCGGAAAGACCGCTATACCAAGCTAAGGGCCAACGTTTGGGGCTGAGGCCATCACCAAAGAGATGCGGGCTGATTTGCCGGGCTTGATCAATGGCCAGCGCGACCGTTGGCACGACAAACAGCGTCAAATGCCCTTCCTTTTTATGGACTAGAGCGGGGGCATATCCGACGAGGCTCTTGCCTGATCCGGTCGGGAGGTTGACGATTAAGGTGTGTCCCGGTGGGATCAGGAACGAACCGCGAATTGCTTCGCGCTGACCAGGACTCGAATAACTCTTGAAGCCCGTGACCGCTTCGATGAAGGGGTCGGCCGGGCAGCGCCCGTCTTGACGAACCGATTTTCCGGCGTAAGCGTCGGCGAAGACGTCTCTGCCCGAGGGGGCCTCCAACCAAGTCGGTTCCCAAGGATGCGCGCTCAAGACAAAAGCATCGGTGCCGGCGGGGAGGACCGAAACGCCGTGATGCTTCCACTCGACGGCTGTCGGCCAAGGATCGCCCACCGGCACACGCAGATCTTTGGAGTAACCCGAACGCGCCGATTCGCGCATCAGGAGGTGTCGCACCAAGGGTTGTAGATCTGCCTTGGCCAATTCTCCCGTCTCCTTGCTCGCCGCAAGGATTTGTCGAATACGCTCGATGAGGGCATCGCCGCTAACGACGGTGTCTGTGAACGATGCCGGCCATTTGGCAAGCGCTGCCTGGAGTTCGTTAAAGTCGAAAGGCATCGTGATGCTCAGTTAGCCTCGGCCAACGGGTATGGGGACGCAGAAAGCAAGACGACACCTACGACATCAACCTTAACGGACGGTGCATGAATCCCTTGATAGAGTCCGGCATTGATCGCTTGCTCGGATGCGAGTTGACGTCGCTCCAAGAGTGCTTGGCCGCTGGACATCGATTGGATTCGAGCGCGCAATTGCGCATGCCGTATTTCATCTTCTACACGTGCCCGCGCGAGGGCCGCCTTCTTCGCTTCGGCCAAACTGGAGCGCGCCAAGAGTTTGCCCATCGCGGCCTCGCGCATGCGGGCACAACGCACGTCCCAGTTCGTGAAGGCTTCCGGGGCAGCTTCCATCAGTGCACGCAAGCGCGCAGTTTTTAAATTGGTATCGACATAACGTGGATCGCGACCATGCTTGTCGTATGGAAGGTTCAGAAAACAAGAGACAAAATCGGCTGAGGCTTCAAGTCCGTCCTCATCGACCCAAATCCGCTCAACGAATGGGGGAAACAGCGCATCCCCACGACGTTTCATTGCAGCGCAGGCGGTCGCAGTTTTCATTTCACACTCTGCCAGCGCCTCTTCCGCCTGACCCAGGTTGGTTTCGATCAGAAAGTCGAAGTGAAAGTAGAACTTCGGTTCCTGGTCTGAAAAATCGCTGCGCATGTGGCGCCAAAGCGCATATGAGCGGCCCCGGTCGTCGAGGTCGGAGAAGGTCTTGAGCGCCTCGATAAACTCATCGCCGTAACGCATCAGACGGCTGGTATTTCTGACGCCCGTTTGGCGTCGCGCGCAGTGCGGGTAAGACAACGGTTGGTGAGATGTCGATTGCGGGTGATCGTAATCGAGCGCACCAAGAAAATCGTCTAGAAATCCCGAGAGGGCGATGAGCGTTGCTGGTCCGCCGTGGCCTGGTATTTGGTAGCGGAACCGGAAAGGAGGATCGGGGACCGGATCGGTAGCTCGTCGTGCTTCGGTGTATTTCGCGAACAAGAGTGCGTCGTTCGCCCAGTCGGTGGTCGCGTCCCGAATCGATTGCCAGTCGGCGTCTACGTCGAAAATATCCCCCAAGTCGACTTCGGCCAAGGGCATTAACTCGTCCAGAGCGTCCTGCTGGTCGATCAACTTGAGTTCCTTGGCGACCGTGCCTTCGGGACCACCCAAGCGCAGGGTGAGTGCCGTAAGGGCGTCGAGGCCTTCGTCAAACACGGCGTTAATCAAGGGCGGCAACTCGGCTTCGGCGAGATATTGCAAACTCGAGATGGAGCGGTCAAAGACACCCAAGGCCGACGCGACGAGGGCATACCAGTGGTGTTGAAAGCGGGAGCCTTCGTCTAGAAGGACGAAGGACTTTACGGGGTCTCCGGCGCCATATCGGTCGACGCGACCCATGCGTTGCTCAATGCGATTCGGTTCGATTGGCAGGTCAAAATGCACGATCAGCCGGCTGCCGCCCTGAAGGTTTAATCCTTCTTCAGCGCTTCGGTCGCAAATAATGATGCGCACCTTGTCCTGGCTGGTGAATTGAATTGCCGGGGAGGCTTGGTTGTCCTCTTCGTCGTCGAGTAGCGCATGGCGCACAACCGTGCCGGCGTGGCGCAATGCCAGGCCGGCATACACGGCATCTGCGACTGTCGGTTCCGAACAAAAAATGACAAGTTTGGTACGGCCCGTCAGACACTGCGAAATCAGTCCGGAGAGGCTTTCTAGGCGTGCGGCGATCCAGGCGCCCGGATAGACGGACGACGCAATGTCCTTGAGTCCGGCGGCTTCACCAGGGAACGCGACGGTGGCTGACTGCCGGATGGTGTCCAATCGCTCTGCGCACAGATCGGGAATTCTGTCCGGGTAAGTGAGCAAGGCACTTAAGAGTTGCCAGTAGAAATGTGCGAGTTCATTCGTGTTAGCGTCGACCGCCGTTTCACAAGCGCCGACGCGCCAGGCCTCGATCGATGATTCGAGATAGGTCAGTTGCCTCTCCGCTACGTCAATTGGTGTTGCTCCAGCCCGATCGGGAGTTACCAATTGAATGCGCTTACGTCGGTTTCGTAAGATCCGACGATGGAGTCGATAAGTTTCGGATATATGCGCGCGCAGTAAGCCGATCGCATCGATGAGTGCAGGGTCGTTCTCATCAGGAACGCCTTCTAGAATCGGTCGCAACTGAGCGATGAGTTCGTGCAGTCGTTCATCATCCGGAAGTTTGGCCAGCAATTCGTCAAGGATGCTATCGAGAAAGAGCGCCTGTTGCGGTTCGAGCATCGCCACGGACTCGGCAAGCACTTGCCGGTGCTGGATTTTGTCGCGAAACCGGGCTTCATCCTCGAGTGGATACATGACTGGATCGAGAAGATGAAGCATCCGTAAGAATCCGGTTTCGTTGCGCAGCACCGGGGTGGCTGACAAGAGCAAAACACGGTCTATGGTCGCTACGTGAGCCTTGAGACAATCAAAGAGGTGCGTCAATTGACCGCTTGACGCACCTGCAACGTGGTGGGCTTCGTCGACTACCAGCATCGTCGCTGTCATCAAAAGCTCGTTGATCGCGCCAACCGATGCTTCTTGAGCAACGACGTGAACCGAATCGTCCAAAAAGACACGCAATCCGAAGCGGCGAGTCAGTTCCTCACGCCATTGGGGCACAAGCGTATTGGGGACCAGAATGATGACTTGGTGGTTCCTGGGGTCGTCGAGCACTGCTTGGCGGATAATCAGCCCGGCTTCGACGGTCTTCCCGAGGCCCACTTCGTCGGCCAACAAGTAGCGTTGAGAGGGGTCGCTCAGAATTCTGCGCACGACCGCGATCTGGTGCGCTTCGAGTTCGATGACCGCTGAAAGGAGCGCGGAAATGCCCCAGGCGGCACCGCGTTGACGAATGTACGAGGCTAGGAAGTGGCTACGAGCTTCAGCGTATTGGGGGGTCTCAGTAATTCCTTGGGCGAGATAGGCTACCGGATCGTCGATCGCTCGCTTGCAGCGCACGAAAACGTCGGCGTAATCGCAGGAGGCGTCCATTTTGTCGGGGAAGCGAACCGTCACGCCACCGCCTGTATCCTCGATCACCCGACCGACCAGCCAGTTTCCAGTCATGGAATCGAGGTAATAGATTCGCGTATTGGCGCCTAACCGATGACGCAAGATACTGCCAACGGGAACGCGCTTGACTTCGCGTTTTACTTCAACGGGGGACGAAAAATACTCCACCAGGCATGCGCTTCCCGTCTGGTCGATCACTTTACCCACGCCAAGCGATTCAACCCCTTTGACTTTGCAAAACACTGTCTTCGCCTCCCTGCCGCATAGTCTTGATATCTGACGAACGCCAATCACCTTGTGCAATTGCATCGCCAGATGCCGACGTGAATGTTGCATGCGGTACGCGAGGCATCTTGTGTTGGGCAGTCAATATTGTCGCGAAGGGTCGATTATAACCAGATCATAAAAACATACGGTCGGACCTTCTCAGAGGTGCTGTCCTAATTAAACGAGGAAGGCGACTGCTGACTAGCATTTTCAGGTGAGCGACATTTCACCGCCGTACTATCCGTCGGAACCCAAGATTCGGGTTTGGTCGGGAAGTAGTCATTGGAAGGAATCATGGTGTCCGGCAAAAAAAGAACATGCGGTGAGGGGCTGCCTCTACCACATGCTCTGGCAGCGCGGGCTACCAACTCCGATTAATGTGCCTGCTCGCGCTGCCCTTTTTTTCTCCCAACCTGTCGATCAAGGAACGGTTTTCTGGTGCCGTTCGTTCAGCGTTTGCTGCCTCACCCTGTTCAGGCGGGTCCTGGGTGAAAAACTCCTCGACCACCTCCGGCCCTTCGTCCTCGCTGTCCTCAAACGCACCATTCGCCAGCGCATCTCGGGCAGCCAATTCAAGTGCATTCTGATCAAAGCCCGCTGCAAGCCGGCGAGCTTCAATGTCTCTGGCTTCTGCCAGCGCCTCTTCAATGGTCGTCCCACTGCGGACGGTGAGATCGACGTAGTAAATCGGCGTGCCGAGGCTCTGGCGTGTCGATTTACCGCGCAGTCGCAGTTCCAGTGGAAGGCAAGACAGTCGGTTGCCGGAAATGGCCTGGAAGTAATGCAGGCGTGCCGCCAACGTTCGGATACTGTTGAAGCCCGTTGTCCGGAAAATGAAGCTGCCCAATGGGTCATCGTCGCCGATGGTGATATTCAGGCGTCCATAGGGTTTGCAGGCGCCACCCTGGGCCAGCGGACATCCATCAGGGGAGGGGCACGGCAAGGTCTTGATCCCTTCCTCGTTCTGGCGCCGACACTGCTCGCCGTTACCAACGCAGCGGGGGCGTCCGGTCGTGCGATCAAACCAGGTGTATTCGGCCCTGAAGTTGAGATCGGGATCGTTGAACAACAGACGAACTGGAATGCTCCGTACCTTGCCACCCTGCTGCTGACGAAACCCCTCATCCAAAGGATGCGGCAGCCAACCATCTTTTCCCTGTACCTGGGAGGTGATCGTGAACTGGTCATCCTTCTCGGGCAGGCGCTTGCCATTCCTTTCGACGACTTTGCCAATGGAGATCCGGCCGAGTACCGGCGGTGTGATTGCGAGACCTTTCAACATAACGTGTTCCCTTCTTTTAATGGATGAAGCCCCCCTCACGCGAGTTTCGGCTCGTGTGAGGGGGATGGATTTCAGAGGATCAGAAAGCGCCGACTGCCCGGCTTGACCGTGGCGTATTGCGTCTGGAATTCAGGGTGATCAGCGAGCAATCGAGGGACATCGACGGCAAGGCTGTCCTTCGATTTCTTCCAGGTGACGCTGCCCGTCTCGAAGTCGGCTCGGCTGGCATCACCCATGGCTTGCTGAATCTGTTGCTTGAACTGCGCTTCCAGCTTCTGTTGTTCGGCAATGCTCTGCCGGACAGACAGCAGATCAGCGAAGCAGGCGGACAACGCGCGCTCGGACGTGAAATCGACGACGGCCCCAGTGTCTTGCGGGTAAAGGTAACGAAGGGCGAGGTCGGCCGATTCAGAACCGTCCGCCGGGGGCGGAATATCCCGCTCGACGTAGCGCCAGAACTGACGTTCCAGTTCAACCAATCGGGCGATCATGGTGTCGTCTCGCGCGATCCGGTAGATTTCCAGATGCTGGCCGCCAAGCAGGACCGCAACGTCGGCCGCTGCTTTGCCTGTCACGGCCAATTGGTGATGGACCTGCAGCTGGACGTACTCCGGAACCCCCTCTTTCCAGAGGCGAGCGCCATTGATGCCTGCCGTCTTGCATTCGAGGATGTGAACATCGGGTGCGCCAATGATCTCCCGATCAATATTGGCCAGCATCCATGCCTTGTCGGGATCGGGGTGCTGCAGGACCGCGTTGATCTTGCGGACACGATTGCCGGTGCGCTTGGCGTAGTGGGCGGCCACAATCGGTTCGAGAATGTTGCCCCAATACATCGGGCTTTCTTCGTCGTGTGGATCGGCTTTGGGCAAACCGCCATCACGGCCAGTCTTCTCCATCCACAGTTCGAGCTGCGACTTGTAGGGATTCAGGCCGACCGCAGCGGCGGCATCTGAACTGCCGATGCCGTTCTTGCGCACGGTCAGCCATTCGTCACGGCTGAGGTCGCTGGTCTTGACCAGACGCAGGGCCGGTCGCGGTTTGGGTTGAGCAGGATGTAGGGCTGAGGGATTCATTGTGGCTCCTTGAAATGACATCGCCCCGGTCAATCGGCAGATCAACCAGGGCGACTCGTGCCAACCCAGAGGGCTGGCGAAGGGGAGGGGATAGCTTTCAGTGCATGGTGTGACTCACTGTGGCGACAGCGCAGGGGAGCTACGCCGCCAAGGCCAATGCTGCTTGAAAGGCCTTTTCCTTGAGCGTGGCACCGGGACCAAACCAGGCCGAGTCCAGACGGTAATCGACACTGCGAGCACGGCGATGTTGGTCGACATACTCCGTCACCCCGTTCAGTAGCCCCCAGGCGGTTCCCGAGGCTGCAGGCAAATCGCAGCCCTTGCCGGCGCCGTTGAACAGGTTGAACACGTTCTGAATAGCCTTGGCGTTCGGTTGCTCATTCAACGGGAGTTGCTGATCACCCAGCACATTGACGAGGTAGTTCATCGCCTCGAATTTGTTGACCTTGCGCTCGGCCAGTTGCCGCATGTCGCTGACGAAAGACTCCCAATGCGAGAGGCCAAGCCCCAGCGCCTGCTTGACCGCCTGCGGGTCGAACTGGGTCGAGTGCGGTACCTTGATGGCACCGCTGGTGTTGCCCATGGCCATATGGAGGGTGTTGTTACAGACGACGCGGACAGATGTGAACTGCGCTGTCGTGCACAAGGTGCCATCGCAACTGGTGGCGAGCAGCAGATAGGCCTTTACCCGGTCATTACCGCGCAGTAATGTCTCCTGTCCCGTTTTGGCGAGCGCCCAGAGCTTCTTGCCACCCTTCAGGACGCCGGCGGTTTCCAACTCGAAGCCGCCTGCCGAGACCAGGTCGCGATAGAACTCCAATACATCGGCCGGTTGCACGACCTTGTAGCGACTCGATACGACTGATAGCGGGCTCAGGGTGTCGGAGCGGAAAAGTACCTTGCTCTCCGGGTGGGGGTGAAGGTGCAGGCCGACACCGCCAGAGACGGAATAGAGGACTTCCGTCTCCTTGATCTGCCAGTCCATGCCGGCTTCTTTTCGCCAGACTTCGATGGGTTGCTTGGGGGTGAGTTGATTGCCCAGGCCGTGCCATGGCGTGACATCGACGTAGGCCATGGTTTGAACTTCGTGGGCCATGGTGTTTCCTTTCAGTGTTGAGTTGCAGTGCCCGGCGGTGCGGCGAGCTTTGCACAGGACCTAGCGACGGTGCGGAAGAGCGTTCGGGGCGTTGTCCAGTTCTTCCGACGGTTCATTCCCGAAGGTGTGACCACAGTTGAGACAGTGGTTATTTTCGAGATAGCGCTCATCGATTGCCTGGCCCAGCTTGGCGCCGGCCATGCCACCAGCTGTGCCTCCGAGGAGGCCGCCAAGGATTGCGCCGGCGATGCTGCCAATGCCAACGCCGACCGGGCCGCCAACTATGCCAACGGCGGCACCTAGACGTGCGCCACTCATCGCGCTGGCCGCACCGCTGGCAGCACCACCCACCAGACCGATCACACCGCCAGTTTTCTTGCCGACGTCGAGGGTTTCGATGTTTTTGGATTTGCAATTCGGGCATTTCAAGGTCATTTCAATTCTCCTGATAAACGTGGATTACTAGATAGAACTGCGGCATTGGATTGAGAGGGAGTCACAACGGAAAGTAGATGGCATGGCTGGCCAGAACTGTTCTTCCTTGACCTGTACTGCATGGTCATTTCTGGAAGAACACGCACAGAAAGCCCGCTCCGTCGATGACGGAGCGGGCATGTATCGCAGCCAGGCAGGAATGGGAGCTTATGACCACGAAGCAGCCGATTGGCTACCTCGAAGACAGCGTTCTCCCCGCCTGCAAAAAAGATCTAGGTAACCAGGAATTTTTAGAAACAGTGCGCCACAATTGACGCAAGTTAGGAGAGCGTTGTGCCGCTCGCATACGTAACAACTTAAGTCGTTTTCAATGGGAGTGCATCAATGATCAGCAACGGTTCTACGGCAGGCTCTTTGTTGATTGGACTGAAAAAAGCTGCGGAAATGGGGAACGTCTCAGTGGATGCCATTTGTATGGCTGCTGAACAAGGGGAGGTTGAACTGTTATTTGAAGTGCCTCAAGGCCAAACGGTTGTACTCAAGCAGGCCCCTTATGTTGATGCATGGACCGACACTGCAACCGGGTTTGTTGATGCCGAATTGACGCCTGAGTATTTGGTTCTGCGAGCACGAGATTGCGTTCGAGTTATTCATGATCCGTTCGTGGAGTGCTCAGAAGCCGATTGCGGATATCGACGAAATGCATATGCGCCTTCTGGTAAGGCCACCCATCTACAGAAGCTGTGTGCCTTTGATTTGCCCATTTCGCCGTCTTTCCCCATTCGCGTTGAAGTTGATGAAAATTCAAAATCAACCAAGACAGAAAAGCGATGGACAAGGTGGATGCTCTGGTCCGGGCGACAAGCGGTAAGTACACGAGTGAGAGCGGATGACCTCTATCTACGTGTAGACACATTTTTTTCCTGGAAAAAATGGGATACCGACGACCAACCGAATAGTGAATATTTCCTAGGCAAATCGACACCGTTGAACGATATTGATGATGACTTTAAGTCGCCACAATTGCTTAGGATGTGCGAGGCTGCATTTAAGTTTTGGGGCGCAGTGGATGTCCTTCCATCAGAGCCGAGTTCTCATCCATCGAATCAGGTCGTAGTGACTTGGCTGTTGAGGAGTGGAGCCGGCTTCACGAAGACCTCAGCTGAAAATGCGGCTGCGCTGATTAAACCGAGCTTTGGTTTGAGGGCCGGAGCCCCTGAGAAAAAGAAGTAAGTAGGCGCACTGTTATTGTCATATTTCGGCACTGGTGAGCGTCCAGTAAAATTTTACGGCGTCCAGAAAAAATCATTGTTGTCAAGGGAATCGGCCGCTTTGGTGTCACGCCGGCGATATCGAGCGTGTAAGAATTTTTGTGTAAACGGTCACCCGGCAGGAAACTGCCACATTGCCAGGAGCGATGATGACCGTAGGAAAGAAAGCAGTACCCAAGGAGTTACTGGACAGCCTGTTGGCTGACTAC
>WBUO01000051.1 GCA_008933675.1 Dechloromonas sp.
CCCGAACAGGACCGTGAAACAGCAACGCGCCGATGATAGTGAGCACCTCGCTCGCGAAAGTAGGTCACCGCCAGGCTCCCCATTCAAAACCCTCTCAGCAACACCGCTGAGAGGGTTTTTGCGTTGCTTTTCGCCATTGGCGCGGGATGGGCTGCTTGCCATCCCCAAAAATCCTGATCTGTATTTTGCTGCCGTGTTCAGAAAAAAATGAGCCCTCTCATTTCTGGTTAAGGGTGAGGCAAAAGTATAATTCGCCCGCTCGATACGGCGGAGTATGGGATGGGGATGTCAGATTGGCGCGATTATGGTAACGGTATAGTGGCCTTTGATGCTGGCTACGTTCGCCCTCTGTTAGCGGCGATCCATTTGGTCGTCGAAAAAGGGCGCGTGGCTTTCATTGATACGGGAAGCCGCGATGTGCTACCCAATGCGATGGCAGCACTTGAACGTCTCGGATTGTCGAGTTCGGCTGTTGATTATGTGATCCTGACTCACATTCATCTCGATCATGCTGGGGGCGCCGGACATCTGATGGCAGCGTTTCCCGAGGCCCGACTCGTGGTACATCCACGCGGTGCGCGTCACATGGTTGAGCCTGCCAAGCTGGTGGCCGGAGTGACTGCAGTATACGGGGCCGAATATGTCAATCGTGTCTATGGAAACGTTCTGCCGATTGCCAGTGAGCGGATCATTCCGGCGTCGGATGGGCATGTGGTCTCACTTGCCGGACGTCGTCTGCTTTGCCTGGATACGCCGGGTCACGCACGTCACCATATTTGCATCCTAGACGAGGCGACGAGGAGTATATTCACCGGAGACATGTTCGGGCTTTCCTATCGAGAGCTAGATGTCGACGGACGTCCGTTCATTTTCCCGACAACTACCCCGACGCAATTTGATCCGCAGGAAATGCGGGATTCAATTGAGCGGTTGCTGTCCTTCAGTCCTGACGCCGTATACTTGACGCACTACAGTCGTCTGGGCGATGTGGTGCAGCGTGCCCATGAACTCCTAGCTCATTTGGATATTCTGGTTTCCCTTGCCGAGGCGGAGGCGGAGGCGAATAGTGGAGAGAGAAGGCATGCCCGCATCAAGCAGTCGATCACGGACTATCTATTTGCTCAGCTACGTGCTCACGGTTGTCTGCTGCCGGATGAGCAATTGCATGAAATCTGGGGAACTGATCTGGAACTGAATGCGCAAGGCTTGGAGGTTTGGCTGGATGGTCGAATGGCTTGAGCTGGTGCGGAATATCCCGGCATCAAATCCGATCACCCCGTAGTAATGATATCGATGGCCTTGGCTGCTGCCACCATCCCGAATACTGATGTGACGCAGACGGATGAGCCGAAGCCCGCACAACTGAGCCCGGTCGGAGCTTCGCCAAGGGCGCAGATGGCGCTAGCTTTCGGATAGCGTAGAGGCTCAGTCGAATAAACAGCAGAAACGCCGAATTTCTTGTTGTTGCGCGGGAAGCCGTGGGCGCGGCGCAATTGCGAGCGGACCTTGGCCAAGAGGGGGTCCTGGACGGTTTGACTGAGATCGCTGACGGTGACACGTGTTGGATCTGTTTGTCCCCCGGCAGCTCCGGCAACAACGACTGGCAGGCGACGGGCATGGCAATTCGCGATCAGCGCCACTTTGGCTCTGGCCTGATCGATTGCATCGATGATGACGGAAAAATTGCCGGACAGTACTTCGTGGACATTTTCCGGAGTGATGAAATCCTCGACACATTGAACCCGGCACTCCGGATTTATCGCGTGAATGCGTTCGGCCATGGCCTCAACCTTGGCTTTCCCCCAAATATCGTCAAGGGCATGGATCTGCCGGTTCGCATTCGATTCGGCGACCATGTCGAGGTCAATCAGGGTTATCCGGCCGATTGCCGTGCGGGCCAGGGCTTCGGCAGTCCATGAGCCGACGCCGCCAATGCCAACGACGACGACATGTGCCAGGCGTAATCGAGCAGCCCCTTCTTCTCCGTACAGGCGGGTAACGCCGCCAAAGCGACGATCATGGTCGATTGTCATCAATTCTCGATGGTCTTGCGGATAACCGCATTGAACGGCGCAATCCATTCGGGGGCAAACTGCTTGTCACAGGCATTGATTTCGGCGATGGCTCTAAGCACTGAACGATTCTTGCCACGATGGATATGCTTCAACATCACCGCTTCGAAAGCATCGACGATAGCCAGCAGTTTTGCCCCAGAGCATATGCTTTCCCCCTGCAGCGCGCCCGGGTAGCCGCCGCCGTCAGGCATCTCATGATGCTGGGCGACGATTTCGGCGGCGCCATCCCAGCCGGGAATGCGCTGGAGCAGGCCGGCTGCCAGCCCAGGATGATTGCGCAGCTGCGCCTTGTCTTCAGTCGTCATCTTGCCAACCTTCAGCCAGACCGACTCAGGCAGGAACATCATGCCGATGTCGTGGAGATAGACGGCTGCTTCCAGTTGGTGGGGGTCGATTGGTCCGCCGGATGCCTTGTTGGTTTCCATGGCCAGGCGCAGGACACGCATTGTTCTGCCCTTGAACAACGGTGAGCGGCTTTCCAGTTGCAATGCCAGGGAGCGGAAAAACTGCAAATCTGCAGTCGTGTTCTTGTTCTCGCCACGTCCGGTGCCGATTCGTGGGGCCCGGCTGGATATATCTGCGATCACCGATGGGAAGCCGGTTACCGCTTCAATCAACTCAGCACAACGGTCATCGACCTCGTCTGCAGAGGACTGGGCAAGTAGCTCGAGACCTTCCAGCAGCACCGGCAAGCGCAAGTGCTCCAGCGTTCTGCCGACAAGCATTGCATCGGCTGCCAGTTCAAGTCGGTCTACGGCGAGCAGGATCAGTTCCGCTAGCAGTTCCGTGAAAGCAATTTCACCTTCGCGGAAGCGGGCCATCAAGCTTTCAATTGGATGTGCTATGGCGATGCCCAGTTCGAACTTGCACAGCGAGGCGTCGCCCTTGATGTTGTGGATGGCGCGGAACAGATCGGCGGTGATTTCGCGGTCGGCAGGGCTTTTCAGTAGCCGCGCCACATCGCGCTCAATTTCCGGAGCGCGATCAGTCAGGACATCGGCAAATTCCTCTAGCGCTTCGCGATCCTGAACTGCCGGCGCAGTACTCGAGCGAATGCCCATGACGGTCTCCCCTTATAGTATGCAACCGCCAGAGTTTAGCTGAAAGCCGCGCCAATTCGCAGCAAGCAGCGATGTTTCGGCCTTGACGCCCTACCTGTGGCCCCCTAAGATTTCGCGCTTCACCCAAGAATTGCCCAACGTGAATCTGGAACAGCTCTATACCCTGATCGGCCCGGACATGAAGGCCGTTGACATGGTCATCCGTGATCGCTTGCATTCGGAAGTTGTTCTGGTCCGGCAGGTGGCGGAATACATCATCAGTGGGGGGGGCAAGCGTATGCGTCCGGCGCTAGTTTTGCTTACGGCCGGCGCCATGGGGTATCAGGGATCGCGACACCACGAGATGGCAGCGGTCGTCGAGTTCATCCACACAGCGACCTTGTTGCATGACGATGTGGTTGACGAGTCGGCCCTGCGTCGGGGACGCGATACTGCCAATGCCATGTTCGGCAATGCGGCCAGCGTACTGGTTGGTGATTTCCTGTATTCGCGCGCCTTCCAGATGATGGTGGCTGTTAACGACATGCGCGTCATGCAGGTGCTTTCCGACGCAACGAACATCATCGCCGAAGGAGAGGTCCTGCAATTGATGAACTGCCATGATGCCGACGTCGACGAGGCGCGCTACATGCAAGTCATTCATTACAAGACCGCCAAGCTGTTCGAGGCTGCCGCGCAACTTGGCGGAATCCTCGGTGGTGCGGATCCGCAACTCGAGAAGGCGCTGGCGGCCTATGGCATGCATCTGGGGACGGCCTTCCAGCTTGTCGATGATGTGCTCGATTATTCAGGTAAGGAAGCGGCCACGGGCAAACATCTCGGTGACGATCTTGCCGAAGGGAAGCCGACGCTACCACTGATTCATGTCATGCAGCGGGGAACGCCGGAGCAGGCAGCGTGTGTTCGCAAGGCCATCGAGGAGGGCGGGCGCGATGACTTCCCGGCAGTGCTCGAGGCCATTCACGCCAGCGGCGCACTGGACTACGCCAGGGCGCGTGCAGTTACTGAGGCGGAACTGGCAAGAGTGGCAATTAGTGGTCTGGGGGATTCAAATTACAAAAAAGCTCTGCTACAATTGTCCTTCTTTGCAGTAGAGAGAAATCACTAGGTTTCTCAAACGGCATCGGAGTGTAGCTCAGCCTGGTAGAGCACTGCGTTCGGGACGCAGGGGTCGCATGTTCGAATCATGTCACTCCGACCAACAATTGATAAAGCTTACGGATTTCCGTAAGCTTTTTTCATTTTCGGCGCGGTATTTTGGGATGTCATTGAAGCGATGATGAAATACCTGCTGTTGTTGGCACTTTTCGGCGTGATCTGGTGGCTGTGGAAGAAGCGAAATGCTGCTCCGCCACCATCTGCCCATCCAGATCCGCAGCCCGAGCGGATGGTGGTGTGCGCCCATTGTGGTTTGCATTTGCCGGAGAGTGACAGCGTTGCTTGCGGCGATGTTTTCTATTGCTGTCAGGCGCACAGGCAGGCGGCCGAAACCAAGAGCCGATGAGCGACTGGTTGTCCTCTACCTGGGAGCCAAACTGGCGCTCCTTCCAGTATTTCAATCTTTACCGGTTGGTGTTGGCAGGCCTGTTTTTGCTTGCCATGCTTTTCCCGAATGAACTGACCGCACGGCTCAACCTGCTGCCAACACCCTCCATGTTGGCCCTGACGGGCGGTTACATGGTGGCCGTGATTGCCGGCTTGCTGCTTTCCATTCATTGGCCGGCCAGATTCAATTTCCAGCTGTCATTACAGATGCTGGTGGATGTTTCGGTGGTCAGTCTGATCATGCTTGTTGCGGGCGGGGTCAGCAGCGGGCTGGGTGTTCTTCTGCTTGTCTCGCTGGCAGCGGCCAGTCTGGTCGGCAGAGGCCATCTGGTACTGTTGTATGCCGCGATGGCGACGCTGGCGGTGTTGTGCATCCAGATTTATGGCATTCTGGTTCTGCGCTTCGATGAAGCATCGGTGGTCCAGGCAGGCTTCATCTCGGCGGGATTCTTTGCCACAGCCATCCTGGCGCGTTTGCTCGGTCAGCGGGTAATGATCAACGAAGATCTGGCACGGCGGCGGGGGATTGCACTCGATAACCAGATTCGCATCAGTCAGCGGATTGTCGAGCGCATGCAGGATGGCATCCTCATCGTCAGCGACGAAGGGGCTGTCGGCCGCTATAACCCAGTGGCCGCGAGCATGCTCGGCCTGCCCGATGAAGAGCGCTTGATGCTGGCAACTGTGGCGCCGACCTTGGCCGAAGCCCTGGCGGATTGGGGGAACGGGGCAGACGATACCCTTCTGGTTGCCGGGGCAGCCGGTCGGGAGCTGCAGGCGCGATTCGAACGGACCAGCAGTTCCGATCACGAGGTGCTGATCTTTCTCGAGGATGTCAGCCGTATCAAGGAGCGTGCCCAGCAGATGAAGCTTGCATCGCTGGGGCGCCTGACGGCAAGCATCGCCCACGAGATTCGCAATCCGTTATCGGCCATCAGCCACGCGGGCGAATTGTTACGTGAGGAGCGGCGGGGGGAGATGCAGGATCGCTTGCTACGTATTCTCAATGACAATGTTATCCGGCTTGACCGGATCGTCCAGGATGTCCTGCAACTTGGCCGCCAGAGCCGGGCAGAGCCGGAGCCGCTGGTGCTCGACGAGTTCTGTTCGAGCTTTGTCGAACATTTCCTGGCGGCCGAGAGCTTGCCCTCGGACTCGGTGCAGCTGAGTGTGCCGGCGTCTGCCCATATCTGTTTCGATCGTTCGCATCTGCACCAGATATTGTGGAACCTGCTCAGCAATGCCTTACGCCATTCAACACGGGGCCGCGCAGCCATTCGTCTCGAGGTATGTGTCGAGGCAACGGGGGGGCAGGTAGAATTGCACGTGATCGATGACGGTCCGGGAGTGCCTGACGTGGTTCGTGAACAGATTTTCGAACCGTTCTTCACGACCCACCATCAGGGGACCGGACTGGGCCTGTTCATCGCTCGCGAACTCTGTGCCGCCAACGGTGCAACGTTGTCGATCGGCGCCAATGCGCCGGGGGGGCATTTCATCATCGCCGGGAGAAACGACAAGTGTCTGGTAGCAGAAGCGAGCGACGGCCGCGCGGCGAACTGAGCCGGGTTCTCGTCGTCGATGACGAAGCGGATATCCGGGAGCTGATCGACCTGACGCTGGCCCGCATGGGGCTTGCCGCTGAGTGCGTGGGCTCGGTGGCCGAGGCGCGTGCGGCGCTCGATGCCGGTGCCTTTCAATTGTGTCTGACAGACATGCGTCTGCCGGATGGTGTCGGCCTCGATATCGTTCGCTACATTGGCGAGCACCACGTGCAGACTCCTGTTGCCGTGATCACCGCCTTCGGCAGTGCCGAGAACGCGGTGGCCGCATTGAAGGCTGGTGCCTTTGACTATCTGGCCAAGCCGGTGGGGCTGGAGCAGTTGCGTGCCCTCGTCAAGTCGGCCCTGCGTCTCCCGGATGGGGACAGCGACAGCGATCAACCCCTACCGGGGCTGATCGGTGAGTCGCCGGCAATGCAGCAGGTCCGGACGATGATCGAGAAGCTGGCGCGCAGTCAGGCACCAATCTACATTTCCGGCGAGTCGGGCAGTGGCAAGGAGCTTGCCGCGCGCCTGATCCATGCGCGCAGTGCCCGCAGCACAGGCGGATTCGTGCCGGTCAATTGTGGCGCCATTCCGGAAAACCTGATGGAGAGCGAGTTTTTCGGCTATCGCAAGGGAGCTTTTACCGGTGCAGACAGTGACCGTGACGGCTTCTTCCAGGCCGCCAGCGGCGGTACCTTGTTCCTCGACGAGGTCGCCGATCTGCCTTTGGCCATGCAGGTCAAGTTGCTGCGCGCGATCCAAGAAAAGCGGGTGCGCAAGGTCGGGGCGGTGACCGAGGAACCGGTCGATGTGCGCATCATCTGCGCCACGCATCGCAACCTCCGTGACTGCGTGGACAAGGGAAGTTTCCGCCAGGATCTCTATTACCGCTTGAATGTTATCGAATTGCGCATGCCCCCCCTGCGTGAACGTGTCGAAGATATCGCTCCGCTGGCCGAGGCCATCCTGCATCGCCTCGCTGGCGAGGCAATACCACAGCTTTCCGAACAAGCGCTGAAGGCCATGCAGCTCTATCCTTTTCCCGGCAATGTCCGGGAACTGGAGAACATCCTCGAGCGGGCGACAGCGCTTAGTGCCGGCATGCTTATCGACAGCGATGACCTGCATCTGGAACCGGAGGAAGCCGGCGGTGAAACGGTCGGGCGGGGCAGCGAGACGCTGGACGATTATCTCAATCGGCTTGAGCGCCAGGCCATTCTTGAAGCCTTGCAGAAAACGGATGGCAACCGGACGGCAGCGGCCCGCTTGCTCGGCGTGACTTTCCGTTCAATGCGCTATCGGCTTGAGCGCTTGGGCATCGAGTGATGGAGTGGCGGACGGATGGCTGGCTCGAGGGCGTCAGCTGGCTGCCCTCGCCCAACTTTGGCGAACGCCCGGCGGGGCCGGTGTCGCTGATCGTCATTCACAACATCAGTTTGCCGCCGGACGAGTTTGGCGGTGACTGGGTCGAGGACTTTTTCCTCAATCGCCTTGATCACCGAAGCCATCCCTATTTCGCGAGCATCGCCGACATCCGGGTGTCGGCACATTTCTACATCCGGCGGGACGGCCGCATCGTCCAGTTCGTCAGCTGCGACGAGCGAGCCTGGCATGCCGGACAATCCCGGTGGTGCGGGCGGGAAAACTGCAACGACTACTCACTGGGAATCGAACTGGAAGGCTCGGACACGCAGCCCTTTGCCGCTGCACAGTATGCGGCGCTCTGGCCCCTGCTGGATGCATTGCGACTGCGCTACCCGATTGCCACGGTCGTTGGCCATAGTGATATCGCTCCGGGAAGAAAGAGTGATCCGGGCCCATATTTCGACTGGGCGGCCGTTCGCAGTCGCCACCCGGACCTTGAACTACCTCCGGAAGTAGCTGCTTAGTCGCTCGACTGCCTCGCCCAGGCGGGTGATCCCGGTCGTGTATGCGAAACGTATATGTTTTTCCGGCGCATTGCTGCCAAAGTCGAGCCCTGGGGTCGTGGCAACGCCGGTCTGCTCCAGCAGGTCGCGGGCCAGACTGAAACTGTCGGCGGCCAGGGCTGAACAGTCGCAATACAGGTAAAACGCTCCTTCCGGCCGGGCGGTGATGCGGAATCCGATGGACTCGAGGGCGGGGGCCAGGAAGTCCCGGCGACGGCGAAATTCTGCGCGGCGTTCTTCAAGGGTGGCGATGGTTTCCGGCGCAAAGGCGGCAAGCGCACCGTGCTGCGCTGGCGCCGATGGACAGAGCACGAGGTTCTGCGCCAGCTTTTCAACGTCGCGTACGAATGCTTCGGGAATCACCATCCAGCCGAGGCGCCAGCCCGTCATCTGGAAATACTTGGAAAAACTGTTGATTACCCAGATATCGTCACTGGCGGCACAGGCCGTGCTCATGTCGGTTTCGTAAGTCAGACCCTGATAGATTTCGTCGACCAGAAAATGTCCTTGCCGATCCCGGCAAAGTTTCGCCAGCGCCGCAATTTCGGCGGGTGTGAGCAAGGTGCCGGTCGGATTGGCCGGTGAGGCGACGAGCAGGCCGGCTGTCCGCTCGTTCCAGGCGGCGGCGACTTGCCCCGGTGTCGGCTGGAAATTGCTTTGGGGGCCGACCTGCAGGGCGACGGGGCTGCCTTCGTAGGTGCGCAGAATGTGCCGGTTGCACGGATAGCCAGGGTCGGTCAGCAACCATTCGCTACCGGGGTTGGCGAGGCAGGCGAAAGCCAGGTTGAGCGCCCCGGAGGCCCCGTTGGTGACGGCGATGCGCTTGGCCGGCACGGCGATGCCACAACGCTCGCGGTAGAAAGCAGAGATTGCTTCGCGTAGTGCGGGGAGACCCAGGGCCTCCGTGTAGTAAGTCTCGCCCCGGGCAATGCTCCGGATGGCTGCCTGCCGGATGGGTTCGGGTGTCGGAAAGTCAGGCTCGCCGACTTCCATGTGGATGATGTCGCGCCCTTCCGCTTCAAGTTGCCGGGCGCGCGTGAACAGTTCGACGACGTGGAAAGGGGCGATATCGGCCAGGCGGTTCGCAGCAGCAAGCATGTGACGACTCCAAAGAAAACGGCCACCGAGTTTTGCTGACTCGGTGGCCGTTCGATTATTGCTCAGGCGATGTTCAGGCAGCGTCCTTGAAGATGCCCATCTCGAACAGTTCACGCTTGAGGATCAGTTCGCGCGGCATCTTCTCGCCCATCTTGTCGAACCATTCCTTGTGGCCGGCCAGCTCGGCCTTCCAGGCATCGGCATCGATGGTGGTCAGGGCGTCGAAATCGGCCTTGTTGATCTCCAGGCCGTTCCAGTCGATGTCCTCGAACTTCGGCATCCAGCCGAGCACGGTTTCCTTGGCGGCGACGGTGCCCTTGCAGCGCTGGACGATCCACTTCAGCACGCGCATGTTGTCGCCGAAGCCCGGCCACATGAATTCGCCCTTCTCGTTCATGCGGAACCAGTTCACGCAGAAGATCTTCGGCGTGGCATCGACGGTCTTGCCCATCTTCAGCCAGTGGTTGAAGTAGTCGCCCATGTGGTAGCCGCAGAACGGCAGCATGGCGAACGGGTCGCGGCGGACGACGCCCTGCTGGCCGAAGGCGGCAGCGGTGGTCTCGGAGCCCAGCGTGGCGGCCATGTAGACGCC
Organism: Dechloromonas sp.; assembly: GCA_008933675.1. Lineage (GTDB taxonomy): Bacteria > Pseudomonadota > Gammaproteobacteria > Burkholderiales > Rhodocyclaceae > Azonexus. The sequence goes on from WBUO01000051.1 coordinate 9,847, forward strand.
GTAGTTCCAGTTGAAGGCCTGGTACACCAGCGGCACGGTGGTGGCGCGGCGGCCGCCGAAGATGAAGGCGGAAATCGGCACGCCGGCGGGATCTTCCCAAGCGGCGTCGACCGACGGGCACTGGCTGGCCGGGGCCGTGAAACGGGAGTTGGCGTGCGCTGCCTTGCGGCCGGCCTTGCCGTCTTCCGGCGTCCAGTCCTTGCCCTGCCAGTCGATCAGGTGCGCCGGGGCTTCCTTGGTCAAGCCTTCCCACCACACGTCGCCATCGTCGGTCAGTGCGACGTTGGTGAAGATGATGTTTTCCTTGAGCGTGGCCAGCGCGTTGTAGTTGGTCTTCTCGCTGGTGCCCGGGGCGACGCCGAAGAAGCCAGCTTCCGGATTGATGGCGTAGAAGCGGGTGACGCCGTCCTTGTCGACGCGCGGCTTGATCCAGGCGATGTCGTCGCCGATGGTGGTGATCTTCCAGCCGTCCAGGGTCTTCGGCGGGATCAGCATGGCGAAATTGGTTTTGCCACAGGCCGACGGGAAAGCGGCAGCGACGTAGGTCTTTTCACCTTCCGGCGACTCGACGCCGAGGATGAGCATGTGTTCGGCCAGCCAGCCCTGATCGCGCGCCATGTTGGAGGCGATGCGCAGCGCGAAGCACTTCTTGCCGAGCAGCGCGTTGCCGCCATAGCCGGAGCCGTAGGACCAGATCTCGCGGGTTTCCGGGTAATGCACGATGTACTTGACGGTCGGGTTGCACGGCCAGGCAACGTCCTTCTGGCCGGCCTCGAGCGGTGCGCCGACGGTATGCACACAAGGAACGAATTCGCCATCGGCTCCGAGGACATCGAAGACGGCCTTGCCCATGCGGGTCATCGTGCGCATGTTGGTGACGACGTAGGCGGAGTCGGTGATCTCGAAGCCGATGTGGGCGATCGGCGAACCGAGCGGGCCCATCGAGAACGGGATGACGTACATCGTGCGCCCCTTCATGCAGCCCTTGAACAGGCCGTTCAGGGTTTCGCGCATCTTGGCCGGTTCTTCCCAGTTGTTGGTCGGGCCGGCGTCTTCCTTCTTCTCGGAGCAGATGTAGGTGCGGTCTTCGACGCGGGCGACGTCGGAGGGGTCGGAGAAGGCAAGATAGGAGTTCGGGCGCTTGGCCGGGTTCAGCTTGATCAGGGTGCCGGCTTCTACCATTTCCGCACACAGACGGTCATACTCTTCCTGCGAACCGTCAGCCCAGTGAATCCGGTCCGGCTGGGTCAGTGCGGCGATTTCGGCGACCCATTTCTTCAGGCCTTCATGTTTGACGTAGTCAGGTGCATTCAGCGGTGCGGTCATGGCGATGTCTCTCTCCAAGTTACTGAAATAGATAAACTTTGCGCCAGTCGCCGGGAGCTGCTACCAAGACTGAAAGCGGCTGGAGGCCGTCGGCTGGGAAGCCCGTAATTATGCCGCAATTCAGGGTAAACATCCACTTGACTTTTATCGGCTAAGTGTTTTCCGCAGGTTGGCGCCGTGCCAGTACGTGCTAAGATGTTCCGCGATTCAAAATCGTGTTTCACAATATAAAACGGAGGTAGACATGGATTCCCGACAGTTGCGCGAGGCCGCGCTTTACTATCACCGCCAGCCGAAACCGGGCAAGATCGCGGTGACCCCGATCAAACAGCTGACCAATCAGTACGATCTGTCAATGGCCTATTCGCCGGGCGTCGCCTTCGCCTGCGAGGAAATCGTCGCCGATCCGGGCGAAGCCAGCACGCTGACGGCGCGTGCCAATCTGGTCGGCGTCATCACCAACGGTACCGCTGTATTGGGGCTCGGCCCGATCGGCCCTCTTGCCGCCAAGCCGGTGATGGAAGGCAAGGGCGTGCTGTTCAAGAAGTTCGCCAATATCGATGTCTTCGACCTCGAAATCGAGGAACGCGACCCGGACAAGCTGATCGACACCATCGCCTCGCTGGAACCGACATTCGGCGGTATCAACCTGGAAGACATCAAGGCGCCGGAATGCTTCTACATCGAGAAGAAACTGCGCGAGCGGATGAAAATCCCCGTCTTCCACGACGACCAGCACGGCACGGCGATCGTTGTCGGTGCGGCCATCCTCAATGGCCTGCACCTCGTCGGCAAGGATCTGTCGAGCGTGAAGATCGTCACCTCCGGCGCCGGCGCTGCAGCGCTCGCCTGTCTCGACCTGCTGGTCATGCTTGGCGCACCGGTCGAGAACATCTGGGTCACGGACATCAAGGGCGTCGTCTATCAGGGGCGCGTCGAGGAAATGGACGAGATCAAGGCACGTTACGCCAAGCCGACCGAGGCCCGCACGCTGGCCGAGGTCATTGAAGGGGCCGACGTCTTCCTCGGTCTTTCTGCCGGCGGTGTGCTGAAGCCGGAGATGGTCGCCAGGATGGCGGCCAGACCGATGATCATGGCGTTGGCCAATCCGACACCGGAGATCATGCCCGACCTCGTCAAGCAGGTGCGGGACGACGCCATCATCTGCACAGGCCGCTCGGACTATCCGAACCAGGTCAACAACGTGTTGTGCTTCCCGTTCATCTTCCGCGGTGCGCTCGATGTCGGTGCAACGACCATTACCGAGGAAATGAAGATGGCCGCAGTCAAGGCCATCGCCGAACTGGCGCGTGCCGAACAGTCGGAGGTTGTTGCCTCGGCCTACGGCGAGAAGATCACCGGTTTCGGCCCGGAGTACCTGATCCCGCGTCCCTTCGATCCGCGCCTTATCGTCAAGATCGCCCCGGCCGTAGCCCGGGCCGGCATGGATTCGGGCGTTGCCACCCGCCCGATCAAGGATTGGGATGCCTACATCCAGGGCTTGAACGAGTTTGTCTACCACTCCGGTCTGATCATGAAGCCAGTCTTTTCACAGGCCAAGGCGGCGCCGAAGCGCATCGTCTTCGCCGAGGGTGAGGATGAGCGCGTGTTGCGTGCCGTGCAGGTGGTGCGCGACGAAGGCATTGCCTGGCCCATCCTGATTGGTCGTCATGCCGAAATCAATCGGCGCGTCGAAGCAGCGGGTCTGCGTATTCGCGAGGGCGAGGATTTCGAGATCGTCCATTCTGAAGGTTGTGCTTTCTTCGACGAACACTACGAGGAGTTTTGCCAGACCTACCACCGCATCATGGAGCGCAAGGGCGTCTCGCCCGACTATGCCCGTCGCGAAGTGCGTCGCCGCAATACGCTGTACGGTTCCCTGATGGTTCATCTGGGCTACGCCGACGGCCTGATCTGCGGCACCTTCGGCCGTCACGAGACCCATCGCGAGTACGTGCAGAGTGTCATCGGTACGCGCGAAAACCTCGATCGCTATTACGCAATGAACCTGCTGATGCTGCCCGGGCGCACCGTATTCATCGGCGACACCTACGTAAATTACGATCCGACTGCCGAGCAGTTGGCCGATATGACGTTGATGGCGGCCGAGGAAATCCGCAATTTCGGCATCCAGCCCAAGGTCGCACTGCTCTCGCACTCGACCTTTGGCACCGAGAGTACGCCGACCGCGGTGAAGATGCGCGAGGTGCTGGCCTGTTTGCAGGCACGGGCGCCGGAGCTGGAGGTTGAAGGGGAGATGCACGGCGATGCGGCTCTCGATGAGCCGATCCGCCTGGCGGCCTTCCCGAATTCGCGACTCAAGGGGCAGGCCAATCTGCTGGTGATGCCGACGCTCGATGCGGCCAACATCTCGTTCAATCTGCTCAAGGTGGCGGCGGGCGACAACCTGACCATCGGGCCGATCCTGCTCGGGGCGGCCAAGCCGGTCAACATCCTGACGCCAACGGCTACGGTGCGGCGGATCGTAAACATGACCGCGCTGACTGTCGTTGATGCTGGCTGAAATCCAGCTTTAACTTATTGTCCTATCTATCTATTTTTATTGAAAAACCCGGCTCTCCTGTTAAACTGGGATAAAATCGTCCGCTGTTGGCAGGAGACCGGGAATGAAGGGTAGATTCGGAGCGTTGCTCCTTTTTGCAGCCATGCTGGGCCTGATGGCGCCTGTGCATGCCACGACCACCAAGAAGGCCGAGCCGGTAGCGGGCAAGAAAGCAGTGGCCAAATCCACCGGATCGACCAGAACCGCTGCCAAGGCGCAGCCAAAACAGAAAGTGGCTGCCTCCGGCAAGGCCAGATCGGCAGCGGCAACCAGCAAGACGAAACAGGCTGCAGTTCAGCCTAGAAAGCCCGTCCGCCAGGTCACCATGAGCGATGGTGATCCGGGACGTCTGGCGATTCATTCCTCGTCGGCATTGGTCATCGACCAGAGTACCGGGCAGGCGCTCATCGAGAAGCAGCCGGATGCGGTGGTGCCAATCGCCTCGATCACCAAGCTGATGACGGCCATGGTCGTGCTTGATGCGGGCCTTGATCTCCACGAAGTCATCGCCATCGGCGACGAGGATGTCGACTGGCTCAAGGGTACGCGTTCGCGCTTGCCGGTCGGTACGACGATGACGCGTGAAACGGCAATGCTGCTGGCCCTGATGTCGTCCGAAAACCGTGCCGCCAGTGCCCTCGGTCGTCACTATCCCGGCGGGCTGCCGGCTTTTGTGCAGGCGATGAATCGCAAGGCGGCTTCACTCGGCATGTACAGCAGTCGTTTCGAGGAGCCGACAGGGCTCTCCAGCAACAATGTCTCGACGGCCCATGATCTGGCCCGAATGGTCACTGCAGCCGCACGCTATCCGGAAATCCGCAATTTTTCGACGACTGCCGAGGCGCGTGTCGAGATCAAGGGCAGGGTGCGAGATTTTGGCAACACCAACGCGCTGGTGCGTAGCGACAACTGGGAGATCGGCATTTCCAAGACCGGCTACATCTCCGAGGCGGGGCGTTGTCTGGTCATGCAGGCCCATGTGGCCGGCAAGCCGGTGGTCATCGTGCTGCTCGACTCGAACGGCAAGATGACCCGGGTTGGCGACGCCAACCGGATCAAGCGCTGGATGGAGAGTGCCAGCGTGAGCAGTGCCCGGCGCGCTGCCTGACAACCCGTGGGTTTTTCCACGAAGGGGGCCGCTGCAAGCGGCCCTTGCTATTTCTTGCCGGCGTAACCGAGGGCTTGCGAGACCGCATCGGCGGTGTGCCGCAGCTGGGCAACCCAGTCCGGATCGTGGCGGTCCGCCGGGGCGGAGACCGAGAGGGCGGCGATGACGTTGCCTTCGTCGTCATGGATCGGCGCGGCGACGCACTTGAGGCCGAGTTCGGCTTCCTCGTCGTCGAAGGCGATGCCGTGACGGCGAACCTTGTCGAGTTCCTTCTCAAGCGCCTGCAAGGTTGTCAGCGAATGCGGCGTCTTGCCTGGCAGGCCGGTTCGCTTGGCGTAGTCGCGCACCTTCTGGGTGCTGTCGGCGGCGAGGAATAGTTTGCCCAGCGAGGTCAGGTGCAGCGGCGCCCGGCCGCCAACCAGATAAACAACACGGACCAGGGCGCGGCCGGACGAGGTGCGTTCGAGATAGACAATCTCGTCGTCGTGGCGGACGCCGAGATTGATCGCCTCGCCGATCTGTTCATGCAGATCCTGCATGAAGGGCAGGGCGACTTCGCGCAGGTTGATGCGCGATTTGACGATGGCGCCGAGTTCGAGCAGGCGGATGCCGAGGCGATAGGTTCCGGCGTCCTGACGCTCGACGAAGCGGGCACTGGTCATCGCCGCCAGGATGCGGTGGGCGGTGGACGGGTGCAGTTCGGTGGCGGCGGCGAGGTGCTTCAGGCTGGCCGGTTCCGGAGACTCGGCGAGCGCATCGAGCAGGGACATCATGCGCTCGATGACCTGGATCGAACCGGGTGCCCTGGCGGGAACACTGGCTTCGTCGGACAACTGGATTCCTTTATGGGTGTGGATTGAGTAGCATTGGCTACTTTGTCTTCTTGTGCGGCGCAATATTAGCATGCGCGTAGCCCTCTACGTTACCTGTCTCGTTGACCTGATGCGCCCGTCCGTGGGCTTTGCCGCCTTGCGTTTGCTCGAGGCGGCGGATTGTGAAGTCGTTGTCCCCGCCGGCCAGACATGCTGTGGCCAGCCGGCCTGGAGCGCCGGTGAAAGGGCAGCTGCGGCGTCACTGGCGAGGAAGGCGGTGGCCGAACTGGAAGGCTTCGAGGCCGTGGTCGTACCCTCCGGCTCGTGCGCCGAACACATGCGCAAGGTATGGCCGGAACTGCTGGCTGACGATGTGTACTGGGCGGAGCGGGCACGTACGGTAGCCGAACGTTGTCACGAACTGAGCAGCTTTCTGGTCGATTTCCTGAAGTTCGCTGAGCCGCGAGCCGACTTCTCCGGCAGCATCACCTATCACGACTCCTGCAAGGGGCTGCGCGGCCTGGGTATCAAGAAACAGCCGCGCGAACTGCTGGCCAGGGTGCCGGGCCTGCGCCTCACCGAGATGAATGAGTGCGAGGAATGTTGTGGCTTTGGCGGAGCCTTCTCGGTCGAGTTCGGCGAAATCTCGACGCAGATCGTCGATCGCAAGTGCGAATCCATCGCTGCCGCCGGTGCCGATGCCGTGGTTGGCGGCGATCTTGGCTGCCTGCTCAATATCGAGGGCCGGCTGCGCCGGCGCGGTGACAATCGGACACGTGTGCTGCATCTGGCCGAGGTGCTGGCTGGCGGGAGCGACAAGTGACGGCTGCCCAGCCGCTGACTTTTCATGCCCGTGCCGGGGAAAAGGTTCGTGACCTCCGGCTGCAGGCCGCCCTGCAGAAAGCGCGGCCGCTGTTCGTCGGCAAGCGGGCCAAGGGGGTGGCGGCGCTGGCCGAGGATGGTTTGGATTTCGAGCGCTTGCGCAGCGCCGGCGAGGAAATCCGCAACCGCGTGCTGGCCGATCTCGACGTCTGGCTGGAGATATTCGAGGAACGGGCGCGGGCCGGCGGTGCCGAGGTGCTGTGGGCGCGCGACGGCAAGGAAATCTGCGATCTGGTCATTGACGTTGCCCGCCGCCACGGCGTGAGCAAGGCGACCAAGTCGAAATCGATGCTCTCCGAAGAGGCCGACCTCAACGCAGCCCTGGCCGCCGCGGGCATTCGCCCGGTCGAGACCGATCTCGGCGAGTACATCGTCCAGCTGGCCGGCGAGGCGCCCTCGCACATCATTGCTCCGGCGGTGCACAAGAGCATCGACCAGGTCGAGGCGCTGTTCGCCCGCGAGCATGGCCGGCCGGTGCAGCCGCGCAGTTCGGCCGATATCCCGGCGATGGCGGCCGAGGCTCGTGCCGTGCTGCGCGAGCACTTCCTGTCGGCCGACATGGGCATCACCGGGGCCAACTTCCTGATTGCCGAAAGCGGCTCGGCGGCGCTGGTCACCAACGAAGGCAATGGGCGTATGGTGACGACGCTGCCGAAAGTGCATGTGATTGTCACCGGCATCGAGAAGATTGTCCCGACGCTCGAGGATTTCGCAACGCTGATGCGCCTGTTGCCGCGCTCGGCGACCGGCCAGACGATCTCCAACTACGTCTCGTTGCTGACCGGCACGCGCCGCGAAGGCGACGGTGAAGGGCCGACGAAGACGGTCTTCATCCTTGTCGATAACGGCCGCGCCAATCTGCTCGGTTCGCCCTGGCAGGACATGTTGCGCTGCATCCGCTGCGGCGCCTGCATGAACCATTGCCCGGTCTATTTCTCGCTGGGCGGCCATGCCTACGGCTGGGTCTATCCGGGGCCGATGGGCTCGGTGCTGACGCCGCTGCTGACCGGCCTGGAAAACGCTCTCGAACTGCCGCGCGCCAGTACGGGCTGCAACCAGTGCGGCAGCGTCTGCCCGGTGCGCATCCCCTTGCCGAAGCTGATGCACCGGCTGCGCGAGGAGCAGGTGGTGCGCGGTCTGCGCCCGCGCCGCGAACGCCTGATGATCGGCGCCTGGGCCTGGCTGGCAAGGCAGCCGAAGCTGTACCGCTGGCTGGCGGCTCGCGCTGCCCGCTACCTGCGCTGGCTGGCCGGCGACGCGGCGGCGATCCGCGTCTTCGGCCTGGCACCGGCGTGGACCGAGGGGCGCGACCTGCCGGTCGGGCCGGGCCGGACTTTTCACGAACTTTACGCAGCAAGAAAGAGAGCTTGAACATGGAACTCGCAGCCGAAGGCCCGATGGCCATTCCCCTCTGGATCAACGGCCACGCCTACCTGACTGTCGGCGAGTCCTTCTTCGATGTGATCAGCCCGCACACCGGTGAGGCGCTGCGCCGCGTGCCCTTGTGCGGGGCTGCTGAGGCGGCGCAGGCCGTGGCGGCGGCCCGTGCTGCCCAGCCGGAGTGGGCCGAGATGGGCTTGAATGCCCGGCGCGTCTGTCTGAGTGCCTTGGCCGACGGGCTGGAGCGCTATGCCGGGCATTTCGCCAAGCTGCTTGGCCAGGAAATCCGGCTTGATGATGATGCGGCTGCTGCCGAGGTGGCCTCGGCGATCGCCGCACTGCGTGGGGCAAGTGTCGGTGAGACCGGTATCGTCGGCGTCATCGTCGATGCCGAGCGGCCGCTGTCGGCGGCGGCAACGGTCATCGCGCCGGCCTTGCTGGCGGGGGCGGCCGTCGTCGTCAAACCCAGTCCGCGGGCGCCGTCCGCGGTATTTGCGCTGTGCGAGCTGTCGGCCCGGACTGAATGGCCTGCCGGCGTGCTCAACCTGCTGCAGGGGGACACGGCGGCAATCGACGGGCTGTGCGTGGCCGGTATCGATCGTCTGGTCTACCGGGGCAACGCAGCGCTTGGCGTGCAGATCGGTGCCATCGCCGATGCGGCGGGCACGCCCTATGTGCTGCAGGCGGTGTGATGCAGCGCATCGTCCATCTTGAACGCGATTCGGTGATCGCCGAGCTCCGGCGTCCCGCCTTCGCGCATGAATGGATCGACTATCCGTCCTCCAGGGCGGAGCAGGTGGTCGAGCGCCTGGCCGGGGCAGACATCGCCGTCGTCAACAAGGTGCCGCTGCCGGCGGCAGCCGTCGCCGCGCTGCCGTCCTTGAGGATGGTGGCGATTGCCGCCACCGGCACCAACATCGTCGATCTCGAGGCCTGCCGGGCGCGCGGCATCGTCGTCAGCAACATCCGGGGCTATGCCGAGCACACCGTGCCCGAGCATGTCATGGCCCTGCTGCTCGCCCTGTCGCGCAACCTGACCGCCTGGCGAACGACGGTGCAGGCCGGGCGCTGGCAGCAGTCCGAGCAGTTCTGCCTGTTCGATCATCCGATCCGCGACCTGCATGGCGCGACTCTTGGCCTGATCGGCTCGGGCAGCCTGGGCAACGGCGTTGCCCGTCTGGCCGAGGCCTTCGGCATGCGCGTGCTGCGTGCCGAGCGCAAGGAAGCGACGACGGTACGCTCAGGCCACACGGCCTTCGCCGAGGTGTTGGCGGCGGCCGACGCACTGAGCCTGCATTGTCCGCTTAACGAGCAGACCCGCAATCTGATCGGCGAGGCCGAACTGCGGGCGATGAAACCCTCGGCACTGCTGATCAACACGGCGCGTGGCGGGATCGTCGACGAGGTTGCGCTGATCCGGGCACTCCGGGAGGGCTGGATTGCCGGCGCCGGTTTCGACGTGATCACCAGCGAACCGCCGCCAGCCGGGCATCCGATGCTCGATCCGCAACTGCTGGCGCTGCCCAACTTCCTGCTGACGCCACATGTTGCCTGGTCCAGCCGGCCGGCGATGCAGACCCTGGCCGATCAGTTGATCGACAACATCGAGGCCTTCGTCGCGGGCCGGCCGCAGAACAGGGTCGCATGAGCAGCCGCGACGAAATCCTGCAGCGCGTGCGCGCCGGCATCGGTCTCGGCGATGCCGCTGGCCGGCGGGCTGCCGCCGAGGCCTGGATGGCCGGCCGCCGCTGCGGTCCGCAGCCCTTCCTCGGCGGCGATCTGCTCGGGCGTTTCGTGGCCAGGGCGGAAAGTCTTTCCAGCAGTGTCGAACGCATTGCCGGTCGCCGTTCGTTGCCGGCGAGTGTCGCCGGTTTCCTGGCGGCCGGCCAGCTCGGCAGTGCGGCGGTGATTGCGCCGGAGCTGGCCGATCTCGACTGGGCGGCCAGCGGTCTGAGCGTGGCCGCCCGTCCGGCGGTCGACCGGGATACGGTCGGCATCACCGGCTGCTTCTGCGCCATCGCCGAGACAGGCACGCTGTTGCTGCTGTCCGGGGCGCAGACGCCGGCTAGCGTCAGCCTGCTGCCGGAAACCCATATTGCGCTGGTCGACGAGCGACGCATCGTCGGTACGATGGAAGACGCCTTTGCGTTGCTGCGTGCTGAACATGGCAGCCTGCCGAGGGCGCTCAACTTCGTCTCCGGGCCGTCGCGTACCGGCGACATCGAACAGACCATCGTTCTCGGGGCCCACGGCCCGCGCCGCGTACACCTGATCCTTGCTGCGGCGTAGAAACTCCGCTTGCGGTCGGGCGTTCAGGTTCAGCCGGACGGCCACAACTCCACCGTGCCCAGGTCGGCCATCGGCGGGTTGTTGCGGATGAAGGCTTCGGCCTGGCCGGCCGGTAGCGGTTTGCTGATCAGGTAGCCCTGCACCTTCTCGCAGCCGATGCTGAGCAGGAACTTGAGCTGGGCTTCCGTCTCGACGCCTTCGGCGACGACCTGCAGGCCGAGTTTGTGGGCGAGCAGTACGGTGACGTCGCAGATATCGGCATCGTTCGGGTCGGTCTCAATGTCCTTGACGAAGGAGCGGTCGATCTTCAGCGTGTTGATCGGCAGCAGCTTCAGGTAGGCGAGTGACGAATAGCCGGTGCCGAAATCGTCGATCGACAGGGTCAGACCGCTGTCGCGCATCGTCCGCATGACGCTGATCGATTCGTCCGGCGAGGCCATCGACAACGATTCAGTGACTTCCAGGTCGAGCAACCCGGCGCTCAGCCGGTGCTCGGCCAGCAATTCGTGGATGCGGGCAGGCAGGGTCTTGTCGAGGAACTGGGCGGTACTCAGGTTGATCGACATGCGGATGTGCGCAATGCCCTTCTCCTGCCAGACCTTGAGCTGGCGGCAGGCTTCCTGCAGCACCCAGTCGCCGATGGCGGCGATCATGCCGCTTTCCTCGGCGATCGGGATGAAGTCGGCCGGCGGGACCAGGCCGCGGCTGGGGTGCCGCCAGCGGATCAGGGCTTCGACGCCGACGATGGTGCCGCTGCGCAGGTCGAGCTGTGGCTGGTAGTGCAGTTCGAACTCCTGGCGTTCCACCGCCAGGCGCAGGTCGGATTCGATGTTCATGCGCCGCGTGGTGGCGACGTTCATGTCCTCGGTAAAGAACTGGTAGTTGCCGCGCCCCTTGGCTTTGGCGTGATACATGGCGACGTCGGCGTTTTTCAGCAGGTCGCCGATTTCCTGTCCATCGTCGGGAAAGAGGCAGATGCCGATGCTCGGCGAGGTGCGCTGCTCCTGGCCGCTGATCAGGTAGGGC
>WBUO01000411.1 GCA_008933675.1 Dechloromonas sp.
CGCTGCTCCTGCGCGCCAGCGGCGCCGCCGAGCGCGACCCGGTCCGCTTCGCCTACCTCGATGCCCTGGCCCGCCGCGCCGCGAAGCAGCCGGCAAGCATCCGCCAGGCGCTCGCCGCCAGGATCGGTGCCGCCGCCGATGAACTGGCCAGCCGCCCGGCTCCCTCCCCTGCGGCAATCGCGCCGAGCGACACCGCCAGCCCGCTCGCCGAGCTGCTCGCCTACATCGGCCAGCAGGCCCACGCGCTGCCGGATGCCGCGTCAGCGGCCGCCCCGCAAGGGGATTTGCGACCGAAGGCGAAAGCGTCAGGCGAAAGCCACCGCCGGCCGGCACCGGAACTCAAGTCCGTCACCTACTTCCGCGACGAATGGTCCAAGCTCAGCACCGAGCAGCAACTGACGCAGACGCTCGCCCAGGCCCCGGAAAACGCCGGCCCGATGAATTCCCAGCACCTGGTGCTGCGCAGCCTGCAGGTCATGCGCGACATCGCGCCGGATTATCTGCACGGCTTCATGTCCTGGGTCGATGCGCTGATCTGGCTGGAGCACGCGGCGCCGACCAGGCCGGCGCCGGCCCGTGCCGTGGCCAATGAGGGGCAACCGGCGAAGCGTGTGGTAAAGAGTAGCCCGAAGCGTCGCTAATCAACCCAGCCCGGAGCAGCGCATGAGTTTCTTCCCGACCGTCGCCCGATTCCTCGCCTTGCCCTTTGCCACCGCCAGCTACCGCAACGAGCTGCGGCGCACGCTGCTGGCGCTGGTCGCCCATGCCTGCCTGGTGGCCACCGTACTGGTCGGCATCATGCTCGCCACCGTGCTGCCCAACCTGCCGGCCTTCGATGTCGTCACCGACTATCGCCCGAAGATCCCGCTGCGCATCTACACGGCCGATGGCGCACTGCTCGGCGAGTTCGGCGAGGAACGCCGGGATTTCACGCCGATTGCGGAGATTCCCCCGGTTCTGCAGGAGGCGCTGCTGGCCATCGAGGATTCGCGCTTTCGCGAGCACAGCGGTGTCGATTTCCGCGGCGTGCTGCGGGCGGTGGCGGCCGGCCTGACCGGCGGCATGCGCCAGGGGGCATCGACGATCACCATGCAGGTAGCGCGCACCTTCTTCCTCTCGCAGGAGCGGACGCTGAAGCGCAAGCTGACCGAGGTGGTGCTGGCTTACCGCATCGAATCGGCGCTGAGCAAGGACCAGATCCTCGAGCTCTACATGAACCAGATCTACCTCGGCCAGCGCAGCTACGGTTTTGCCAGCGCCGCCCGCACCTATTTCCGCAAGCGCCTGCCGGAACTGACACTGGCTGAAGCCGCCATGCTCGCCGGCCTGCCGCAGAACCCGGCCAAGCACAATCCGGCGGTCAATCCGGTACGCGCCAAGGCCCGCCAGGAACTGGTGCTGAAGCGCATGCTGCATCTGGGCAAGATCAGCCAGGAAGAATTCGACGAGGCCGTGGCCCAGCCGCTCAAGGTCAGCCGCAGCCTGCAGTTCGAGGCGCGCGCCGACCATGTCGCCGAGCTGGTGCGCCAGCAGTTGCAGGCGCAATATCCGGGCGAGGTCTATACGCAGGGCTTCAATGTCTACACCACGCTCGACAAGGCCGAGCAGAACGCGGCTTACGAGTCGCTCCGCCGCCAGGTGCTGGCCTACGACCAGCGCCACGGCTACCGCGGACCGGAAGGCTTTGTCGCGCTGCCCGCCGATGCCGACGAGCGGGAAGATGTCATCGACCAGACGCTGGCCCGGCACCCCGGCAGCGACAACCTGATCGCCGCCGTCGTCACCGAAGTTTCCGCCCAGCGCGTGCGTGCCGAGCCTGCCTTCGGCGATACGCTGGAGATCAAGGGCGACGGCCTGCGCTTCGCTGCCCCGGCCCTGCAGCAAAACGCCAAAGCCAACCTGAAGATCAAGGTCGGATCGGTGATCCGCGTCAGCCAGGACAGCAAGGGCCGCTGGTCGATCGCCCAGATGCCGGAAGTCGATGCCGCCTTCGTGGCACTGAATGCCGAGGACGGTTCCTACCGCGCCCTGGTCGGCGGCTTCGATTTTTACCGCAAGCAGTTCAACCATGTCACCAGCGCCTGGCGCCAGCCGGGGTCGATCATCAAGCCCTTCGTCTATTCGGCGGCGCTGGAAAAAGGCTTCTCGCCGGCCACGCTGATGAACGACGAGCCGCTGTCGCTGCCCGGCAGCGAGGGCGGCCAGCCGTGGGAGCCGCGCAACGACGACGGCTACGACGGCCCGATCACCCTGCGCCGGGCCCTGGCGCGCTCGAAGAACGTGGTTTCGGTGCGCCTGCTGCAGACCATCACGCCGGCCTATGCGCGCGACTACCTGCAACGCTTCGGCTTCGACGCCGCCAAGCATCCGGACAACCTGACCATGGTGCTCGGCAGCGGCTCGGTGACGCCGCTGCAGATGGCCGGCGCCTACGCGGTGTTCGCCAATGGCGGCTTCCGCATCACCCCGTGGCTGATCGAGAAGATCACCGACGCCCGCGGCAACGTGCTGTGGCAGGCCCCGCCGCCCCCTGGCCGGCAGGAACGCCAGGCGGCCATCGACCCGCGCAACGCCTTCGTCATCGACAGCATGCTGCGCGAGGTGGTCAGCAGCGGCACCGGCGCCTCGGCCAGCCAGCGCCTCGGCCGCCACGACCTGGCCGGCAAGACCGGCACCACCAGCGACGCCATCGACGGCTGGTTCGCCGGCTACGCCGGCAACGTCGTCGCCGTCGCCTGGATGGGCTACGACCAGCCCAGATCCCTGGGCAGCCGCGAGTTCGGCGCCACGCTGGCGCTGCCGATCTGGACGGACTACATGCGCCAGGCGCTGGCCGGCAAACCGCCCAGCGAGCGCACGCCGCCGCCGGGGCTGTCCTACGTCGATGGTGACTGGCTGTACGACGAATTCCAGGGCGATGCCGGGGTCAAGGCGGTGGATGTGGAAACGTCGCCGCTCAAATCCATCCTGGACGGGATACGGAAGCTGTTCGGCGGGTGAGCTTGCACTGGAAAATAGTCGCGACTTTTTTGCAGTATTCGACAATATGGTCGGGGAAACGCTGCCCCCGATGACCGGCCCGGCACCGATCTGCAACGC
>WBUO01000412.1 GCA_008933675.1 Dechloromonas sp.
GCAGTGGTCCGCCGCCTGAACCCGGAGTCGATGCAACGGGTTGCGACCTACGTTCAGACGCATCTGGCGGACCGTATTCCTGTGGCCTCGCTGGCGAAGGAAGCACGACTCAGTCCGAGTCATTTTAACGTGCTGTTCAAGGCGACCATGGACATGACCTGTGAACAATATATCCTACGAACTCGGTTGGTGCGCGCCAAAGCACTGATTGAAACGGGGACCTATACGGTCGGACAGGTCGCGCACATGACCGGGTTTGCTGATCATAGCCACCTGACCGTCCGCTTCACGAGGTTCTTTGGAGCGTCGCCGCGTTCATTTCTGCCTGCGATTCGGACTGCGTGACCGTAATAAATAATCGTGAATATATCAAAGACGACAGGCGGCTTCCTGTTGTAGACTTGCAGCAACATAACTGCGCGGTGCCTTGGGCGCCGCTTCGCAAGCCTAGCTCATAGTGGTTGTGCTCTGTAATCGGGCCGGACGGAGCACTTGGTTTAACGTCAGTAACCATGATTCATGAAATCTCCGTTCCCTGTTGTTCACATCGTGCTCGCCGTCCCCGTGGCCGATCTCTCGGCCTACTCTGATGCGGTGCGCTGCCTGTCCCGCAAACTGGGGAGGCGTGCGCCGGACATCTTCGACCTGATGGCCCATACCCTGCGTTGTCGGGACAGCAAAGGCCTGGTTGAGGACTACCTCGAATCCATTGATGGGCCTGCGAGCGAGGCCAAGGCTTCGCCCCAGTCGCGCGTCCCTCGAAAGCCCCTGCCGAATCAAAAGCGCATCAACGGGATCACCTTGATTGGCGGGCCGACGATCATTCCCGGACGAAACTAGGGCCCCGGCGCGCCACCTGGCTCGGAGCTGTATTCGTTAGCTCGGGTGAACGAAGTGAACGGAAGAGTTTTCACGAGCGGCTTTCCAATCCTCGCAGGGTGTCGGACGATTGCTCTGCCCTCGGGCATTGCCTGAAGCACCGCTGCTTTGAACCAAGGCTCGTCAACCATTTGCCAATTGCGCGAGGCGCGGCCAGCGCTGACCCCGCCACTGTATTTGCGGAATTCCCTTCCACCCATCTTCTCGGAGATGATCTTGGCGCCCTTTTCGTCTGCGGCCCGAAAGTGGATCTGCGTTCTCAAGTTGGCCATGAATACGTCTGCTTTGCGCTCGGTCTCGAACGCGGCGTAGAGCGAGAGTGGCGTCTGGGTCGCGGAAATCAGGCACACGCCAGCCTCACGAAGTTCGTCCACTGTCGTATGGTCGGCGAAGCCGTCCTCTGAAACGAGGGTGGTCTTCTGACCTTCATCGAGGGCGAGAACGATCATGTTCCGCCGCCGGAGTTCCTCGGGCTCGAGATCGAACCGCCGAAACGCGTGCAGAAAAAACAGCTGCTTCACGAGCAGGTTGAGATAGCGGCGTTCCACCTGGTAGGTCTGCGGAACGGACAAGCAGATCAATCGTCCCGCATCGACCTCCGTCAGCGAGAAATTTGGTTCCACCGAACAAAAGACATCGGCGATGTCCGGCGGCGTGTAGGGGCGCAGGAAATTGGCGACGGTGTAAACGGTGCCGCTCTTTTGCTCCGGAGGTTGATCGGCGAAGTCCTTGAAATACTGGAGTTCAATCTCGGCCGCGCGTCCCGGTCGCTCTGCCAGGCGGGCGAGCACTTTCGTCAACTCGGTCGAAATACAGATCATGTCGTGAACGTTGGCGAGGGTCACCGGCAGATCCGCCGCCTCCAGCGCGTGCATGGCGTGAGTGATGACATCACGAGCCGTCTCCTTGAAGAAAGCCTGGCCGCCACGCTGGCCGGCTGCCGTAGCGGTATCGACGATCAGCTTGGCATAGGTAGTCCATGGAACATCCGGCATACCGAGGAGATTGAGCCGAAGCGGGGGCGTCCAATCCTCCGGGCGAATATGCGTCGGTCGGACGCGAATCAGGCGCAAAGATTCCTCCTGCCCCAGACTCCTCGCCATCGAGGCGAGCGGCTTCCAAAGCACACCCTTCGAATCGACCGCCAGTATCCCGGTCTCCGGCATTGAGGACCGAAGACCATGCACGATCGGCACGACTGCCCGCGCGGTCTTACCCGTGCCGGTAGCGCCTGTGATAAAGAAATGGCAGCAGGCTTCGTCGCGTGTCCATTTCAGCCCCCAGAGACTTAGCACAACCCGGGTCCCCTCCTCGGCGGCTTGCGCGAATCCGCGGTAGGCGACCCAGACGGCAGTGGCTACGGCAACGACCGTCAGCCAATACCCTGTGGACCCGGGCAGGCTGGTCCGAGCCAGCCATGCCAAGCTCAAACAGCCAGTCAGAGAAAGCAGACTGCGCCCGATCACGATTTGACGAGGATCATCGCCCCGAGCGCTCCCAGCGCCGCGCCGGTTAAAAGCGCGGCCAGCAGTTCCCGGTGACGCACGATGCGGAACGACCGGGCCACCGGCCCAAGCGATTGCTCCATGGCCTTGAGCTGGGCCACCGCATCCGTGACGGGCTGCCTGAGTTGATTTTCGAGCTCCTTCCCCAGAACGGCGGGACGATTCGCCATTTCCTGTCGCACTTCGGTGAGCACGGCGTTCACACCCGCAATCGCATCCGCGGCATCAGCCAGCGCCTCGATGCGTGCGTCCAGAGCCGTCTTCAGCTCAACAATGGCCGCCTGGAGCGTATCCTCGGATGACTTCACCCGATGCCAGTGCCACGCGATGAGCAGATACACCGGATCGTCGGGATTCAGGCGGTGATGGGTCGCGACCCACTCCAGTTCCGGCGGCAGATTTTCTGCCTGCAACAGTTCCTCGGGAGTCATCCGATGAGCAAGGCCCGCGCCTTGGTGAATTCGCCCGCCATGCGCTCGTGGAAGCGGACACAGCGCGAACGGTCGAGCAGGTGGAGACTGTCTGCGGTCCGCCCTCGGCCGACCGTCAGGTTTGCCTGTTGCAGCCGGTTCCTCGTCACTTCGAAGAGGCAAGGCACATCGATCTCGACCGCCCCCAGCTCGGCCAGCCGGCGCCGGGAGTTGCTCTGGCCAAAAAGGGGCAGCGACTCACTGTCGCGGAGATTGCGGGCGACAAGCC
>WBUO01000052.1 GCA_008933675.1 Dechloromonas sp.
GGCAGATGCTTGCCGAGCGCCGTCCGCAGCCAGGCCGTGGCCTGCCCGGCTGGTCCGGCCTGAGCCTGGCCGGCGGCGTGATCGGCGCCGTTTCCAGCCTGGTCGCCATCGGCGGCGGGGCGCTGACGGTGCCCTTCCTGATCTGGTGCAACGTCAGCCCGCGCCAGGCGATCGGCACCTCGGCGGCGGTCGGCCTGCCGGTCGCCGTCGGCGGCACCCTCGGTTATGTCTGGAACGGCTGGGGCCATGCCGGCTTGCCGGCCGGCAGCTTCGGCTTCGTTTACCTGCCGGCCCTCGCCGTGATCCTGATCGCCAGCGTGCTGACGGCGCCGCTCGGCGCCCGCCTGGCGCATCGCCTGCCAGTGCGCGTGCTGCGCCGCGTCTTCGCCGGGCTGTTGCTGCTGCTCTCGGCGAAAATGCTGTGGAGCCTGTACGGCAGCTGAGCGGAGCGGACCTCAGCGCGCCTTGAACAGCGGCTTGCGCTTCTCGAGGAATGCGGTCAGCCCTTCCTTGTAGTCCTCTGTGGCGAGGAAGGCGAAGGAGGCGGCCTTTTCCTCGTCGTTGAGCGGCTTGCCACTCTGCAGGCGGCGAATCCACTGCTTGTGCCAGCCGGCGACCAGCGGCGCGCCGGCGGCGATGCGCCGGGCCGTGGCGTAGGCTTCGTCCGCGACCTGGGCGTCAGGCACGACGCGCGTGACCAGGCCTTTTTCATAGGCCTCGGTGGCAGTCAGGATGCGCCCTTCGAGCAGGATTTCCTTCATCACTGCCGGACCGGCCAGCTTGAGCAGGCCTTCCATTTCGCCGGGGTACATCGAAAAGCCGAGCTTGTTGATCGGCGCGCCGAAGCGCGCTCCCTCGCCGGCGATGCGCAGGTCGCAGACGCCGGCGATCTCCAGACCGCCGCCGATACAGGCGCCGCGGATCAGCGCCACGGTCGGGTGCGGGCAGTCGGCGATGGCGTTCAGCGCCGCCGCGACCTGGCCGTGGTAGTGCAGGGCCTGCTCGAGCGTGGCGCGGCCGCTGACGAATTCCTCGAGGTCGCCGCCAGCGGCGAAGGCGTCGTCGCCGGCGCCGCGGATGACGACGCAGCGGATGCCGGCGTCGTTGCTGATGCTGGCCATGTGCGCCGCCAGTTGCTGCCACATGGCCAGGTTGATGGCGTTCAGCTTGCCGGGGTTGTCGAGCCGGAGGGTGGCAATTTCGCCATCGTTGTCGAGAAGGATCTGACTCATGTGCAGGAAGCCTTTTTCAGATAATCAATAAATTAATGCGTAATGGCTGATGCAGATCAACCGGAACAAGTCTTATATAAGATAAAATTCTGGCCGCCGAAATACGGTAATTATTAATTAACAAAGGAGAACTAGCCATGAGCAGCGCTATGTATGAGCGGATGCGGGCCAATCCGAAGTTCCGGGAGCTGGTTTCGAGGAGGGAGCGTTTCGCCTGGACGCTGGCAGCCATCGTCCTGACCATGTTCTACGGATTCGTGATGGTCGTCGCCTTCAGCCCGGCCTCGCTGGGCCAGCCGATTGCCGAGGGATCGCGCCTGACCGTCGGCGTCGCCGTCGAATTGTTCATGTTCATCTTCTTCTGGGTGCTGACGGCCGTCTATGTCCGCCGCGCCAATACGGAATTTGATGCCATGACCCAGGAAATCGTCAAGGAAGCCTGGAAGGAGAACAAATAATGAACCGTATCGTTCAACTGGCCACGACGCTCGGCCTGCTCACGATGAGCCACCTGGCCATCGCCGCTGACGCCGTTGCCGCCACAGAGAAACAGGCGACCAACTGGCACGCCATCATCATGTTCTGCATCTTCGTCGCGATGACGATGGGGATCACCTACTGGGCAGCCAGCCGCACCAAGTCGACGTCGGACTTCTACACCGCCGGCGGCGGCATCACCGGCTTCCAGAACGGTCTGGCGATCGCCGGCGACTACATGTCGGCCGCCACGCTGCTCGGTCTGACCGCCATGGTCTACATGCAGGGCTACGACGGCTACATCTACATGCTGTGCTTCTTCGCCGGCTGGCCGATCATCCTGTTCCTGATGGCCGAACGCCTGCGCAACCTGGGCAAGTTCACCTTCTCCGACATCACCGCCTACCGCCTCGACCAGGGCAAGGTGCGGACAATGGCCGCGATTTCCTCGCTGACCGTCGTCTGCTTCTACCTGATCGCCCAGATGGTCGGTGCCGGCCAGCTGATCAAGCTGCTCTTCGGTCTCGACTACAACGTCGCCATCTTCGCCGTCGGCATCCTGATGATGGTGTACGTCACCTTCGGTGGCATGGTCGCGACGACCTGGGTGCAGATCATCAAGGCCTGCATGCTGCTCTCCGGCGGTACGCTGGTGATGTTGCTGGCGATGTACCAGTTCGGTTTCTCCTTCACCAACCTGCTGGACCAGGCCATGTCGGTGCACAAGCTGGGCGAAAAGCTGATGCATCCGGGCAGCCTGCTCGCCGACCCGATCACCGCCATCTCGCTGGGCCTCGGCCTGATGTTCGGTACCGCCGGACTGCCGCACATCCTGATGCGCTTCTTCACCGTCAGCGACGCCAAGGAAGCCCGCAAATCGGTGCTCTACGCCTCCGGTTTCGTTGCCTACTTCTTCAACGTCATCTTCCTGATGGGCCTCGCCGGCATCCTGATCGTCGGTCAGAACCCCGAGTATTTCGAGGGCGGCACCATCGGCGGCAAGCTGATCGGCGGCGGCAACATGGTCGCCATGCACCTGGCCAAGGCGGTTGGCGGCAACATGCTGCTCGGCTTCCTGGCAGCCGTTGCCTTCGCCACCATCCTGGCCGTCGTCTCCGGTCTGGCGCTGGCCGGTGCCTCGGCGATCTCGCATGACATCTACGCCCGCGTGATCAAGAAAGGCCAGGCTTCCGAAGCTTCGGAAATCCGCGTCTCACGCATCGCCACGATCTGCCTTGGCTTCGTCGCCATCGTGCTCGGTATCGCCTTCGAGAAGCAGAACATCGCCTTCATGGTCGGCCTGGCCTTCGGTGTTGCCGCTGCGGCCAACTTCCCGGTGCTGATCCTCTCCATGTACTGGAAGGGCCTGACCACCCGCGGCGCACTGTGGGGCGGTTACGGTGGCCTGGTTTCGGCCGTGTTGTTCGTGCTCTTCTCGAAGTCGGTGTGGGTCGATGTGCTCGGCAATGCCGCGCCGCTCTTCCCCTACACCCAGCCCGCCCTGTTCGCCATGCCGGTCGCCTTCCTGCTCGCCTTCATCTTCTCGAAGAGCGACAGCAGCGTCCGTGCCGGCAAGGAGATCGAAGCCTTCGAAGACCAGTACGTGCGCGCGCAGACCGGTTTCGGCGCCGCCGGTGCCGCCAAGCACTGACAACGCTGCATTTCACGCAAAGCCCGGTGGCGCAGAGCCATCGGGCTTTTTTTTGATCTGGGCGCTCTTTCGGCCTTCTCCCGTTGGTGTAAATTGAAGTCAGTTGCTGCCGTGCCAGCACCTTTCCTCAAGGAGGTTCCGTGAAACGGGGAATCGAACCGACTACGGTCGAACGCAAGATGCGCGAGGACGATTTCATCGTCTCCAAGACCAACGCCAAGGGCATCATCACCTACGGCAATCCGATCTTCATCGAATTTTCCGGCTACTCCGAAGCGGAATTGCTCGGCTCGCAGCACAACATCATCCGCCATCCGGACATGCCGCGCGCCGCCTTCAAGCTGGCCTGGGACACGATCCAGTCGGGCCGGGAGTTCTTCGCCTACGTCAAGAACATGGCCAAGGACGGTAGCTACTACTGGGTTTTCACCCACATCACCCCTGATTTCGACGCCAATCGCCAGATCGTCGGCTACACCTCGGTCCGCCGCTGCCCGAAAGCACAGGCAGTAAAGGCCATCGAACCGGTGTACCAGCAGATGCTGGCGGCAGAACGCGCCGCCGGAGCGCGCGACGCCATTGCTGCCGGGACCTCGGTACTGGTCGATCTGCTGCAACAGACAGGAATGAGTTATGAAGAACTCGTCTTCTCCCTTTAGGCGCCTGGTGCTGGCTTTGCTGATCGGGCTCGGACTGGGTGCCGCCTATTTCGCCACCTGGGCACCTGCACTGTTCCTCGTGCCGGCACTGGTTCTCGCCTTGTGGCCAGACGCGACGGGCGATTCGCCACTGCGCGCGATTGACGGCTTGCTCAGCGAAATCGGCCGCGGCCGCTTGACGGCCCGTCTGCCGCAATCCATCAATTCCCCTACCCTGGAAGCGATCCGCGTCAACCTGAACTCGGTGCTCGACCAGACCGAGACCGCCTTTCGCGAAATTCTCGGGGCAATGGGCGCCTCGTCGGAGAATCGCAACTGGCGCCGGTTGCAGACCACCGGCCTGCATGGCACCTTCCGCGATGTGCTGGTCCAGATGCAGACAATGCTCGACCAGTTGGCCAAGGCCCAGGAATCGATTGCCCGCGAGGCCCTGCTTTCACAGATATTCCTGCGCTCGGAGCGCGGACTATCGACCGCCATCGAGCACGTCAGCACGGCGCTCGGCACGGTCGCTGACCACTCGCAGGATTCGCGCCGCCTCTCCGGCGGTTTCGCTCATGCCGCCAGCGACATGGCCGAGGCAGCCCAGCAGATGTCGGGGGCGCTCGGCGAAGCACAGCAGTCGGCGGAAAGCGGCGTTCAGGCATTGGCCGACCTGAACGACAAGGCACGGGCGATCAGCGAATTGACGGTGCATATCGATGCCATTGCCAAGCAGACCAACCTGCTCGCACTCAACGCGGCGATCGAAGCGGCCCGCGCCGGCGAAGCCGGCCGCGGCTTCGCCGTGGTGGCCGACGAGGTCCGCAAGCTGGCCGATCAGTCACTGCGCGCCTCGGAGGCCATTGCCGCCTCAATCCAGGCAATCAGCAGTTCAATGGAGCGGGCAACGCAACAGATCGGCGAACTCAGCGAAGCCGTCAGTGAGGCTCGCGGGACGGCCGGCATCTTCGGCGAGAAGCTCACCCATTCGGCAGCATCGGCGGAGCAGGTCGGGCAGTTGGCCACGGCCATCGGCGATGGGGCACATGCCATGCGCGAATCGATGCGAATGGTCGCCCTGGCGCAAAAGGCGAGGGCTGACGTGACCGCCATTCTCCATGGCGAAGCACTGGACATGGACAGCCTGCCGGAAATCGAGCAGCAAGCGCTGGCCGCGGTACAAACCCGCTCCTGGATCAAGGGCAGCGCCGACCGCGACGCCCTGGTAGCGATCTACGATCGCCTGTTTACCGACATCGAGAGACAGATGCGCTGACTGCGCTCAAGCCGCCTTGCCGACGTCCTGAATGCGGGCCAGCGCATCGCGGCCGGAGAGCAGGTGGTCGTGCATCGTCTTTTCTGCCGTCTCGGCATCGCCGGCCTCGAAGGCGGCCATGATCGCCCGATGCTCTTCCAGCGACTGCTGCAAACGGCCTTCCAGCGACAGCGAATGCAGACGCGACAATTTCAGCACCTTGCGCAGATCCTGGATCACCGACAACAACCAGCGGTTATTGGCCAGTTCCTGGATCTTCCGGTGAAACGCCTGATTGGCCTCGAAGAAGGCATCGATACGACCTTCACGGGCGGCGGCCTCAAGTCGTTCATGGATGAGCTTGAGGTCGCGGATGTCGCCAGGTTTGGCACGATGCACGGCGTCGACGGCACAGCGGCCCTCAAGCATGGCCATCAGCGGAAAGATGTCATCGAGATCCTGGCGGGAAATTTCAGTGACGTAGCAACCTCGCCGCGGCTTGAGTTCGACCAGCCCCTCGGAAGCGAGCACTTTGAGCGCCTCGCGCAGCGGCGTCCGCGAAATGCCGTACTGCTCGGCGAGCTTCTGCTCGTCGATCCAGGTGCCGGGCGTCAGTTCGTGAGCGAAGATGCGTTGCCGCAGTCGTTCGGCGACTTCCTGGTAAAGCGCGGTGGGTGCGATGCGGTTCATTTTCGTGGTGTGGTGGTATGCATGAGCAGGCGGTACTTGCCGCACTTGCTTCCGTAATTATGGATACAGTATTATGCAGGGCTGACCATGTCAAGCTGGGCCCAAACGCGTAGAATTTTGAATTCTGCATCATCGGCCCGAAAAAATCGAATCGGCGAGAGGTGTTTCATGTCTGAAAAGTTCTTTGATTCCAACAACCTGGATGTCTGGGAAAAGGCCGCGGCCAAACAGTCCCCGGGTGGCGACGTCAACAACCTGGTGTGGAATACCCCTGAAGGCCTGGCCGTCAAGGCGCTGTACACGAAAAAGGACGTCGACAACCTCGAGTTCGCCGACACCCTGCCCGGCGTCGCGCCCTTCCTGCGCGGCCCGCAGCCGACGATGTACGCGGTCAAGCCGTGGACCATCCGCCAGTACGCCGGCTTCTCCACCGCCGAAGCTTCCAACGCCTTCTACCGCAAGGCGCTCGCCGCCGGCGGCCAGGGCGTTTCCGTCGCCTTCGACCTGGCCACGCACCGCGGCTACGACTCGGACAACGCCCGCGTCACCGGCGACGTCGGCAAGGCCGGCGTGGCCATCGACTCGGTCGAGGACATGAAGATCCTCTTCGACGGCATCCCGCTCGACAAGATCTCGGTGTCGATGACGATGAACGGCGCCGTGCTGCCCATCCTCGCCGGCTACATCGTCGCCGCCGAGGAACAGGGCGTGAAGCAGGAGCAGCTGTCCGGCACGATCCAGAACGACATCCTCAAAGAGTTCATGGTGCGGAACACCTACATCTATCCGCCCAAGCCGTCGATGAAGATCATCGCCGACATCTTCGCCTACACGGCGCAGAACATGCCGAAGTTCAACTCCATCTCGATTTCCGGTTATCACATCCAGGAAGCCGGCGCCAACCAGGCCATCGAGCTGGCCTTCACGCTGGCCGACGGCATGGAATACGTGCGCACCGGCATCGCTTCCGGCATGGACGTCGACACCTTCGCCGGCCGCCTGTCCTTCTTCTGGGCGGTCGGGATGAACTTCTATCTCGAAATCGCCAAGATGCGCGCCGCCCGTCTGCTCTGGCACCGCATCATGTCCGGCTTCAACGCCAAGAGCCCGAAGTCGATGATGCTGCGCACGCACAGCCAGACCTCCGGCTGGTCGCTGACCGAGCAGGACCCGTACAACAACGTCGTGCGTACCACGATCGAAGCGATGGCGGCGGTCTTCGGCGGCACCCAGTCGCTGCACACCAATGCGCTCGACGAAGCGATCGCGCTGCCGACCGAATTCTCCGCCCGCATCGCCCGCAACACGCAGCTGATCATCCAGGAAGAGACGCACATCACCAACGTCATCGACCCTTGGGCCGGTTCCTACATGATGGAAAAGCTGACCCAGGACATGGCCGACAAGGCCTGGGCCATCATCCAGGAAATCGAGGCGATGGGCGGCATGACCAAGGCCGTCGAATCCGGCTGGGCCAAGATGCAGGTCGAAACCTGCGCCGCCGACAAGCAGGCGCGCATCGATTCCGGCAAGGACGTCATCGTCGGCGTCAACAAGTACAAGCTGGCCAAGGAAGACGCGATCGACATCCTCGATATCGACAACCACGCCGTCCGCGAAGCGCAGATTACCCGCCTCAAGAGCATTCGCGCCAGCCGCGACAGCGCCGCCGTCACCGCTGCGCTCGACGCGCTGACCCAGGCTGCCGAAACCGGCGAAGGCAACCTGCTCGACCTGACCGTCAAGGCCATCCGCCTGCGCGCCACGGTCGGCGAAGTGTCGGATGCGCTGGAAAAGGTCTTCGGCCGTTTCCGCGCCAACAACCAGACCATTTCCGGGGTTTACGGAGGCGTCGTCGAAGGCATGGAAAGCTGGGAAGAAATCAAGGCCGATGTCGCCAGGTTCGCCGAGGAAGAAGGCCGTCGGCCGCGCATCATGATCGCCAAGCTCGGCCAGGACGGCCATGACCGCGGTGCCAAGGTGGTTGCCACGGCCTACGCCGACCTCGGCTTCGACATCGACATGGGGCCGCTCTTCCAGA
This sequence comes from Dechloromonas sp., assembly GCA_008933675.1. Taxonomy (GTDB): domain Bacteria; phylum Pseudomonadota; class Gammaproteobacteria; order Burkholderiales; family Rhodocyclaceae; genus Azonexus. The sequence goes on from WBUO01000052.1 coordinate 7,988, forward strand.
CCCCGGAAGAAGCCGCCCGCCAGGCGATCGAGAACGACGTCCATGCCATCGGCTGCTCGTCGCTGGCCGCCGGTCACAAGACGCTGGTGCCGCAGATCATCCAGTCGTTGAAGGCCCAGGGCGCCGACGACATCATCGTCTTCGCCGGTGGCGTGATTCCGGCGCAGGACTACGATGCGCTGTACGCGGCCGGCGCCAAGGCGATCTTCGGCCCGGGCACCCGGATCGAGGATTCGGCCAAGCGCGTGCTCGAAGAAATCCGCAAGGCGCGCGGCTAATTCCGGATGAAGCTGGACGACGCGCCGGTGCGTGCCAATCTCCTGTCCGAGTCTGACCGGCAGCTGGTCGACGGCGTGCTCGCCGGCCAGCGCCGGGCGCTGGCCAAGGCGATCACGCTGATCGAGTCGACGCGTGCCGATCACCAGCAACGTGCCCAGCAGGTGCTTAACGCCTTGTTGCCGAGTACGGGCAAGGCAATTCGTATCGGTATCTCCGGCGTACCGGGGGCAGGCAAGTCCACTTTCATCGAAGCGCTCGGCGTCTGGCTGATCGAGCAGGGCAAGAAGCTCGCCGTGCTCGCCGTGGATCCGTCGTCGTCGGTCTCCGGCGGATCCATCCTCGGCGACAAGACGCGCATGGAGTTGTTGAGCCAGCGCGAGGAGGCCTTCATCCGGCCGAGCCCGTCGGCCGGTTCATTGGGCGGCGTCGCCGAGAAGACGCGCGAAGCCATGCTGCTCTGCGAGGCATCCGGCTACGACGTGATCATCATCGAGACGGTTGGCGTCGGCCAGTCCGAAACCACAGTGGCCGGCATGGTCGACATGTTCTGCCTGCTGCAGTTGCCGAACGCCGGCGACGACCTGCAGGCGATCAAGAAGGGCATCGTCGAGATCGCCGACATGGTGGTCATCAACAAGGCCGACATCGACAAGCAGGCGACCGCCGTCGTCCGCGCCCAGTGGCGCAACGCCCTGCACATGCTGCGCCCGGCCTCGCCCAACTGGGCGCCGCCGGTGATCGCGCTGTCGGCACTGCACAAGGAAGGCATCGGCGATTTCTGGGAGCAGGTCGAGAAGTATCAGGCCGCGCTCAAGCCGACCGGCGAATTCGCCGCCAAGCGCCAGCACCAGTCGCTGGCCTGGATGTGGCAGCTGATTGACGCCGGCCTGCGCCAGCATTTCCGCCATCACCCGCGCGTGCAGGAAAACCTGCCGGCGCTGACCCGCTCCGTCGAGGAGGGCTACACGACGCCAGCGGCAGCCGCGTACGCCCTGCTCGAGTATCTGAAACACTGAGTTTCCACATCACCCGTTCCATTTAGGGAGTCTTTATGCACGACATCATCCGCCAGCTGGAAAAAAAGCGTGAAATGGCCCGCCTCGGCGGTGGCCAGAAGCGCATCGACAGCCAGCACAAGAAGGGCAAGCTGAGCGCCCGCGAGCGAATCGAACTGTTGCTCGATCCGGGTTCCTTTGAAGAGTGGGACATGTTCAAGGAACACCGCTGCGTCGACTTCGGCATGGACAAGGCGGAAAAGACCCCGGGTGACGGTGTCGTCATCGGCTACGGTACGATCAACGGCCGTCTGGTCTTCGTCTTCTCGCAGGATTTCACGGTGTTCGGCGGTTCGCTGTCGGAAACCCACGCCGAGAAGATCTGCAAGGTCATGGACCAGGCGATGAAGGTCGGCGCCCCGGTGATCGGCCTCAACGATTCGGGCGGCGCCCGCATCCAGGAGGGTGTCGCTTCCCTGGGCGGCTACGCCGACGTCTTCCAGCGCAACGTGATGGCCTCCGGCGTCGTGCCGCAGATCTCCATGATCATGGGCCCCTGCGCCGGCGGCGCGGTGTACTCGCCGTCGATGACCGACTTCATCTTCATGGTCAAGGACTCGTCCTACATGTTCGTGACCGGTCCGGAAGTGGTCAAGACGGTGACCCATGAAGACGTGACCGCCGAGGAACTGGGCGGTGCCGTGACCCACACCAGCAAGTCCGGCGTCGCCGATCTGGCCTTCGAGAACGATGTGGAAGCGCTGTCGATGCTGCGCCGCTTCATGAACTTCATCCCGGCCAACAACCGCGAGAAGCCGCCGGTCACGCCGACCAACGATCCGGTCGACCGCATGGACTATTCGCTCGACACCCTGGTGCCGGACAACGCGAACAAGCCGTACGACATGAAGGAGCTGATCGTCAAAGTGGTCGACGACAATGACTTCTTCGAGTTGCAAGCCGATTACGCCAAGAACATCATCATCGGCTTCGGGCGCATGGACGGCCACCCGGTCGGTATCGTCGCCAACCAGCCGCTGGTGCTGGCCGGCTGCCTGGACATCAAGTCCTCGATCAAGGCCGCCCGCTTCGTCCGTTTCTGCGACGCCTTCAACATTCCGGTCGTCACCTTCGTCGACGTGCCGGGCTTCATGCCGGGCACCACGCAGGAATACGGCGGCATCATCAAGCACGGCGCCAAGCTGCTCTACGCCTACGCCGAGTGCACCGTGCCGAAGGTCACCATCATCACCCGCAAGGCCTACGGCGGTGCCTACGACGTGATGTCGTCCAAGCACCTGCGTGGCGACGTCAACCTCGCCTGGCCGTCTGCGGAAATCGCCGTCATGGGCCCGAAGGGCGCGGTCGAGATCATCTTCCGCGAGGAAAAGAACGATCCGGCCAAGCTCGCCCAGCGCGAAGCCGAGTACAAGGAAAAGTTCGCCAATCCGTTCGTCGCCGGCGCCCGCGGCTTCATCGACGACGTGATCATGCCGCACGCCACGCGCAAGCGCATCGCCCGCTCGCTGGCCATGCTGCGCGACAAGAAACTCGAAAACCCGTGGCGCAAGCACGGCAACATTCCTCTGTAAGCGTCAGGGAGAAAAAGGAACATGTTCACCAAGATTCTGATCGCAAACCGCGGCGAAATTGCCTGCCGCGTCATCAAGACCGCCCGCAAGATGGGCATCAAGACCGTCGCCGTCTATTCCGAAGCCGACAAGGATGCGCTGCACGTTGACCTGGCTGACGAAGCCGTCTGCATCGGCCCGGCCGCCTCGAAAGAGTCCTACCTGGTCATGGACAAGATCATCGACGCCTGCAAGCAAACCGGCGCACAGGCTGTCCATCCGGGCTATGGCTTTCTGTCCGAAAACGCCACCTTCTCCCGCCGCCTGGAGGAAGAAGGCATCAAGTTCATCGGTCCGAAGCACTATTCAGTCGCCAAGATGGGCGACAAGATCGAGTCCAAGAAGCTGGCCATCGAAGCCAAGGTCAACACCATCCCGGGCTACAACGACGCCATCGCCGGTCCGGACGAAGCGGTCAAGATCGCCCAGGGCATCGGCTACCCGGTGATGATCAAGGCCTCCGCCGGCGGCGGCGGCAAGGGCCTGCGCGTGGCCTACAACGACGCCGAAGCGCATGAAGGCTTCTCCTCCTGCGTCAATGAAGCCCGCAACTCCTTCGGTGACGACCGCGTCTTCATCGAGAAGTACGTGCTCGAGCCGCGCCACATCGAAATCCAGGTGCTCGGCGACAGCCATGGCAATTACGTGTACCTGAACGAGCGCGACTGCTCGATCCAGCGTCGTCACCAGAAGGTCATCGAAGAGGCGCCGAGCCCCTTCGTCGATCCCGAGATGCGCAAGGCCATGGGCGAGCAGGCCGTGGCCCTGGCCCGCGCGGTGAACTACGAATCGGCCGGTACGGTCGAGTTCGTCGTCTCCGGCGCGACCAAGGAGTTCTACTTCCTGGAAATGAACACCCGCCTGCAGGTGGAGCACCCGGTCACCGAACTGATCACCGGGCTGGACCTGGTCGAGCAGATGATCCGCGTCGCCTACGGCGAGAAGCTGCCGATCAGCCAGGCCGACGTCGGCATCAACGGCTGGGCCATGGAGTGCCGGATCAATGCCGAAGACCCGTTCCGCGGCTTCCTGCCCTCCACCGGTCGCCTGGTCAAGTTCCAGCCGCCGAAGGAAATCCCGGGTCAGGTCCGCGTCGACACCGGTGTCTACGACGGCGGCGAGATTTCGATGTTCTACGACTCGATGATCGCCAAGCTGATCGTGCACGGCGCCACCCGCGAGCAGGCCATCGCCCGCATGCGCGACGCCCTCAACGCCTTCGTCATCCGCGGCATCTCCTCGAACATTCCGTTCCAGGCCGCGCTGATGCAGCATCCGGTGTTCCATTCCGGCATCTTCGACACTGGCTTCATTCCCAAGCACTACCCGACCGGCTTCGACGCGTCGATGGTGCCGCACGACGATCCAGCCCTGCTGGTCTCCGTTGCTGCCTACGTCTACCGCGCCTTCACCGACCGCTCGGCGTCGATCTCCGGCCAGTTGCAGGGCCATGAACGCATCGTCGGCGATCAGTGGTGCGTCGTCCGTCTCAGCCCGAACGGCAACGAGAACCACGCGGTCACCGCCCGCCCGATTCCCGGCGGTTATCACGTCGAGTACAACGGCGAGCAGTACGAGATCCTGTCCGACTGGAAGCTGGGCGAATCGTTGTTCAATGGCACTTGCAACGGCGAGGAATTCACGCTGCAGGTCGAGCGCCACAAGACCAAGTACAGCCTGTTCCACTGGGGCACGCGTGCCGACTTCATGGTGATGAGCGCCCGTGCCGCCGAACTGCTGGCACTGATGCCGGAAAAACAGGCACCCGACCTCTCCAAGTTCCTGATGTCGCCGATGCCGGGCCTGCTCCGTGAAGTCGCGGTCAAGGTCGGCCAGGAAGTGAAGGCCGGCGAGAAGCTGGCTGTCATCGAAGCCATGAAGATGGAAAACATCCTCAAGGCCGACCAGGACTGCAAGGTCAAGAAGATTTCTGCCGCTGCCGGTGAGAGCCTGTCGGTCGATCAGGTGATCATCGAGTTCGAGTGATCGCCTTTTGCGTTGATCCAGCGGGAGACCGTTGAATCGTGCGATTGAAGCCGGGTGGGTCACCCGGCTTTTTCTTTTCCGGTTTCCGGCGCTCAGCCGTTTAGACGGTTGTAGCGCGCCTTCAGCGAATCAGACGGCAGCATGCCAAAGGCATCGCGATAACTCTCGGCAAAGCGGCCGAGATGGGTGAAGCCATAGTCCAGCGCCAGTGCCGTGATGTTGGCGAAGCGGCAAGCAGGGTCCATCAGGGCGTTATAGACGGCCTCCAGCTTCTTTTGCCGGATGAAGTTCTTCGGTGTCGTTTTCGCGTGCTTCTCGAACAGCAGGTACAACGAGCGGGTACTCATGCGCGCCTGGCGCGCCAATTCGTCCACGCACAGGTCGCGCTTGATGTTCTCCTCGATGTACTGTACCAGGCGCTCAAAAGAGACGCAGGTCAGCGAGGGCATGTCGAGCGATACGTTGTGGCGCAGCATGGTCATCAGCTTGGTGGCGATGACCCGGTTGTAGTGGCCGAGCAGTTGCGGAGATATCAGGCCGGATTCGGCTTCCTGGCAGATCAGGGTCAGCAGGTAGAGAAGGCTTTCCAATTCCTGGAAGCGGTAGGGAACGGGCTGGAAGCGAATGCCTTCCTGCGGTTTCAACCACCGGTTCTCGATGCAGGCTTCCTGCAGCAGGGGGGTAGGGAGACGCAGGATGAACTTCTCGCAGTCTTCCGAATAGGTCAGGTCGATCGGATCGTCCGGGTTGATCACCAGCAGGTGGCCGGCCGGAATACAGGCGCTCTCACGGCGCATCTCATAGCGGCACTGCCCCCGCAGGATGAACTGCAGGTGGTAGATGTCGCCCAGACCGTCCGAGACGACGCGCGCTTGCCGCCCATAAGTCAGGCGGCACAGGTCCATGGTGCCGAACTTGCGATGCGCCAGTGTTGCCATTCCGCTACCGGCAGGGCGTAAGCGCAGATCGTGGCTGCCGACATGCTCATTGACGTACTCCGATACAGCGAAGGGATGAGCCGAGCGGAATACGGTACTGGTCTCGTTGAGAAAATGGAAACACATGACAGGGTTTCCCGTTCAGTTGGTGTTGGGCATGCGTGGGTGGGCAGTGTGCATGGTTGTCTCCTCCATCAATCACCCGCGTGCGCCGGCGGCTGTTTTTATTCAAACATCGAGAAAATCACGAATCTCGATTTTATGTAATAGTGAATTAGTTAATCAATAGTTTTCGCCCAGAAAAAAAACCGGCCGCATGGACCGGTTTCGCGGTTGTACTGCAGGGAGTATCAGCCGAGGTCGCCGCCGCCCACGGGCAGCACCGAACCGGTGATGTAGGCGGCGGCGTCGGAGGCCAGGAAAAGGATGGGCGCGGTCTGTTCGTCGAGCGTGCCGTAGCGCTTCATCAGGCTGCTGTCGAGCGACTGGCTGTAGATCTGCTTGTACCAGGCCTGCTCCTGCTCGCTCTGCTGCACGGTGTTGCGCGGGATGCGGCGGGGCGGGGCTTCGGTGGCGCCGGGCGCGGTGGCGTTGACGCGGATGCCCCGCTCGCCGTTCTCGAAAGCCAGGCAGGCGGTCAGCGCATTGACGCCGCCCTTGGCCGCGCCGTAGGGCACGCGATTGACGCCGCGCGTGGCGATGGACGAGACGTTGACGATGCTGCCCTTGCCCTGTTCGAGCATGTAGCCGATGGCGGCGCGGCAGCACCACAGCGTCGGGAACAGCGATCGGCGGATTTCCTTCTCGATCTCGTCGATGCCGTAGTGCTCGAAGGGCTTGGTCCAGATGGTGCCGCCGACGTTGTTGATCAGGATGTCGATGCGCCCGAAGCGCGCCATGGCGGCGTCCATGACGCGCTGGCACTCGACGTATTGTTCCAGGTCGGCGGCCAGCGGCAGGACTTCGGTGATCTTGCCCAGTTCCTCGCCCAGTTCGAAAACCAGTTCCGAACGGTCGACGATGACCAGGCGGCCATTTTCCTCGGCCATGCGTTCGGCGACGCGGCGGCCGATGCCCTGGGCGGCGCCGGTGATGACGGCGATCTTGTCGGTAAAGCGTGCTTGCATGCGATTCTCCTCAGGCGCTGGCGGCGAATTTTTCGTAATGGAAGCTGGCCGGCTGGATGGCGCGTTCGCGCAGATGCTGCGCCACGGCTTCGACCATCGGCGGCGGGCCGCACAGGTAGATGTCCACCTCGCCGTCGTGCAGTTGCGGCGCGGCCAGGTGCTCGGTGACGTAGCCCTTCTTCGGCTGGGCGCTACCCGGATCGACCACCACGACGTCGTAGCCGAAGCCCGGCAGAGCGCGGATCAGGGCCTGCAGACGCTCGGTCTCGACCAGGTCGCTGTCGCGGTTGACGCCGTAGAGCAGGTGGATGGGGAAGGGGCTGCCGCCGCTGGCGACGATGCGTTCGAGCATGGCCAGGAAGGGGGCGAGGCCGGTGCCGCCGGCGATCATCAGTACCGGGCGGCGGATTTCGCGCAGGTAGAAGCTGCCCAGCGGACCGGCCAGGCGGATGGCGTCGCCCGGCGCGGCGCGTTCGCGCAGGTAGCCGCTCATCAGCCCGCCCGGCACGTTGCGGATCAGGAAGGAGACACGGTTGTCCTGCGGCATGGAGCTGAAGGAATAGGCCCGGTGCTGCGTCGTGCCCGGCACGACCAGATTGGCGTACTGGCCCGGCAGGAAATGCAGCTTGCCGATGTCCTGGCTTTCGAGGGTCAGGGAAATGGTGCTGTCGGAGAGCTGGCGGACCTCGCCGATGCGCGCCTCGATCTCGCTCTGGCGCGTCTTGCAGACTTCCGACGAGGCTGGCACGTTGACCACGCAATCGCTGCTCGGATACATCTGGCAGGTCAGCACGTAGCCCTGGGCGGCCTCGGCCTCGCTCATCGCGTCCTCGATGTAGTCGCCGAGGCGGAAGCTGCCCGATTCGCAGGAGCACTTGCAGGCGCCGCAGGCGCCGTCGCGGCAGTCGATGGGTACGTTGATCTTCTGGCGGTAGGCGGCGTCGGCCACCGTCTCGTTGGGCTTGCAGTCAATGAAGCGCGTGACGCCGTCTTCGAAATTGAGGGCGATCCTGTAGCTCATGTTCGTCTCCGTTGTGCTTATTGTCCGGTCTGCTGCCGACCGGTCCGGCCGGTCGGCAGTCTCTGCCGGTTCGTTCAGATGTGGTAGATGTCGATCACGTGACGGATGTAGTCGGTCTTCAGCACCACCTTCTTGTCCTTGATGATCGGGCTCGCGCCGGACAGGTCCAGGGTGTAGAAGCTGCTGCCGCAGAAGTGGTCGGTGTGGTTGTAGCGCACGCTCATGGTGTGCCAGTTGAAGCGCACCTTGCAGTAGCCGGCGCCCTGCTCGACGATCTCGACGTTGGTGATGTTGTGCGAAGTGCGTGTGTCCGGGATCGTCGCGCTGGAGCGCTCGGTGCGGATGCGGAAGACGCGGTCTTCCAGGCCGGCGCGGCGGCAGTAGTAGATCAGCGAAATGGTGCTCTGCGGATCGTCGGTCAGCTCGCCGTCGTCATCCCAGGACGGCATCCAGAAGGTGCAGTCGCTGGCGTACAGGGCCAGCCAGGCGTCCCAGTCGCGGTCGTCGAGCAGGCGGGCTTCCTTGTACAGGAAGGCGCAGAGGTTTTCGTGGGAAATGCTCATGCTGTGGTCTCCTTTTATTTGGTCTTGGCCTGTTCGGCGGCAGCGGCCTTGTACATCTGCTCCAGCCAGTAGGTGTGCTGGACGACGTAGAGCCCTTCGTCTTCGGTCTTGACGCCGGAGAGCAGGGGCTTCAGGCCGATCTTGTCGGCTTCGGCGTCGGCCCCTTCGACCCAGTGCTCGGCGCCGCGCGACATGTCGTTCCATTCGGAATAGCCGCCGTTGAAGCCTTCCTGGCAAGCACGGAATTCCTCGAGGTCATCCGGCGTGGCCATGCCCGAGGCGTTGAAGAAGTCCTCGTACTGGCGGATACGGCGGGCGCGGGCTTCCGGCGACTCGCCCTTGGGGGCGATGCAGTAGATGGTCACTTCGGTACGGTCCGGCGCCAGCGGGCGGAAAACGCGAATCTGCGAGCTGAACTGGTCCATCAGGTAGACGTTCGGGTAGAGGCACAGATTGCGCGAGTTCTTGACCATCCAGTCGGCCTTCGCTTCGCCGAACTTGCCGGTGAATTCGTCGCGCTTGGCCCACAGCGGGCGGTCTTCCGGGTTGTCCCAGCGGGTCCACAAGAGCAGGTGGCCGCTCTCGAAGGAGTAGGAGCCGCCGCCGTTCTTGGCCCAGGCCATGGCGCTCATGGCCTTGATGTTGTCGTTGCCGGCGTCACGATCCTTGCGTTGCGCCTGCGTGGCGGCGTAGTTCCAGTGCGTCGCGGTGACGTGGTAGCCGTCGGCGCCGTTCTCGGCCTGCAGCTTCCAGTTACCCTCGAAAACGTAGGTCGAGGAGCCGCGCAGCACTTCCAGGCCCTCCGGCGACTGGTCGACGATCATGTCGATGATCTTGCGCGACTCGCCCAGCCATTCTTCCAGCGGCGCCACGTCGGCATTCAGGCTGCCGAACAGGAAGCCCTTGTAATTGGCGAAGCGGGCGATCTTCGTCAGGTCGTGCGAACCGTCGCAGTTGAAGGTTTCCGGATAGCCGGTGCCTTCCGGGTCCTTGATCTTCAGCAGCTTGCCGGAGTTGTTGAAGGTCCAGCCGTGGAACGGGCAGGTGAAGGTGCCCTTGTTGCCGTGCTTGAAGCGCGCCAGCGTGGCGCCGCGGTGGGCACAGGCATTGATGAAGCAGTTGATCTCGCCGTCCTTGTTGCGGGTGATGAACACCGGCTGACGGCCGATCTTGGTGGTGTAGTAGTCGTTGACCTTGCCGACCTGGCTTTCATGCGCCAGGTAGATCCAGTTGCCTTCGAACAGATATTTCATCTCCAGATCGAACAGCGCCTGGCTGGTGAACATTTCCCGCTTGCAGCGGTACAGGCCCTTGGCCTTGTCCTTCTGAATCAGTGAGTCGAGATATTCCTTGGTAATGCTCATGACCGCGGTCTCCATTGTTTTGGTGGAACGGAGCGGTCATGTTAGGAGCGGCAAAAAGCCTGAAATATCCGAATCCTGCATGACGAATATCCACTCCCTGCACAGGGATGCCCTTTTGCATGAAGTGGATATGGATATTGCAGAAAACGGATATTCCGGGCCCGCCGGCACCCCCTAATCTACGTCTCACAGCGGCGCCGCACCGATGGCGCCGCAACAACGACACCCCAACAGAGGAGACAACAAGATGGCAACGACGGGCGTCATGCGTCCCGGGCACGTGCAGGTTCGCGTGCTCGACATGGACGAAAGCGTGCAGTTCTACCGCGACGTGCTCGGGCTGGTCGAGACCGGCCGCGATGCGAGCGGCCGGGTCTACTTCAAGGCCTGGGACGAATACGACCACCACAGCGTGGTGTTGCGCCAGGCCGAGCAGGCCGGCATGGATTTCATGGGTTTCAAGGTGCGCGACGTGGCCACGCTCGACCGCCTGGAAGCCGATCTGCGTGCCTACGGCGTGAGCACCGAGCGGCTGCCGGCCGGCGATCTGCTGGAGACCGGCGAGCGCGTGCGCTTCACCATCCCCAGCGGCCACCTGATCGAGCTCTACGCCGAGAAGACCTGCGTCGGCAACGGCCAGTCGCAGACCAATCCCGATCCCTGGACGGCGGCCTCCGAGCACGGCATCGCGCCGGTGCGCTTCGACCACTGCCTGCTCTACGGCCCGGACATCGAGCAGAACCTCAAGCTGTTTACCGAGGTGCTCGGTTTCTATCTGGTCGAGCGCGTGCTGATGGAAGACGGCGAGAGCCTGCTGGCCATCTTCATCACCTGCGGTCACAAGGCGCACGACCTGGCTTTCGTGCGCCATCCGGAGCCGGGCCGGCTGCATCACCTGTCCTTCCTGCTGCCGAGCTGGGAGAAGGTGCTGCGCGCCGCCGACCTGATGTCGATGAACCGCGTGTCCATCGACATCGGCCCGACCCGCCACGGCATCACGCGCGGCCAGACCATCTACGCCTTCGACCCCTCGGGCAACCGCTTCGAGACCTTCGCGCAGGGCTACGAGACCTATCCGGATGCGCCCGTGCGCACCTGGACCTGGGAAGAAGTCGGTACCGGCATCTTCTATCACGACCGGCAACTCAACGAGCGCTTCCTGACCGTCGTCACCTGAATACAACAAGCTGTACCCGTTTTGAGCAACCAACCAAAGGAAGAGACACCATGGCAAAAGGGAACAAGGCAGTCCGCCTGCTGAGCATTGCGCTGGCCTGCGCGGCCGGCTGTGCAGTGGCGGCACCGGGCGACAAGATCAAGGTCGGGCTGATGCTGCCCTACACCGGCACCTACGCGTCGCTCGGCAACGCCATCACCAACGGCTTCAAGCAGTATGTCGCCGAGAACGGCGGCAAGCTGGGCGGCCGGGAGATCGAGTACTACACGGTGGACGACGAGTCCGATCCTGCCAAGGCGACGGAAAACGCCAACAAGCTAGTCAAGCGCGACAAGGTCGACCTGTTGGTCGGCACCGTGCACTCCGGCGTCGCCCTGGCCATGGCCAAGGTCGCCCGCGAGAACAAGACGCTGCTGATCGTGCCCAATGCCGGTGCCAACGACATCACCGGGCCGCTCTGCGCACCCAACGTCTTCCGCACCTCCTTCACCTCCTGGCAACCGTCCTACGCGATGGGTCAGGTGCTGCTCGACAAGGGTCTGAAGAAAGTCGTCACGGTCACCTGGAAGTACGGCATGGGCCTGGAATCGGTTGACGGTTTCAAGGAGGCCTTCGAGAAGGGCGGCGGCAAAGTGGTCAAGGAAATGACGCTACCCTTCCCCAATGTCGAGTTCCAGCCCTTCCTGACCGAGATCGCCTCGCTGAAGCCGGACGCCGTGTTCGTCTTCTTCGCCGGCGCCGGTGCCGCCAAGTTCGTCAAGGATTACGCGGCGGCCGGTTTGAAGACCAGCATCCCGCTCTTCGGCCCGGGGTTCCTGACCGACGGCAACCTCGACGCCATGGGCGACGCCGGCAAGGGGGTACTGACCACACTGCACTACGCCGATAGCCTGAAGATCAAGAAAGACGAGGCCTTCCGTCTCACCTACGTCAAGAACTACCGGCTGCAGCCGGACGTCTATGCCGTGCAGGGCTACGACGCGGCGCAGCTGTACAACGCCGGCCTGCAGGCGGCTGGCGGCGATCCGGGCAGGCAGGAAGTAGTGATCAAGGGCATGGAAAGCGCCCGGATCGATAGTCCGCGCGGCACCTTCACGCTGTCGCGGGCACACAACCCGGTACAGGACATCTACCTGCGTGAAGTGGTCGGTGGCCAGAACAAGCTGGTATCGACGCCGGTCAAGGCACTGGCCGACCCAGCCCGCGGCTGCAAGATGTAAGTGCCGGCCAGCCGGATGCCTATGGGTGTCCGCCGCTGGCCGGGTAGCCCTTCGTCCTGCCACTTTCGCCGTTTCCGTTTTTTCCGCTTTTTGTCGGCCGACCGTCAAAGCCGGTCGCCCCGGGGATTTCCATGGATTTCGCTTCCTTCCTGATCCAGATACTGAACTCGCTGCAGTACGGGCTGCTGCTCTTCCTCGTGGCGAGC
>WBUO01000413.1 GCA_008933675.1 Dechloromonas sp.
CCGCACGCTCCGAGCACACTTTCCTTCAATGTGCCGAAGAATTGCCTCGCGACATAAGCTGGCCTCGGCTCGGGCAGCACGGCTACGCGAAAAAGAGCTCTTGTATGGCATTCGCGCCGCGATCCGTGAACTGGAGCGCCTCAGAATCCAAGTAACGCCGAAAAACGTCGCCCGGCAAATTGGCCGCCCCGGGCTGTTCAGCAGGCACAACGCCATGGCAGCGTATCTAGCGCTTCGCAGCAAAAGTTAAGCTAACGGCGCAGTGACCGTCCACGCGGTGAGGAAGCCCCATTCCAGCTCAATAACGGGAATCTTTCGCCTCCATCGGAATTGTGGCCCTTTTGCCCTTTGGGCATGGTTCCTGTAATCTGCTTGGGCAACCCCAGAACAACTGTTGGAGCATTTCTGGTGGTTCATTGACACTGCTCACGGTGTCAACCGGCACCCAAAAACGCCGGGGAAGACCGCCTGCCAGGCTAAACTGGCGGACGCACGGCAGGACCAAATCGCGGACGGTGCACGTGGGTGGTCACTACCACATCCGCATCCATCCTCCCTTAATCCCGCTCCTGAGCGGCTTCGGATAAGAATCCCCGGATTACCACCGCCAGCGGCTGTTCCAGCCAACGGGGCGATCCTCTGGCTCCACGTCTTCTTCCCATAGACGCAGGTCACTCCCCGGGAACGAGAACATGCTGCCATCAAAGTGGAATGGGGCTAGCCTGGCAGACGTAGACGAGAAAGAGAAACTGCGCTGCCCTAGGAGGTTGGTTACGTTAAACATTTCTTTCAGCCCCTCGCAGTAATACTGGATCGAGTAATCGGCCCAAAGCGGCCCCCATCCGATCCGGCAATAAACAAGGTCCATTAGCCAACACCCAAACTGATCTTCCCATGCCAATATCTCAACGTGAGCTTGGCCCTGCCAAAGCCCCCTCTCGTTCGCCCCATCGCGCCTCACCAGCTCGACGCTGCCGCTGCTCTCGCGGCCAAAGTATAATACCAGCGAGAAGCCATCACGGCTTGGTATGACAAGATGGCTAGCTACTCCGGAGCCATCGTGCGACGCGTTGATCTCACATTCCCTAGTCGGGGAGTATCGTCCGCATTTGATCTCATCTGGACAGGTATCCGACTCCCCAAGATCCGCCTTGGCGTCTGTCGTAAGTGCATGCACCAGACGTCGCGAAAGATTCACCCACATCTCCGGTCTGTAGTCGGCAAATCGAATGCCTTCGGAAACAGGGCACCCTACCTTGTTAAAGGCGTAGTGGGCGTAAAATAGCCGGAGCAGCTCTTTGGTTTTTTCGTCCATCGAATTCTGGGTATGGATTACGTCACTCTCAATGTCGCTTTGACCAGTTATTGACCACGTTCGGAAGCCGGCTCTTTTCTGCATAGCGCGCCAACTCATCAAATAGGTTGGTGTGCGTTGAGCGATCGGGTAGCTATGACTGGTTTTTGTCTATTTCTTTCGAGCTTTTAGCCTTTTGAACTCCGCTTGCAGAGTAGGATTTTGCATGGGAGTAAAAGCATATTCGAGCTTCATGCCATCGGGATCTTGAAACCAAACCGCATAGTATCCGGGACTATAGCTCATCTCACACGGGGGATCCAGAACGACGGCATCAATGGTCTTTAGGAGCTTGTGCAGCGAATCAACTTCATGTCTGGAGTTTGCATTCCACGCAAGATGCGCGAACCCGGGGGCCTCCTCGTCGTAGGTCTTCCCTTTGCCAGCTGTTCGGGTTCGCTTGATAATAAGGTCTCCGATCCCATCTTTGCTGCGATAGAGAATGCACGCTCCTATCCTAAGGTGCTTATAATAGCCCAGATGTTCACACAGTGGGTCATAGAATTTCTCGGAGGCGTCAACGCTGGCGACGCGTAACTCGATGTGGTTAATTAGGGGCATATTATTTTTTGGAATGAAAGAGTCAGCTACGTGAGCACTGGCCGCGTTGGCTGCATTGCTTGGTTCGGACATTGCCTCATGCTTTTCGGTGCTGCGCTTGGAAGCGCTGCGTGAAATCTCAGCGTTCGCACTTACGAACCGCATATCTGAGGAATTCAAGAGTCTCCTTGAGTGCATGCGCGTCCGCGCGCTCCCGAATCTTAATGCAGTGGCGAACACCTTCGCGCTCATGCCATGCCCGTTCGATCAGGCCGCCCCACGCCGGTTCTAGGGCGTGTCTCGCCCACTTTACGCCGGCGAGTTTCGATTGGATAGCGCCAGCCTGGAACGTGTGGAGCATCCGGCAGGCGTTCAGCACCGCGAAAGATTGCCCGAACCGGGAGTTCCAAAAGGCCAGCGGAAGATCGATCTCGGCGGCGAACTCGTCGACGACCCGGCGCATTGCTGTGGCTGTCTCGGCGCGCATTGCCTCAACCGGAACCGGTTCGAGGAGCGTCTTCGGATCGGGGCCGATGAGCCTGACCCCTCGTTCCCTCAGTATCCACCGGACGTGCCACTGGTTGTCGTGCACAGAGCGCTCAAGCGTCGTGCTGCCGTTGTTGAGATACCAGAGCGATTGCACGCCTACCGCCTCGGGCCGATTGAGCAGCGCGAGGGATATGTAGGAGCCCTCCAGGTGTTGAGCCGGATAACAGCCGAGGCTGTGAATGCGGGCGTGCATAGCCTGCAATGATCGGACCGCCTCGTTCGACAGCTCCCCCTTTGTCACAACCAGAAAATCCACGTCACTATCAAGGTCGAAGTCGCCCGTGGCGAGCGAACCGACTAGGTAAACCCCAACCAAGTTCGCGGCCAGTTCCTTCTCAACCCCCGCGACGAGTTCGCGCAAGATCGAGGGCAGTTCAGGATAAGGCATACAAGGGACAATTGCCGCTCGAAGCGACTCCTGGTTGGGCGCTGTCTCTAGTGCATCGCGTATAGCCGTTGCTGCTTGATCCAGTTCGGGTCTCCCAGGCTTGTTCGCGTAGGTCGGGGGGAACTTCAGGCCGAAACCGTCACCGGCAAACCTTGGGATTACGTGAAGATGCAAGTGGAAGACCTCCTGATTTGCAGCCACGCCATCGGCCAGATGCAGCGTTACCCCATCACAA
>WBUO01000053.1 GCA_008933675.1 Dechloromonas sp.
TGGCCACCTCGCGCCGATAGGCGCGGACGGCCTCCTGCTCGTCGGCGGTGTCGAGGATTTTCTGGATCACGCCGGGCAGGTTGAAGCGCTCGCGGAAACGGCCGGCCGAGAAAAAGTCGGCCGACTGATTGAAGGCGCGATTGACGTGCCAGCCGACCAGGCCTTCGCCGCCCATCGACGCGTCGTAGTAGCCGCCGGGAGTCCACAATATCCAGCGCTCGCGGTCGGCATGCGGGAACAGGGCCAGCTGTTCCGCCCCATCCTTCAGGCGGAACCAGCGGATGCTGCCGTCGCCCAGCGCGGCAACCACCCAGCGCCCGTTGCCGCTGATGTTGACCGCCCAGGCGGCGCCGGGAATCCGCTTCTCCCAGGCCTGGGCGCCGTCCTCGGCAAAGGCGCGCAGATACCATTCGGTGCCCAGCACCAGGCGCTGGCCATCCGGGGCCAGGGCGGCGCTGCGCGAAATCTCGCCGGGGCGCAGGGCGAGTGCCTTGCCCTCCCAACTGGGCTGGCTGCCGTTCTTCCAGTCGCGCAGCGAGCCGGGAACCCGTGCTTCCCGGGCTTCCGTTGCTGCTGCGGCGCCGATCAGGGCGGCCCTCGGCAGATCGAAGCCCTGCAGGTCTTCACCGCCGCGGCGCATCGGGAAGGCCAGCTGTCCGCCGTCGCGGCTGACCCGGAAAGTGGCGCCGGCATCGCGGAAATCGGCGCTGGCGGCCGGCGAACCCTGACGGCTGTTGCCCGACCAGTCGAAAAATGACCAGGCCGGTTCGGCCGAGCTGGCGAGCAGTCCGTTGCCGGTGGCGGCCAGGGCGCTGACCGTGTTGGCGAAGCTGCCGACCGGCTGCGGCGTCCCGCGTCCGCCGCCGGCAAAGGCGAGGATGGCGAAGCGTCCGTCGCGGACGACGCTGCCCGCGGCATAGAGCGTCTGCCCGTCCGGCGACCAGGCGACCCGGCCAAGATTGCCGGAGCTGCCGGCCTCGGCACGGTGCTGGACTTCCAGCGTCGTTGCCGAGACGATCAGCGCGGCTGGGGCATCCTGCAGGCCGATGGCGAGCTGGCTGTCGTCGGGCGACCAGGCGATGGCGTAGGGTTTGCCCGGCAGCTGGATGCGCGCCAGGCGCTCCATGCCCTTCTTGCCGAAGCCGTACAGGCGCAGGTAGCCGTCTAGGCTGACCACGGCCAGGCGGCCGTCGCGGGCGAAGGCCGCACCGTAGACGGCATCGTTGAATTCCGGGTCGGCGCCGATGAAGCCGAGATCGTGGCGGAAGACCCGGACGCCTTCCTGACGCAGGCCGACGGCCAGCATCTGGCTGTTGTTCGACCAGGCCAGCTGGGTGATCGGCGCTTCGATGCCGGACAGCGTCTTCCGGGCCGGCAGGCTGCCCGTTGCCCGGTCGAACAGGTAGAGGGCGTTGCTCTGCCCGTCGAAAGAAGAATTGCCGCCGAGCGCCACCTGCCGGCCGTCGGGCGACATGGCGGCAGCGTACAGCGCGCCGACGCTTTCGCTGCCGACGGGCGGGCGCAGTACGGCAATCTCCTTGCCGTTGCGCAGGTCCCAGAGGCGGGCCGTCTTGTCTTCCGATGCGGTGACCGCCCACTTGCCTTCCCGGTCGCCGCTGATCCGCGAGATCGGCGCCAGGTGTCTGCCGGTCTCGATGCGCAGCAGGGGCTCGCGGGGTACCTCGACGGCGGCGGGCGCCGCCCACGGCAGGAGGAGGGCCGTCAGCAGCAGGATGGTTCGGGACATCAGGTGACTCCTTCTCAGCGAATCTGTACTTCGATGCGGTGCCCGGGCGGTTCGCAGCTGTTCCGGTGCATTCGGTGCGCCGGCCTGACGGTGGCCGTGTCCGTGCCGGTGCGCCGTTGCCGCCGTTCTAGCGGAGGGCGGCCAGTTGCAGTACCGGCGGGGCCGGCTCAAGAGCTGCCACGGTCGGCAGCCCGCTCTCGTCGAGCGTGACCTTGTAGGTGTTCTTCTTGTAGGTCTTGCCATCGACAACCAGCGTGGTTTCCACGCGATAGCGCTTCTTGGCGGTGGCGTTCGGCACCTTGAACTTGGCGTCGGTCTCGTAGCGGCCGGCACCATCCACGGCGGCAACCTGCTCGGTCTTGCTGGAGACCAGCTTGTTCTTCTCGTCGTAGAGCGCGTAGTGCTGGGTCACCTTGGGCACCTGGTCGCCGTAACCCACGAGATCCGAAGTCGAGGTCACCCGGACCTCGAGGGACTGGGTCTTCTTCTGGGTTTCGCTGTCGACGTTGCTTTCTTCGCTGGTCTTGACGTCGGTCTTGAAGGCCATCGGGGTGACCGACTCCTTGGCCACCGGGATGCGGCGCTCCTTGTATTCGTTGTTCACGGTCTTCGCATCGGCGATTTTCAGCGAGCGGAATACCCAGGAAATGGCCTTGTCCACCACGGTGATCCCGACTTCCGCTCCGCGCGCGCAATCCTTGCGGATCAGGGTGGCGATGCCGCAGCCGATGTCCGCGCCGATGTCGCTCAGCGTCGATTTGGTGTCGCCGCCGGAACCCCCCTCGGCGTTTCCGCCACCGGAGCTGCTGGCACAGCCGGCGATGATCAACAGGATGCCGATGCCGACCGGCAGACTCAGGTGCGGGAAGGAGGGGCGGAGAGGCATCATGGGCAGGGGCGTAGTCCGGAAAAGGAAAGGATTCGGTCGGCTGGCTCAGCGTTGCACGGTTTCGGCGCGGATGGCCAGCCATTCGCCGGCACGCTGTTCGAGCTGATAGGTTTCGGTCGACTCGAAGCGGTAGGGCTTGCCGCCGAGCAGCCCCTGTTCGATGACCAGGGAGCTGACCTCGACATTCGGACAGACGCCACCGGCCGGCGTACTGCCTGCCCTGGCTTCGACCGACAGGCGGCGCTGGTGGTAGTTCTTCAGGCTGGTGATCGAGCGCAGCGTGCTTTGTACCATTTCGTCGCGGCTGAATTCTTCCGTCTGCGTGCTGTTGTCGCGCTTGCGCACGGTGGCGCGGGTGACGACCTCGGGGGCGAAGAGGGAGAGGATGGTACGGACATCACGCCGCATCATGGCGCCGTCGAGACGTTTCAGCCAGTAATCGGCGACGGCCTCCGGCGTGCAGTCGAGCGGTGCGGCCGGGGCGCTCGCCACGGCCTCGGCAGCGTCTGTCCCGGCTGGCAGCGGGGCCGCCTCGGGCGGCGGTTCGCTGGCGCGCGGGTTCTTCTCGGCCAGTTTTTCCGAGTAGCGGTCGAGTTCGGCGTCAAAGGCGCCGCCGATGTAGAAGTCCGGTATCCGGTCGAGCAGGGTGGGCAGCAGCAGCGTCATCAGCGCCCGCGTGCGCCGGGTGACGGTGGCCGGATCGCGGGCGAAGCCGACCCGGCCGGGGTCGATGTCGACGCTGCCGCCATCGGTGTCGAGCGAGGTGCCGCCACGATTGACCTTGTCGTAGGTGCCGGCCTGATAGTTGCCCTTGGCCAGTTCGGGGGCGAGAACGTAGGGTTCGTGGTCGGTGCCGCGGATGCCGATGGTGGCGCTCGGCGTCTGGACGCGGTGATCGCGTGGATTGAGGCGGGCGATCCAGCCGCTGATCAGGCGCAGCGAGCCGCTGATCAGGCGCAGGACCTGGCGGTCGGTGGCTTTGCCTTCGGCGGCGAACTGCACGGGGACGAAGCTCGCGGCCGGACGGATCGCCACCATGCCGCCGTCGGCTGTCCGCAGCACGGCCTCGCCGGTACTCGTGGAACGGATCTTTTCGCCGACCAGGACGTTGCCGCCTTCCTTCAATGGCCGTTCGACGCCACGCAGATTGGTGGCGAACACCTCGCCGCGCACGCGCCAGACCGTGGCAAAGGGCTTGCCGTTGTCGGCGCCGGGCTGTGTCTGCTGTGCCATGGCCGCTACCGGCAGGCAGGCCATGACCAGCATGGCGAGTGCGAAAAGGTGGTGGGTGCAGCGGACGCTGGCGGTTTTCATGTTCGGCTCTTGGCTGTGTCGTTATCTATCGGTTGGATGATTGCTCACGTCGGTCGCCGGCCTTACGAGACGTCCGGGTCGTCCGTTACTTGGTCCCGCTTTTGGTGGTTGTCTTGCTGCCCCTGGTGGCCGGCTTGGCCTTGGGTTCCGGTGCCGGCGCCTCGGGCTGGACCAGCTTGACGATGTCCGGGTTGCCTTCGATCTTGCTGACCCGCCCGGCCGACCAGTGGACCATGAAGGCGTAGCGGTTCCAGTAATATTTCCAGACGGGCGCTTCCAGTTTTGGCGTTTCGTTGGTGGATGGATAGCCCAGCGCCATGATCACCTGCTCGCGGTTCATTCCCCGGGTGATCTTGCCGGCCTCGATGGCCGCCCGGATGCTGGCGGGGTAACGGGCCAGCCGGGGCGACGGATCGTTGAGCACCACCAGCTTGTCGACCCATTCCGCTGTCTTTTCCTCGCGGTAGCCGTAATCGTGCCCGAGGCGATAGCGCTTGTTGTCGACCACGATATGGGCCACGTTGCCTTCCAGCCGGCGCACCAGGATTTCGCTGCCGGCCGGGATGAACGGCAGTTCGCCCGAACTCATGTCGCTGATCCAGTCACCGTTGTAGCGGAGATTGCAGCAGGCGTGGCCGAGTCGCAGACCTTCTGCCGACGAGACGCGGCCGCCGGTGCTGGCCAGTTCGTTGGCTTCCTTCTCCTGCGCGGCCTGGATGGCTGCCCGGCCGCTACCGCAGCCAGTGGCGGTCAGCAGGCAGGCGCCGGCGATCAGGATGCCGAAAAGTTGGAAAAGCGGCCTGGTTGTCATACTTGCTGTAAGTTTGGGAAAACCGGACTTGATTATACTTTCCCGCAGCGGGTTGGAGGTTTCCTCGCTGCTTTGGCGGATGCCGATAGTGCGGGTCGCCGTTCAAGGCCAGGGCGGCGTCGAACGTGGCGGCAAATGGCCAGGCATGCCGTATGGCGCTGGTGTGTCGGCAAATGCGCTTGTTGTATTTGTCAGTATTGCCGGTTTTTACCCGTGCGTTGCGGATATTCGTGCTATTTTCACAACCCCTGCATCGTCGTGGATGGCCTACCCGAGTGTCTCGCCTGCAATTCATTGCGGATGAAAAGACGGTTCCCCGCATTCACCTGGTCGGCACGCTGATCATCGTGTTGCTGCTGACTGTCGGCCTGGGCAGCTTTTTCTCCTGGCAGAATCTGCAGGATCGCCAGCAGTCCCTGGCCCGCATCGAGCAGGCCGCCAACGAGCAATTGCGCCAGCGTCTCGCAGCGGAGATGCGCAGTGCCGTCGATTTCATCGAATTCACCCGGTCGCGGACCGAGGAACTGTTGCAGCGCAGCCTCGCCGAACAGGTCGACAGTGCCCTGCAGATCGTCGAGGCCATTCATCGGCGAGCGTCCATGCAGCATCCGCCCGCCGAGGTCAAGCGCCTGATCGTCGAGGCCTTGCGTCCGGTGCGCTTCTACGAGGGGCGGGGTTATTACTTCATCGACGACATGGCCGGGCAGTTCATCCTGCTGCCGACAACGCCGGAGTATGAGGGGCGGACGATCCTCGACAACCGCGACGACACGGGTCACTACATCATGCGCGGCCTCATCGAGGCGGCCCGCAAACCCCGTGGCGAGGGGTTCTCGCGCTATCGCTGGTATTCGCCGGACAACCCCAGGGAGATGTCGGACAAACTCGCCTATGTCCGCCACTTTGCGCCTTACGACTGGTTGATCGGTGCCGGTGATTATTTCTACAAATGGGAGCAGCTGCAGCAGAAGGAAGCGCTGGCCCGCCTGCGTTCGCTGCGCTTCGGGGAGAACGGCTACTTTGTCGTGCTGGCAGCCGACGGCAGTGCCTTGCTGGCGCCCGGCAATCCCGGCATGGAGGGAAAACCCGTCGATACGCTGCCGGAGAACGAGCGTAACGCGCTGACCAGAATCCGCGAGACGGTGCGGGCGGGGGGCGGTTACGTTGCCTATCCCTGGCTGGATCCGGCTACCGGCAAACTGTCCGAGAAGCTTGCCCTGGTGCATACCGTCCAGCCCTGGAACTGGGTCGTCGTCGCCACTGTTTTCAAGGACGAAGTGAGCACCCTGGTTGCCGAGCAGGTGCGTGCCGACGAAAGCGGCAGCTCGCGGCGCCAGCTGAATCTGCTGTTGGCAACGCTGGCCGCCCTGGCGCTGGGGGTCGCCGGTTCGCTGCTTTTCTCGCGCTGGACGCGCAGCCTGTTCCTTGCCTATCACCGCGAACGCGAAGCGCAGCAGCAAGCCTTGCGCGAGAGCGAGGACAAGCTGGCGAGCATTCTCGACAGCGTCGAGGCCTATATCTACATCAAGGCGCCGGACTATACCTATCAGTACGCCAACGGGATGGTTTGCCGGCTGTTCGGCAAGCCGCTCGCCGAGATCGTCGGCCACGGCGACGAGATATTCTTCGACCGGGTGACGGCGGAGAATCTGCGGCGCAACGACCGCCTGGTGCTTGAGGAAGGACAGCGGGTCTGCGAGGAGGAGATCAACACGACGGCCGACGGCCGGCTGACCAGTGCCTTCCTCTCGGTCAAGCTGCCGTTGCGCGACCAGGAAGGGCGGATTTATGCGCTGTGCGGCATTTCCACCGACATCACGCTGCGCAAGCAACAGGAGGCGGAACTGGAGAACCACCGCCACCACCTGGAGAGCCTGGTGCAGTCGCGTACCGCCGAACTGGCCGAGGCCAAGGAGGCGGCCGAGGCGGCCAGTCGAGCCAAGAGCACCTTCCTGGCCAACATGAGTCACGAGATACGGACGCCGATGAACGCCATCATCGGCCTCACGCATCTGTTGCAGCGCGAAACCGGCGAGCCGCGGGCGCTCGACCGGCTGGCCAAGATCAGCGGTTCGGCGCGCCATCTGCTCAATGTGATCAACGACATCCTCGATCTGTCGAAGATCGAGGCCGGGCGACTGACGGTCGAGGAGAGCGAGTTCTCGCCGCGCGATGTGGTTGATCAGGTGATCGCCATGCTCGACCAGCCGGCCCGTGACAAGGGCCTGCGCCTGCGCTGCACGATCGCTGCCGAGGTGCCGGCGCGCCTGTCCGGCGATCCGGTTCGCCTGGGGCAGATCCTGCTCAACTTCGTTGGCAATGCCATCAAGTTCTCCCGTCAGGGGGAAATCGCCGTGCGTGTCGGCATCCACGAGGCACAGGAGAGTTACGTCGTGCTGCGCATGGAGGTCGAGGATCAGGGCATCGGGATCAGCAGCGAGCAGCAGGCCCGTCTGTTCACCGCCTTCGTCCAGGCCGACGGGTCGACGACGCGCAAGTATGGCGGGACGGGGCTGGGGCTGGTCATCAACCGCCATCTGGCCCGCCTGATGGGGGGCGATGTCGGCGTCGACAGCCAGCCGGGCGTGGGCAGCCGCTTCTGGATGACGGCCCGCCTGAAGCGGCCGGCCGTCATCGCGTCGCCGGTGGCCGGTCCGGATGCCGCGCGACCGCTCGAGGAAGTGGTTGCCGAGCGCCACGGCGGGCAGCGCATCCTGCTTGTCGAGGATGATCCGGTGAATCAGGAGGTCGCCCGCGAGCTGCTGCTTCTTGCCGGTGTTGCCGTCGAAGTCGCCGACAACGGCGAGCAGGCGCTGGCACGTGTCGCCCAGGGTGGCATCGATCTGGTCCTGATGGACATGCAGATGCCGGTCATGGGCGGCATCGAGGCCACGCAGCGCATTCGCCGGTTGCCGGGAACGGAAGGCTTGCCGATTCTGGCGATGACCGCCAATGCCTTCGACGATGACCGGCAGGCCTGCCTGGAGGCCGGCATGAACGATCACATCGGCAAGCCGGTCGATCCCGACCGCCTCTACGCCGCGCTGCTGCACTGGTTGAAGCCGGGGGTCCGTTACTAGGCTTTGTCGGCGCCCGCGCTGTGCCGGTAATTTGCTGCCGGCCGGCGTGGCAGGCGCCATCCCGGCGGCGGCCAGCGTTGCCGGCTGCCGACGGCCTGCCGGAATCCCTCCCGGGCTTTATCGTCCGGGACTTTTGGCCGAGAATCGTCATTCAATCGACCAGCCGGGAGTCCATCATGAGCCACTACGAACAGCTGTCCCTCGATCTGCAGGGCAATCGCATCAGTCGCCGCCAGGTGCTCTGGCTGTTCGGCGCTGCCGCCCTCTCCGGCTGTGCCGCCTCGCCGGTCGGCGGTGGTTCGATCCTGGTCGGCATGAGCGAGGACGAGGAAAAGCGTGTCGATCAGGAGGTCGCTCCCAGCCAGTTCTCGCAGGATCTCGGGCCGGTGCAGGACGGGGTGGTCAACCAGTACGTCAGCAGCGTCGGCCAGCGCATCGATGCCCATACCCACCGGCCGCAGATGCCATATTCCTACCGCGTGCTCAACGCCAACTACGTCAATGCCTATACCTTCCCCGGCGGTGCCATGGGCGTCACCCGCGGCATTCTCGTCGACCTCAAGGACGAGGCCGAACTGGCAGCCCTGCTCGGCCACGAGATGGGGCATGTCAACGCCCGCCATGCGGCGCAGCGCCAGGGGCAGGCGATGGTCGCCCAGGTCGCCGTGGCCGGGGCCGGCATGCTTGCCTCGAGCAGCGAGTGGGGCGGTCTGGTCAGCATCGGCAGTCAGCTCGGCGCCAGCGTGCTGCTATCGAGCTACTCGCGCGACAACGAGCGCGAGGCCGATGCGCTGGGCCAGGAGTACATGGTGCGCGCCGGTTACCCGGCGAGCGGCATGGTTGGCCTGCACCAGTTGCTGGTCGATCAGCAGAAGGAGGCGCCCGGTCTGCTGCAGACGATGTTCTCGACACATCCGATGAACAGCGAGCGGCGCGATACGGCGCGTCAGCTGGCCGATGGCAAGTATGCGGCGACGAAGGGCCGCGATGCCGGCCGCGAACGCTTCATGGACAGCACCGCCAGCCTGCGCCGCATCAAGCCGACCATCGATGCCTGCCAGAAGGGCGAGCTGGCGATGGCCGGCAAACAGTATCCGAAAGCCGAGGAGCAGTACCGGGTGGCCCTGCAGAAGACGCCGCGCGACTACGCCAGCAACGTGCTGATGGCGCAATGCCTGCAGGCGCAGGACAAGGGCGCGCAGGCGCTGGGCTATGCCGAGACGGCGAAGCAGATCTATCCGCAGGAGGCGCAGGCGCACAAGCTGACGGGTGTGCTGGCACTCGGCCAGCGCGATCCGGCCAAGGCCTATGCCAGTCTCGATGCCTACGACCGGATGCTGCCGGGCGACGCCGGCATCACCTTCCTCAAGGGCATTTCGCTGGAAGGACTGGGCAAGCGCCAGGAGGCGGCCAGCCACTACGCCAGCTACCTGCGCCGGACGCGTCAGGGCAAGGCCGCCGACTACGCGCAGAGTCGCTTGCAGTCCTGGGGTTACGTCAAGTAACGGGCAGGGCGGTGGCCGGGCCGGCTGGCCTGCCGTCGCTCACTCGCCGCCGAAGCGGCGCAGGCCTTCGAGATCAAGGATGTTGATGCCGCCGTACTCGCTACGCACCAGGCCGGCGTCCTCGAGTACCTTGAGGGCCTGGTTGGCGCGTTGCCGGGAAACGCCGGCCAGGTAGCCGAGTTCTTCCTGGGAAATCTGCAGCAGGCGGTTGGTGCCCGGATAAAGCACCGGATTGAACAGTGCCGCCAGGCCGCGGGCGATGCGGGCATCGGTGTCGAGCATGCGCTCGTTCTCGATCATGCCGATGAACTGGCCGAGGCGTTCGTTGATCTGGGCGATCAGGTAGCGGTTGAACGGGATACTGTGATCCATCAGCCACGTGAAGGTGCTGCGGCTCATGAAGGCGACGCGGGTTTCGCGCAGGGCCATGACATCGTAGCGGCGCGGTTCGTTCTTCAGCAGCGAGCCTTCGCCGAACCAGCCGCCGGTGCTGATG
This sequence comes from Dechloromonas sp., assembly GCA_008933675.1. Lineage (GTDB taxonomy): Bacteria > Pseudomonadota > Gammaproteobacteria > Burkholderiales > Rhodocyclaceae > Azonexus. The sequence goes on from WBUO01000053.1 coordinate 9,843, forward strand.
CCGGTCAGCGAGGTGGTCTTGCCGGTGGTCCAGTGGCTGGCCATCTTGCCCAGCCCGTCGATGATGCCCATCCAGTAATCGACGGGCTCGCCCTTCATGCAGATGAAAGCGCCGGCGGAAAAGGTGCGTTCGACGGTGCCGGACAGCGCCTTGAGCATTTCTTCTTCGGTCAGCGCCTGGCCCCAGAGCGATGTGCGCAGCAGTTCCTCAGCGTTTTTCAAAATCTTTGCGAATTAATTCGTCGATTGTCTGGCGGATGACAATTATAAGCCTGCCGGGCGGCTAATCTTTGCCTCAGATTGGCTCGTTGTCGTGGTGCACTGCAAGGTTTACGCGGCATCCGGCAATGCCCACAATGCGTCAAACGAACGTTAGACCGCGACCCTTCAAACGCGGCATCGAGGAGACTAAAGAATGCCCACGCAGGCGAATTTTTCGTCGCTGGATGGTTTGCACACCTTCCCGCGACTGCTCTTCCATCATGCAAAAACGCGTCCGGATGCCCCGGCCATGCGCGAGAAGTCGCTCGGCATCTGGCAGACCTGGAGCTGGGCCGATGTCGCCGACCGTGTCCGTGCCCTGGCCTGCGGTCTGGCAGCGCTCGGTTTCAAGCGCGGCGACAACCTGGCCATCATCGGCGACAACCGGCCGCACCTGTACATGATGATGACCGCCGCCCAGTGTCTGGGTGGCGTGCCGGTGCCGCTGTATCAGGACGCCGTGGCGAACGAGATGCTGTTCGTGCTGCAGGATGCCGGTGTCCGCTTCGTCGTTGTCGAGGATCAGGAGCAGGTCGACAAGATGCTTGAGGTCAAGGATCAGGTGACGACGCTCGAGCAGATCGTCTATGACGATCCGCGCGGCATGCGTCACTACAACCAGGTCTTCCTGCACGACATCCACGAACTGATGGAGATGGGACGTATCCACGACCGCAACCATCCGGATTTCCTCAATACCGAGGTCGAAAAGGGCCACTTCGACGACGTCTCGGTGATGCTCTACACCTCGGGCACCACCGGCAAGCCGAAGGGCGTCTGCCAGACGCACGCCGCCTTCATCGCCGCCGCCCAGGGCGGCGTCCAGGTGGACAAGATGACGGCCGACGGCGACATCCTGTCCTACCTGCCGATGGCCTGGGTCGGCGACCACCTGTTCTCCTTCGCCCAGGCCATGGTGGCCGGCTTCACGATCAACTGCCCGGAGTCGGCGGAGACGGTGATGACCGACCTGCGCGAGATCGGGCCGACCTACTACTTTGCTCCGCCGCGCGTCTTCGAGAGCCTGCTGACTTCGGTGATGATCCGCATGGAAGACGCCGGGCAGATCAAGCAGAAGCTCTTCCATCACTTCATGGCGGTGGCCAAGCGTTGCGGTGGCGACATCCTCGACGGCAAGCCGGTGGCGGCCGCCGACCGCTTCCAGTACTGGCTGGGCAACCTGCTGATCTACGGCCCGCTGCGCAACGTGCTCGGCATGAGCCGCATCAAGGTCGCCTACACGGCGGGGGCGGCAATCGGCCCCGAACTGTTCGCTTTCTACCGCTCGATCGGCATCAACCTGAAGCAGCTCTACGGCCAGACCGAAACCTGCGCCTACGTCTGCCTTCAGCCGGACGGCCAGGTCAAGTCCGATACCGTCGGCGCGCCGGCGCCGGGCGTCGAGATCAAGATCGCCGACAACGGTGAGGTGCTGGTCAAGGGGCCGATGCTGCTCAAGGAATACTACAAGCGCCCGGATGCCACGGCCGAGACGATCAACCCCGAGGGCTGGTTCATGACTGGCGACGCCGGCTTCATCGACGAGGATGGTCACCTGAAGATCATCGACCGTGCCAAGGACGTCGGCAAGCTGGCCAATGGCGCGATGTTCGCCCCCAACTACATCGAGAACAAGCTGAAGTTCTTCCAGCACATCAAGGAGGCCGTCTGCTTCGGTCATGATCGTGCCGAGGTCTGCGCCTTCATCAACATCGACGTCGGCGCCGTCGGCAACTGGGCCGAGCGCCGCAACATCGCCTATTCCGGCTATGCTGACCTGGCCGGCAAGGCGCAGGTGCTGGAGCTGATCAAGACCTGCATCGAGGAGGTCAATGCCTCGCTGGCCCACGACGCCATGGTCGCCGACTCGCAGATTCACCGCTTCCTGGTGCTGCACAAGGAGCTTGACCCGGATGACGACGAGCTGACGCGGACGCGCAAGGTGCGCCGCAACTTCATCGCCGAGAAGTACAAGGTGCTGATCGATGCCCTGTACGAAGGCAAGACCAACCAGTACATCGAGACCGAGGTCAAGTTCGAGGACGGTCGCCGCGGGAAGGTTGCCGCCGACCTGAAGATCATCGATGTGAAGACCTTCCCGGTAGCCCGGAAAGCTGCCTGAAGGGAGAGCGAACGTGAGCAGACAGATCGGCGACGTCATCCTTGATTTGCAGAGCATTTCGCTGCGCTTCGGCGGCGTCAAGGCATTGACCGACATTTCATTCGACATCCGCGAGCACGAGGTGCGTGCCATCATCGGCCCGAACGGTGCCGGCAAGAGCTCGATGCTGAACGTCATCAACGGGGTCTATCATCCGCAGGACGGGAAGATCCTCTACCGGGGCGTCGAGCGCAAGAAGATGGAGCCGCACATGGCGGCCAGTACCGGCATTGCGCGGACCTTCCAGAACATCGCGCTGTTCAAGGGCATGAGCGTGCTCGACAACATCATGACCGGGCGCACCCTGAAGATGAAGAGCAACCTGCTGCTGCAGGCCCTGTGGTTCGGGCCGGCGCAGAAAGAGGAGCTCGAACACCGGCGCAAGGTCGAGGAGATCATCGACTTCCTGGAAATCCAGCACATCCGCAAGACGCCGGTCGGCCGCCTGCCGTATGGCCTGCAGAAGCGCGTCGACCTCGGCCGGGCGCTGGCCATGGAGCCGCAGATCCTGCTGCTCGATGAGCCGATGGCCGGCATGAACGTCGAGGAAAAACAGGACATGTGCCGCTTCATCCTCGACGTCAACGACCAGTTCGGCACCACCATCGTGCTCATCGAGCACGACATGGGGGTCGTCATGGACATTTCGGACCGCGTGGTCGTGCTCGACTACGGCAAGAAGATCGGCGACGGCCTGCCCGACGAGGTGCGCGCCAACCCCGAGGTCATCAAAGCCTATCTGGGCGCCGGACACTGAGCGGAGCGGAACATGGGATTCTTCATCGAAACACTGATCGGCGGCCTGATGGCCGGCATGCTGTACTCGCTGGTGGCGCTCGGCTTCGTGCTGATCTTCAAGTCCTCCGGCGTCTTCAATTTTGCGCAGGGCGCGATGGTGCTGTTTGCCGCGCTGGCCATGGCACGCTTCTCCGAATGGGCGAACCGCGCGCTGGGCGGTGACAGCCTGCTGCTGGCCAACATCATCGCCTTCTTCGGTGCGGGCCTGGCCATGCTGGTCGTCGCCTGGGCAGTCGAGCGCTTCGTGCTGCGCAAACTGGTCAACCAGGAGGGGGCGACGCTGCTGATGGTCACCCTGGGCATCACCTACGTGCTGGAAGGTATCGGCCAGACGGTATTCGGCAGCGAGATCTACAACATCGACGTCGGCATGCCCAAGGACCCGGTGATCATGTTCGAGAGCATCTTCGAGGGCGGCATCCTGATCAACAAGGAAGATTTCATTGCTGCCCTGATCGCCGCCCTGCTCGTCGGCCTGCTCACCCTGTTCTTCCAGAAGACGCCGGTCGGCCGCGCCCTGCGCGCCGTCGCCGACGATCATCAGGCGGCCCAGTCGATCGGCATCCCGCTGAACCGCATCTGGGTCATCGTCTGGCTGGTTGCCGGCATCGTCGCCCTGGTTGCCGGCATCATCTGGGGCTCCAAGCTCGGCGTCCAGTTCTCGCTGGCCACCGTTGCCCTGCGTGCCCTGCCGGTGGTCATCCTTGGCGGCCTGACCTCGGTTCCGGGCGCCATCGTCGGTGGCCTGATCATCGGTGTCGGCGAAAAGCTCTCCGAGGTCTATATCGGGCCGATGGTCGGTGGCGGCATCGAGATCTGGTTCGCCTACATGCTTGCCCTCGTATTCCTGCTCTTCCGTCCGCAAGGGCTGTTCGGCGAAAAGATCATCAACCGGGTGTGATCATGACGACCAAACTCCAAAATCTTTCGGCGCAGGCTGACTTGCGGAGCAAGTCAAGCGTTAGCGGCCGTAGCCAGAAGATCATCAACCGCGTCTGACCGTCATTCAGGAGAGATACCGTGTTTTATCGTGAAAACGGCCAGTTCAAGACCACCTACGCGGCCGATCAGCAAATCTTCACCATTGCCCAGGACAAGTGGTTCGTCCTCGGCGTCATCGCCTTTGCCTTCCTCGTCGTCCCGATGCTGGCCGACGAGTACATGTTCCGCGCCATCCTGATTCCCTTCCTGATCCTGTCGCTGGCAGCGCTCGGGGTCAATCTGCTGGTCGGCTACTGCGGCCAGATCACGCTGGGGGCGGGTGCCTTCATGGCGGTGGGTGCCTATGCGGCCTACAACTTCCTGATCCGCATCGACGGCATGCCGCTGATTGCCGCCCTGCTGCTCGGCGGCCTGGTTTCCGCCGGCATGGGCATCCTCTTCGGCATCCCCAGCCTGCGCGTGCGTGGCCTCTATCTGGCGGTAGCGACGCTGGCGGCGCAGTTCTTCTGTGACTGGGCGTTCCTGCGCATCAAGTGGTTCACCAACGATTCGGCTTCCGGTTCGGTGTCCATCTCCGAGCTCAATGTCTTCGGCTGGATCATTGATTCGCCGACCGAGAAGTACCTGTTCTGCCTGGCCTTCATCGTCCTCTTCGCCATCATCGGCAAGAACCTGACGCGCGCCACCATTGGCCGCCAGTGGATGGCCATCCGCGACATGGACGTTGCCGCCGAGGTCATCGGTATCCGCCCGATGTACGCCAAGCTCTCCGCCTTCGCCGTCAGCTCCTTCTTCGTCGGCGTTGCCGGCGCGCTCTGGGGCTTCGTTCACCTGGGTTCCTGGGAGCCGGCCGCCTTCTCGGTGGACCGTTCCTTCCAGCTGCTGTTCATGGTCATCATCGGCGGGTTGGGCTCGATTCTCGGCAGCTTCTTCGGCGCTGCCTTCATCGTCGTCCTGCCCATTTTCCTCAACCAGTTCCTGCCGGCGCTGGGTAGCCTCTTCGGGATCGCCATCTCGACGGCCGCCGTATCGCATGCGGAGCTCATCATCTTTGGCTCGCTGATCGTCTTCTTCCTGATCGTCGAACCGCATGGCCTGGCTCGCCTCTGGGCGATCGCCAAGGAAAAACTGCGTCTGTGGCCCTTCCCGCACTGACGTGGAGACAGCACCCTTTCATTCCATAACCTGATCAACAGGAGGAGACAATCCATGAAATTCCGCGCTCTCGCACTTGCTGCCGCCATTTCCGCCGTCGGCCTGACCTCGGCGACCGTGTCCACCTCGGCCTACGCCCAGGCCAAGGAGCAGTTCTTTCCGGTGCTGGTCTACCGCACCGGTGCCTACGCCGCCAATGGCAACCCCTGGGCCAACGGCTATGTCGATTACCTGAAGCTGGTTAATGCCAAGGGGGGCGTCAACGGCGTCAAGATTTCCTTCGAGGAATGTGAATTCGGTTACGCCACCGACCGCGGTGTCGAATGCTACGAGCGCCTGAAGGGCAAGGGCGCCACCGTCTTCCAGCCGCTGTCCACCGGTGTCACCTTCGCCCTGACCGACAAGGCTCCGGTCGACAAGATTCCGCTGGTGACCGCCGGCTACGGCCGTAGCGAGTCGCAGGACGGCTCCGTCTTCGCCTGGAATTTCCCGCTGCTCGGCACCTACTGGGTCGGCGCCGATGTCGCCATCCAGCATCTGGCCAAGCAGGCCGGCGGCCTCGACAAGCTGAAGGGCAAGAAGATCGCCTTGGTCTATCACGACAGCCCGTTCGGCAAGGAGCCGATTCCGCTGCTGCAGGAGCGCGCCAAGCTGCATGGCTTCGACCTGCAACTGCTGCCGGTCGCCCATCCGGGCGTCGAGCAGAAGGCCACCTGGCTGCAGATCCGTCAGTCGCGCCCGGACAACGTGCTGCTCTGGGGCTGGGGCGTCATGAACTCGACAGCCCTGAAGGAAGCCCAGGCGACCGGTTATGCGCGCGAGAAGATGATCGGCATCTGGTGGGCCGGTGCCGAACCGGACGTCAAGGACGTCGGTGCCGGTGCCAAGGGTTATAACGCGCTGGCCCTGCAGCACTCTGCCGAACCGAACTCCAAGGTGGTCAAGGACATGCTCGAGCTGGTGCACGCCAAGGGCCAGGGTACCGGTGCCAAGGAAGAAGTCGGCTCGGTGCTCTACATGCGCGGCCTGATCTCCGCCATGGTGGCCGTCGAAGGGGTGAGGAAGGCCCAGGAGCGTTACGGCAAAGGCAAGGTCATGACCGGCGAGCAGACGCGCTGGGGCCTGGAGAACCTGAACCTCGACCAGAAGACTCTGGATGGCATGGGCTTCGCCGGCGTCATGCGCCCGGTGCAGACCTCATGTCTGGACCACATGGGTGCTTCCTGGGTGCGGATCCAGACCTGGGACGGCAGCAAGTGGGTGCCGGGCAACGACTGGTATCAGGCCGACGAGAAGCTGCTGCGCGGCATGGTGCTGAATGCCTCGCGCAAGTACGCCGAGGAAAAGAAACTCACTCCGCGTACCCCGGAGCAGTGCAAGCAGTAAGTTGACCGAAGCGCCCGCGGAAAACCGCGGGCGCCTTTCACGAGAGTCGAACATGAGCGCGACCCCCAATACCTTCCTCAGTGTCAATAACATCGAGGTCATCTACAACCACGTCATCCTGGTGCTGAAGGGCGTTTCCTTCAGTGTGCCGGAGGGCGGCATCGTCGCCCTGCTGGGCGGCAACGGTGCCGGCAAGACGACCACGCTGCGTGCGGTAAGCAATCTGCTGCACGGCGAGCGCGGTGAAGTGACCAAGGGCTCGATCGAGCTCAAGGGCGAGCGCGTCGAAGCGCTGACGCCGGCCGACCTGGTCAGGCGCGGCGTCGTCCAGGTCATGGAGGGCCGTCACTGTTTCGGCCACCTGACCATCGAGGAAAACCTGCTGACCGGCGCCTACACCCGCAGCGACGGCAAGGCCGCGGTGCAGGACAGCCTGGAAAAGGTCTACAGCTTTTTTCCCCGCCTGAAGACGCGGCGCACCAGCCAGGCGGCTTACACGTCCGGCGGCGAACAGCAGATGTGCGCGATCGGCCGGGCGCTGATGGCCAACCCGAAGATGGTGCTGCTCGACGAACCGTCAATGGGCCTGGCGCCGCAGATCGTCGAAGAGGTGTTCACCATCGTCAAGCAGCTGAACGAGCAGGAGAAGGTGACTTTCGTGCTGGCCGAGCAGAACACCAGCATCGCGCTGCGCTATGCCGACTTCGGCTACATCCTGGAAAACGGCCGGGTGGTGATGGAGGGCTCGGCGGCCGACCTGCGCGACAACGAGGATGTGAAGGAGTTTTACCTCGGGTTGAGTTCGGCGGGGCGCAAGTCGTTCCGCGAAGTAAAACACTATCGCCGCCGCAAGCGCTGGCTTTCATGAGCCTGCAGTGCGGCACGCATGGCGTCGTTGTCGGCGGGCTTGTTTGCATACAGCAAACAAGCCCGCCTCCGCCTCGCCCTGCGAGCCTGGTTTGCAGGCTCGGGCCGTGCCTGGATCGGCGGCCTCCGCCTTGCCCTGAGCGGCTACGTTGCCGCTCCGCGAAGCGTCTCGTGCGCCAACCACCATGGTGAACCGGAAAAACGGAGAAATTTGAAATGAGCTTTTACGACCCGCTCGAGACCCGCGATCCGGAGGAGCGCGAAGAGGACCTGATGGACAAGCTGGCGCGTCAGGTGGCGCATGCCAAGGAGACGACCAGCTACTATTTTCAGACGCTGGCCGGCATCAATCCCTTCGAGTGCGTGACCCGGGAGGCATTGGCGAAGTTGCCGCTGACCCGCAAGCGCGACCTGATCGATTTGCAGAAGAAGCATCCGCCCTTCGGCGGGCTGAACTCGCTGCCCCGGCACAAAGCCAAGCGGGTGTTCGCCTCGCCGGGGCCGATCTACGAATTGCAGGGCGTGGACATGGACCACTGGCGCATGGCGCGGGTGTTGTACGCCGCCGGCTTCCGCAATGGCGACCTGATCCACAACTGCTATTCCTACCATTTCACACCGGGCGCCTTCCTGATGGAGGGCGGGGCGCGCAAGCTGGGCTGCGCCGTCTTCCCCGGTGGCACCGGCCAGACCGAACAGCAGGTGCAGGCGATGAGCGACATGCGGCCGGATGGTTACGTCGGCACGCCGTCCTTCCTGCGCATCATCGTCGAGAAGGCCGAGGAACTCGGGGCCGACATCTCGTCGCTGAAAAAGGCCTGTGTCTCCGGCGAGGCGCTGCCCGGCATCACCCGGGCCTGGCTCAATGAGCGTGGCATTACCGTTCGGCAGTGCTATGCGACAGCCGATATCGGTGCCATCGCCTATGAAACCGAGGCCGAGGAAGGGCTGGTGGTCGAGGAAGGCGTGCTGGTCGAGATCGTCCGCCCCGGCACCGGTGATCCGGTGGCGCCCGGTGAAGTCGGCGAGGTCGTGGTCACCACCTTCAATCCCGACTACCCGCTGATCCGCTTTGCCACCGGCGACCTGTCGGCCGTGCTGCCCGGACGCTCGCCCTGCGGGCGCAGCAACATCCGCCTGAAGGGCTGGATGGGGCGGGCTGACCAGACGACCAAGGTCAAGGGCATGTTCGTCCATCCCGAGCAGATTGCCGACATCGCCCGCCGCCATCCGGAAATTCACCGCCTGCGTCTGGTCGTCGACAACCCGGGCGGTCAGGACCGCATGACCCTGCACTGCGAAATCGGATCCGGTGGCGAGGTTCTCGACAAGGCTGTTGTCGCAACGCTGCGCGAAGTCACCAAAATGCGTGGCGAGGTCGCGTTTGCCGCACCGGGGGCCTTGCCCAATGACGGCAAGGTGATTGAAGATAGCCGGGTTTATTGACCCGGCTTTTTTCATGCGCCTTCCATTACTCCTGCTGGCCTTGCTGGTCTCTCCGGCGCTTGCCGACGAACCGCTGCTGCGTCCCTCGGCCCGGTTGCTGTTCAAGTATCCGGAGCTGCTGCAGCCCGGCCATTGCGTACGCTACGAGGAGGGCGGTGCCGGCTGGGTGATCACCGATCCGTTGTTCTACCTGAAGGGCAGCGTCGTCGCCGCCGAGGTCCGCACCCGTCGCCTGCAGGCCTGTCCGGAGGTGCCGGACAAGGAGCTGTCGCAGTATTCGCGTGCCGAGTATGTCCGCCTGGCCCTTGCCCAGCCCTGCCTGCAAGCCGGAACGCCGGAGCGTGACGAGCAGATCGGTGTCGTCCGCCTGCGCGTCACCGACTGGGAAACGCCGCATGCCCGCCGGGCTGAGAACGCCGGCCGGCTTTATCGCGGCATGTTCATCGACCGGCCGTTGGCCCGGGGCATGGAAATCGAGCTGGAAGCCGACGCTCTGGCTGTTTGCGAGAAATGACGGCGTCAGCTGGCGACGGCAACGGCGCCCAGCGCGATCAGGCGGTCGATTTCTTCGGGTAGCAGCCCGAGCGCCGTCAGGCGTTCGCGAGTATGTTCGCCGAGGACCGGCGGTGCTTGGCGGATCTCTGCCGGGGTGCGCGACAGACGGGGGGCCGGCGCTGGCTGGCGAACGCCGGCGATGTCGACAAAAGCCTGACGGGCCCGGTTGTGCGGATGTTCCGGCGCTTCCTGCATGCTCAGCACCGGCCAGACACAATCATCGCTGTCGGCAAACAAAGCCTCCCAGTAGCTGCGTGGATGTTGCCGGAAGAGTTCGACCAGTCGCTCCTTCATCCTTGGCCAGCGCGCGCTGTCGTACTGCGCGCCGCTGAAGTCGGGATCGCCTGCCAGGCCGAGACGAGCGATGAAGCCCGCGTAGAACTGCGGCTCGAGCGGGCAGACGCTTAGCCAGCCGCCGTCGGCGCAGGCGAAGACGTCATAGAACGGGGCGCTCGAATCGATCGCGCAGTGGCCGTGCCACTCGCCGAGTGCTTCCAGGTTGAAGAGGCCGTGGGCGAGCAGGGCGGCCCCCTCGCACATGGCGGCATCGATGACCTGTCCCTGGCCGCTGCGCTGCGCCTCGAGCAGCGCGCAGGCGATCCCCCAGGCCAGCATCAGGCCGCCACCGCCCATGTCGCCGACCAGCGTCGGCGGTGCCCACGGTGCTCCGCCATGCCGGCGGCCGGTATCGAGCACGCCGGCGATGGCGGCATAGTTGGCATCGTGTCCGGCGCGTGGTGCCAGCGGGCCGTCCTGGCCCCAGCCGGTCATCCGTCCATAGATAAGGCGCGGGTTCAGTGCCAGGCAAGCATCCGGGCCATAACCCAGGCGTTCCATGACGCCGGGCCGGAAACCCTCGATCAGTACGTCGGCCTGGCGGATCAGGTCGTGGACCAGCGGCTTCGTCTCGGGGTGCTTGAGGTCGAGGCACAGTGAACGCTTGCCGCGATTGGCCACGGCCTTGCGTCCGCCGCCGAACAGTTGGGAAGCGAAGGTGCCGCCGGCGCGCTCGAGCAGCGTCACGTCCGCGCCCATGTCGGCGAGCAGCATGCCGCAGAAGGGACCGGGGCCGATA
>WBUO01000414.1 GCA_008933675.1 Dechloromonas sp.
GACGAACTGTTCCTCGGCACGGCCTGAACAGCATGATCGTCGAACGCCTTGACCCTGCCGACACCAAGGGGGCGACCCGCTGGGACGAATTTGTCCACGCCTGCCCTGAAGCCACCTTTTTCCACCGCGCCGACTGGCAAGGCATCATCCGCGACGTCTTCCGCCACGCCACCTATTTCCTCCATGCCCATGAAGGCGGCGAAATCTGCGGCGTTCTGCCGCTCGCCCACGTCAACAGCCTGCTCTTCGGCAACGCCCTCGTCGCCCTGCCCTTTGCCGTCTATGGTGGCGTCGCCGCCAACAGCCCAGAAGCCGCGGCCGCCCTGGAAGAAGAAGCGCAGAAACTGGCCGTCCAGCTGGGCGTAGACCATCTCGAATTCCGCAACGTCGCACCGCGCCATGCCGACTGGCCGACCCAGGACCTCTATGTCACCTTCCGCAAGGAAATCCTGCCCGAAGTCGAAGCCAACATGCTGGCCATCCCGCGCAAACAGCGGGCGATGGTGCGCAAGGGCATCAAGAACGGCCTGGTCAGCCATATCGACACCAACGCCGACCGCTTCTTCGCCGTCTTCGCCGACAACGTCCATCGCCACGGCACGCCGGCCATGCCCAAGCGCTACTTCGAAACCCTGCTGCGCGTCTTCGGCAAGGATTGCGAGATTCTCACCGTCACCACCGCCGATGGCCGCCTGCTGAGCAGCGTGCTCTCCTTCTATTTCCGCGATGAAGTCCTGCCCTACTACGCCGGCGACGACGAAGCAGCACGCGACCTGGCCGCCAACGACTTCAAGTACTGGGAACTGATGCGCCGCTCCTGCGAACGCGGCCTGCGCCTCTTCGACTACGGGCGCAGCAAGGTCGGCACCGGCCCCTATGCCTTCAAGAAGAACTGGGGTTTCGAGCCGCAACCGCTGCACTACGAATACCGTCTCTACAAACGCGACAGCATTCCGCAGAACAACCCCAACAACGCCAAGTACAAACTCTTCATCGAAGCCTGGCGGCGCATGCCGATCGGGCTGGCCAACTGGCTCGGGCCGCACATCGTGCGCAACCTGGGCTAGGGAGAAACCATGGCCAACATCCTTTACCTCGTCCATCGCCTGCCCTACCCGCCCAACAAGGGCGACAAGGTACGCTCCTACCATCTGCTCAAGCACCTGCTCAAGCAGCATCGCGTCTTCCTCGGCACCTTCATCGACGATCCCGAGGATGCCGTCCACATTCCGCTCCTGCAGGGCATGTGCGCCGACATTCATGTCGCCCGGCTCGATCCGCGCATGGCCAAGGTGCGCAGCCTCAACGGCCTGCTCGCCGGCGAACCGCTGACCCTGCGCTACTACCTCGACGCGACCCTGCAGAACTGGGTCGACGACACCTGCCGCCGGCAGAAAATCGATGCCGTCGTCGTCTTCAGCTCGGCCATGGCACAGTATGTCGAAGGCAAACAGCGCCTGCCGCTGCTGATCGACTTCGTCGATGTCGACTCCGTCAAGTGGACGCAATACGCCCCCAAGCACCGCTGGCCGCTATCCTGGATCTATCGCCGCGAAGGCCGCCTGCTGCTCGCCTACGAACGTGAAATGGCCATGCAGGCCGCCCGCTCCTTCCTCGTCACCGACGCCGAAGTCGAGCTCTTCCGCAAACTGGCACCGGAATGCAGCGTCCGCGTCGAAGCCATGTGCAACGGTGTCGACGCCGACTACTTCGCCCCCAGCGCCGAGCGGGCCTCTCCCTTTCCGGCGGACGAAGAGGCGGTGGTCTTCACCGGCGCCATGGACTACTGGCCGAACATCGATGCCGCCACCTGGTTCGTCAGCGAAATGCTGCCGGGCCTGCTGCAACGACGGCCCGGGCTGCGCTTCTACATCGTCGGGCGCAGTCCGACACCGGAAGTCCTGGCCCTGGCCGGCGAACACGTCGTCGTCACCGGCACCGTGCCCGACGTCCGCCCCTACCTGCAGCACGCCGGCGTTGTCGTCGCTCCCCTGCGCGTCGCCCGCGGCATCCAGAACAAGATCCTCGAAGCCATGGCCATGGAACGCCCGGTCATCGCCGCCAGCGAATGCGCCGGTCCGGTCGACGCGAACCCGGGCAGCGAGCTGCTGGCAGCCGCCGGCGCCGAAGAATTCATCAGCAACATCGATGCCCTGCTCGCCGATCCCGAACGCTCGGCAAGCATCGGCCGCGCCGCCCGCGCCCGGGTCATCGCCCGCTACAGCTGGGATGCCCACATGAGCGGCATCGACCCCTACCTGCAGACCTCAACCGGCCAGACATCATGACCGCCGCCCGCAGCGAACTGTCCCCCGCCTGGCGGCAAGCGCTGCCGCTCGTGCTGGCGCTGATCGCCTGGCTCATCTACTGGTACTGGGACACTGCCGCCGCCATGGTCGGCATCTGGTCGCGCTCGGAAACCTACACCCACGCCTTCGTCGTACCGCCCATCGCACTCTGGCTCATCTGGCGGCAGCGTGCCCTGATCCATGCCGAACAGCCGCGCACCTCGCTGCTGCTGGCCATCCCCATCATCTTCACCACCTTCGCCTGGCTGCTCGGCGAACTGACAGCCGTCAACGCCCTCACCCAGTTCGCCCTCGTCGCCACGCTGGTCCTCGCCATCATGGCCCTGCTCGGCACAGCCGTCAGCAAACGCATCGCCTTCCCGCTCGCCTTCCTCTTCTTCTCCGTTCCCTTCGGCGATTTCATGATGCCCCGGCTGATGGACTGGACAGCGGCCTTCACTGTTCTCGCCCTGCGCGCCAGCGGCATCCCGGTCTACCAGGAAGGCCTGCAGTTCGTCATCCCCTCCGGCAACTGGTCCGTCGTCGAGGCCTGCAGCGGCATCCGCTACATCATCGCCTCGCTCACCGTCGGCACCCTCTTCGCCTACCTCAACTACACCTCGCTGCGCCGCCGGCTGATCTTCATCCTCGTCTCCATACTCGTCCCCGTCGTCGCCAACTGGCTGCGCGCCTACATCATCGTCATGCTCGGCCACCTCTCCGGCAACAAACTGGCCGCCGGCGTCGACCACCTGATCTACGGC
>WBUO01000415.1 GCA_008933675.1 Dechloromonas sp.
TGGCCCGTGAACGCGGGGGCGCATTGCTCTTCGCCCCGAACTTCTCGATCGGCGTGGCGCTCCTCCTCGAACTCGCGGCGCGCGCCGGCGCCCTGTTCGCGCAACACCCGCAGTTCGGCGCCGCCCTCGTGGAAACACACCACGCGGCCAAGAAGGACGCACCGTCCGGGACCGCGATCGCGATCCACGATGCCCTGGTGCCTCCCCTCGGCCGTGGGGTCCCGATGACGAGCGTGCGCGTCGGTGCCGTCCCCGGGACCCACACGATCGTCTTCGACGGCCCCTTCGAGCAGGTGACCCTGACCCACGAGGCGCGTGATCGCCGGGTCTTTGCCGACGGCGCGGTGCGCGACTCGGACTATGCGCGAGATCATCGCCAGGCCGAATTTTCCCGTTCACTGGCCGATGCCCGCGACAGCGAGATGTTCGATGCCAGCCTGGGCTTCGGCTGGCGCCTGCCGCTCGGCGGCCTCGGCAGCCTGACGCCCCTGGTCGGCGTCGCGCACCACGAAAGCACCTACCGCTCAAGCAACGGCCGGCAGGTCGTCTCCGACGCCGCCAATGCCGCCCTGCTCGGCATCGCCTGGAACATGCCGCTCGGTCCGTTCGACGGCCTGCACAGCCGTTACCGTCCGCGCTGGCAGGGCGTCTGGCTCGGTATCGACGGCGAGTTCAAGGCCACTGAGCGGTTGACCCTGCGTGCCGGCATCAAGCGTCACTGGTTCGACTTCAAGGCCGACGCCAACTGGAACCTGCGCGGCGATCTCGCCCATCCGCTCAGCTTCCGGCAGCGCGACGACGGACGCGGCTGGGAGGCGGAAGCCGGCGCCGCCATCCGGCTTGCCGGCAGCCACCGGCTGACGCTCGAGACAAACCGGCGGGCGATGAAGACCGCTCGCGGCGAAAACACCACCTTCCACTACAACGGCGCGCGCAGCACGATCGACCTCGGCGAAACGGAACTCGCCAGCTGGTCGGCACGGCTCGGCTACCGCTACGACTTCTGATCCGGTTGAGAAAGGAAACCGTCATGGATACTTCGCTGACCCCGCCGCCGCGGCGTCCCCTGCTCGCCCCGGCGCTGGCCGTTCTCGCCCTCGCCCTGGCCGTTCTCGGCTGGTCGATCTGGGAAACCCGCTACGCCTGGCAAAGCGGCTACGGCAATGGCGAGCTGCCGTCGGCCGCCGCCGATCCGCGCCTGCTGACGGCCGGCGACATGACGACCTTCCACAAGGGCTTCAAGCCCTTCGGTCAGCCGGCCGACAACCTGCCCTGGCAATACGAAAAGCTGTTCGACGACGGCGACGGCCTGTTCGATACCCCGTTCAAGACGGCGAGCGGCCGCGATCCGGCGACGAGCAAACCGGGCGATGTGGCGACGACACCGGAAGGACTCGGCCCGTTGTACAACGCCAGCGGTTGCGGCAACTGCCATTTCCGCGACGGCGCGGTGGCGGCCCCCTACCAGACGGGCCAGGTCATGAACGGCATTTTCCTGCGCATGAGCGTCGCCGACGGCAAGGGCGGCTACATGGCTCCGCCCGGCTATCACGTCCAGTTGCGCGACAAGAGCTCGGCCCCAGGCGTACCGCCCGAGGGCCAGGGGGTCATCGACTACGTGGAGGTTCCCGGCAGCTTTCCGGATGGCGAACGATTCAGCCTGCGCCGGCCAGCCTACCGCGTGCTCGATCCCGGCTACGGTCCCTTGCCGGAGGAGACCATTTACGAAGCACGCAGCGCCCCGCGTCTGGCGGGCATGGGCCTGCTCGAAGCGCTCGGAACGGAGACACTGCTGGCCCTCGCCAAAGCCCAGAAAAACCACCCGGACGGCATCTCCGGCCGCCCCAACTGGGTCATTGACCCGGAATCCGGACAGCGCGTCATCGGCAAGTTCTCGCTGAAGGCCAACGAACCGCATCTGCGTGCCCAGGCTGCCGGTGCCGCCTACAACGACATGGGCATGACCTCGCCGCTGCATCCGCAGGAACTCTGTCTGCCCAACCAGAAGGAATGTGCCGCCGCGCCGAAGAACGGTGGCCCCGGGCACACCGATCTGAGCGAGGCGCAGATCCGGGCACTGACCGTCTATCTGCAATTGCTGGCCGTGCCAGCCCGCCGCGACATCGACGATCCGGCCGTCCAGCGGGGTGAAAGGCTGTTCGCCGACGCCGGCTGCGCTGCCTGCCACGTGCCGACGCTGACCACCGACGACAGCCACCCGATCCGGCGCCTGCGCCGGCAGACCATCCACCCCTACAGCGACCTGCTGCTGCACGACATGGGCCCCGGCCTGAGCGGCCGGCCGGATGGCGAGGCCAGCGCCCAGGAATGGCGGACACCGCCGCTCTGGGGACAAGGTCTGACGCAGAAGAGCAATCACCACACGGTATTCCTGCACGACCAGCGTGCCCGCAACCTGCAGGAAGCCATTCTCTGGCACGACGGCGAGGCGGCCATCGCCAGATCGCGCTTCATGGGCATGAAGCGCGAGGACCGGGCGGCCCTGCTCAGGTTTCTCGAATCGATCTAGCCCCTACCGGGCCCAACCAACCACACAGGAAATCAAGCATGAATATCCACGATCTGCCCGCCGCTCCGCTGGCTGGCGCCACCGCCGCCGTCAACAGCGTCCTGCTCGGCAAGCAGCACTGCGTCAGGCTGGCCTTCGCCTGCCTGATCGCCCGCGGCCACCTGCTGCTCGAGGACCTGCCCGGCATGGGCAAGACGGTACTGGCGCACGCGCTGGCCAAAACGCTCGGCCTGGGTTTCAACCGCGTGCAGTTCACCAACGACCTGCTGCCCGGCGACCTCACCGGCGCAGCGATCTTCGTCAAGGAGCGGGGCGAGTTCGTCTTCCACCCCGGCCCGATCTTCACGCAACTGCTGCTCGCCGACGAGATCAATCGCGCCTCGCCGAAGACCCAATCGGCTTTGCTCGAGGCCATGGAGGAACGGCAGGTCTCCAGCGACGGGGCGACCCGGCCGCTGCCCGAACCCTTCTTCGTCATCGCCACGCAGAATCCGGTCGACCAGTTGTCCACCAATCCGC
>WBUO01000416.1 GCA_008933675.1 Dechloromonas sp.
TCTATCGCCTGTTCATTATTCCCGGCATGTCGCATTGCCAAGGCGGCGCAGCGGCGACGAGTTTCGGCCAGTCGCTCGACGCGCCCGCGGTGCACCAGGACCGCGAGCACGACGTGCGGCTGGCGCTCGAAGCTTGGGTCGAACGCGGCATCGCGCCAGCGGCGCTCAAGAGCGAGGCCGGGACGAAGCGCACGGTTATCCGCCCGCTTCGCTGAGCGCGCCGAGCGCGCCTTGTCGTTCCATCTCGGTGAGCGAGCGCCCAATGCCGTCGATAGGGCAGCACGACCAACAAGATCACCGAACCGCGGTTGGATACCAAGGATGATCGCCGGCCGATTGAGCGTGATAAATCGCCGCCATTTAATGCGATGACTCCATTGGGAAGCGGACACGCGCGTCCGAAGCAAGGGACAATGGCCGGTTGCGGTCAGGCAGCTTTTGGCGAGAGGCGGGTTCTAAGCTGCCATTTGGCGGTTAGATGGTTGCCGCGCGTAACCGGCCCCGCCACCGACCAGGAAGGTGACGCGGAGACTGGCGACCGCGAGTAGTGATCGCTACGCTCGTGACATGAAAGTAATGCTACTGATCGACACCTGCGTTTGGCTCGACCTGACCAAGGATCCTCGCCACCTGCCTCTGCTCGACGCGATGTTCGCCATGACAGAGGCGGATGAAATCCAGCTCATTGTCCCGCAGATAATCCTCGACGAGTTCGCACGTAATCGTGATCGGGTAATGGCTTCCAGCCGGGCTAGCCTGTCGAGCCATTTCAAGCGAGTGAAGGACGCGGTCGTGCAGTTTGCGCATGAAGACGGTCGCGACGACATCATTAGACAGTTGAACGAAGTTGACCATCGGATCGCTACAGGTGGCGAGGCGGTGAATGAGGCCGTAGGGCTGATAGAGAAGTTGTTCTCCACGACTGAACCCGTGCCGGTTAGTGACAGCATCAAGGTTCGCGCGGCAGACCGCGCCATAGCGAAGGTTGCGCCGTTCCACCGCCAGATCAACGGCATCGGAGACGCGATCATCGTTGAAACTTATATCGATGCTCTGGCTAAGCGGAACGATGATGACGTACTCGCCTTCGTTACCCACAACATTCACGATTTTAGCCAAAAGGCAGGAGATACCCGCCTCCCACATCCTGACCTATCGCCTCTTTTCGACGGGGTACACTCGCGTTACTCGACTAACCTAGGAGCCCTTGTCAGCGAATTCGCTAGCGACCTGATCGAGGAGATCACGTTCGACCGAGAATACAGTCAAGAGTCTCGCGCCCTTTCCGAACTACTAGAGGCCGAGGACAAGCTGACCACGCAGATTTGGTATGGGCGGAAGTGGGGCATCATCGACGCCGTAGAGAGCGGCCGGGAGAAGAAGGTACCGCAAGAGGTATGGGAGGCAGCTACACGCGAGGAGCAGCGCGGCATGATTGTGGACACGATCTGGGACGGCATGATCGCGGCGATGAAGCGGGCGGAAGAGCAGTACCCTGACGAACTCGGACCTTGGAGCGACTTCGAGTGGGGGATGCTCAGCGGCAAGCTGTCTGCGATCCGTTGGGTGTTAGGTGACGAGTGGGATATGCTGGACACGTAGGCAGCCGCTGCGTTGCTCCGCGCATCGCGCGATCGAGCTAGACCGAAAGGATTTCGCTTTCTTTTTGTTCGCGCTGCACCCGCCGCTTTGTTCCAAATCGGTCTATTCTTCCGAACAATCTTAGGGAGCGATCATTGCGATCTCACGGCTTAACGCTATCAGAATTCTTGGGGGACGTTTCGCCCGCAGGGCGGAGCGCAGAGGATCGGACATATCGATGAACCTTTTGGGGCTGAGGCTCATTGCCAATATCATGAACTGGACCGACGACGGCGTTGCCACCGCCGAATATAATTGGCTCCAGCTGGCCGCCTCGGTAAAATATGACGGCTACAGCGATTTCCGGGCCGGATCGCGTTTTATCGAGAGCCTTGCTACCTGGTTGAAGCAATTCGATCCCGAGGACAGACAGACCGCCTATGACTTCGTGAAGCATCGACTGGTTTATATCTCCAACGCCGAGATGTACCGCGTCATCGACGCTTTCTTCCCCGAGACGGTTACGCCTCATTTTCGGCGTCTCGCTGCCGAACAGGCAGGAATTCGGCCGCACGAGGTCTGGGGAAACAGCGACGCGGTCGCCGCGTTCAATCAGATATTGCGCCGCTCGCTGTTTGTCGGGATGAGCGACGGCAGCCGGATCGATATCCTGCGTCGCGCCAATTCGGGGCGCATTTCGCAGGAACAGGTCCTGCCGATGATGAACATCGGCATAGAGAAGTGGAAGGATCTCGGCGGAAAGTTGAAAGAGCTGGATCAGGGTGACGAGCATTTCGAGCATGTCTTCCTGATCGACGATTTCACGGCGTCGGGTACGACTTTCATCCGCAACAACGGCGACGGTTGGAAAGGAAAGCTTCGCAAGTTCAACGACATGGTCGTGACGGCGCGCGCCGAACTCGGCGACGCGTTTCCGATCGCCGAAGGCTATGCACTTCATATCCATCATTATGTCTCGACGTCACAGGCGCGCGAGGCGCTCGTCGAACGCGTCGAACAGGCAAGCCGCGAATGGCACGAACGATCCTATGGGTCTATTGCGATCACCGAGGGTATGCTGCTCCCGCCATCGCTCCGGTTGCAGTCGCCGACGGATGATGCGGTGATTGCCTTGTGTGAAAAATATTATGACCACTGGCTGTTTCTGCGCCTCAAGGAGCATGCCGGGGAAGCGGGACAAACGGACTTCAAGATGGGCTACGCCGACTGCGCGCTTCCGCTGGTGCTCGAGCACAACACCCCGAACAATGCGATTCCGCTGCTGTGGGCCGAGACCCCTGGCGAACACGGCCATCGGATGCAGCCGCTCTTCCGCCGCCGCGACAGGCACGGCTGATCATGGCTAATCCCTTCCTCAGGCGCGCCACCGACGTTATTCGCGACGATGCGACCTTTCTCGAGATCGTCAGCCCCGCGCCGCGGATTTCGGATGCGGATGAAAGGG
>WBUO01000417.1 GCA_008933675.1 Dechloromonas sp.
TGGCGTCGCCGCGCAGGGTGTTCCACTCCTCGGGGCCGAGCAGCAGGGTGCCCAGGGCGTTGAGCACGTTTTCCAGGGGGTCGCCTTCGGCCTGGCCCTGGCTGCCCAGCTCGTTGGCTTTGATGGCAGAGGCGTTCTTCAGGATTTGTTGCAGGGCGTTGCGTGTCGTGTCGGTGTTGCGCTGGCCTTCGGGGAGCAGGTTGAGCAGGCTGTTCTGGATGTTGAGGCTGTCGATGATCAGGGTCAGGCTGTGGGTGTCGGCGAAGCCGTTGATCTTGTATTGGTCTTGCAGCAGGTTGACTTTGCCGGTGAGCAGCAGGTCTTTGAGGAAGTCGAGGGTGAAGCTGCCCCGGGTCATCGGCTGGTCTTCGATGAAGACGCCGTCGTCCTGGCCGTAGTGGAGTTGGGAGTTGGCGACGGCGGAGTTGGCGGCGCCGTTGGTGGTTTCCTTGCCGACGAGGTCGTATTGGTTGCCCAGGTTGCCGCCGTATTGCTTTTGGGTGATCTGGGAGAGGTCGGCGACGAGGTGGGTGCCTTGGGTCCGCTGGCTGGCGAAGTAGATGGCGAGCCGGTAGGCAAGGGTCTGGGCTTCGATTTCGTTTTCGCCAACGACCTTGATCGGGGTGTCGGCCTGGTTGGGGGTGGTGCCGGAGGTGAAGCCTTGGATGCGGGCAGCTTCCTGTTGCAGTTTGATGATGTCGGTGAGGGCGGTTTCCAGGGGTTTCAATTCCTGGGCGACGATTTCCGGGCGGCCGGTGGTGATGCTGGTCTTGGCGGCTTGCAGCGCGGTGAGGGCTTGTTGTGCCGTCCAGGTGTTGTCGGTGAGTTTTTGGGTGAGGGTGGCGTAGTACGCCTGGGATTCGAGTTGGCTCAGGTCGAGGGCGACCCGCCGGTTGACGGCGCCTTGGGCGTCGGTTCGGCGCAGGGCGTCGAAGTAGGCGACGGCTTCTTCAAGGCTGCCGGTCTTGACTTCGCCGACGCCGGCGCCGTTGAAGGTGAAGACCTGGTTGATTTCGTTTTGGTGCAGCAGGTTGAAGGTGGTGGCGAGGTGGCCGCCGAGGCTGTAGCCGGTGACGTTGAGCGGTCCGTCGATCTGGCTCTTGATGCTGGCATACCAGGCTTCCATGTCCGATATCTGGCCCCAGGCCCAGCCGGTGCTGTGGATTTCCAGGGTGTTGGTCGAGGCGCTGTCGCGGATGGCGTCGTCGTAGGCTTCGGTGCTGCGGAAGCTGAGAACGTATTCGTTGGTCGTCTTGTTCCGGAACAGGGTGCCGGAGAAGCCGGTCGGGGTGTTCTTGCATTGGTCAACAACTTCCCAGTCACGCTCGAATTTGATGGCTTCGGTTTCGGTGAAGTAGGAGGCGTGGTTGTTGCCACGTACAAGAGCGTCAATATATTGCTGCCCTGTCAATGGTTTATCTTGACTATCAACCAGAAACGCTTCGGCCGCCATTTGGAGGTTGGCGTATTTCAGGTATTGAGCAATCGTCGGTGTGGTCATGATCATTTCTCCTCAGCAATGTGCAGGACTTTTTCTACGAAATTTCGGGTTTGGTACCCTTTGAACGGGTATCCACCAGAGGTGGTAGGAAATGCAGGACATGCAGTTCGTTCAGCCAACAGCCACGGCGACCTTCCGCCCCCCGTACTGCCCTGCCCGCGATCCATCATGTAGCCGATGCGCTCGGCCATCACTTCGTTGGTCTTGAGGTCGATCACCTTCAGCGAACTGCCAGCGATCCAGTAGTCCCGTTCCTCACGCGTCGAGATGTCGTCGTAGGTCACCCCGTAGCGCGGCGCGGGATCGGGCGCGGGAACCTTGTCGAGGACGAAGCGGTAGATGTTCAGGTCGTAATTGGGATTTCTTTCCAATGCCATCTGAACGCCTTTGGCGTTGATATCCTTCCTCCCGACGGCTTTCATTCCGCCTGTGTAGCGGTAGCGTTTGCCGTCTTTCGGGTCGATGGCGTCGACGTAGTGGTAGCCGATGTACTGAGGTGATCCGGGACGTCCAATACCTGTATGTGTTGCCTGGAATTGTCCACGAATGAAGCTCTCGATATATCCATCTCCTCCCAAGTCCCTTCCAAACGGATCATCCATCCGGTATTGGTCGCTCCGGTTGATTTGACTGGGTCGCAGCTTGAGCAGGAACACCCCTTCCACGTTTTCCGCCGTCCGGTAAATGAACTCCCCGGATTTCTTGCAGCGTTCCCGGAACATGGCGTCGGCTTTGGCGTAACGTGCCTGGGCGGCTTCCTGCTGGACCTTCTCTTCCGACGACAGCCCGGCGCAGGCGGTCAGCAGGAGGCTGAGTAGCAGCGATCCGATGAATGTTCGTTTCATGCGGCGGCCCTCCAATAGGTGGTGTTTGCTGCGTCAGTAAGGTGCTCTTCGATGAAGATGCCGTCGTCCTGGCCGTAGTGGAGTTGGGAGTTGGCGACGGCGGAGTTGGCGGCGCCGTTGGTGGTTTCCTTGCCGACGAGGTCGTATTGGTTGCCCAGGTTGCCGCCGTATTGTTTTTGGGTGATCTGGGAGAGGTCGGCGATGAGGTGGGTGCCTTGGGTCCGCTGGCTGGCGAAGTAGATGGCGAGCCGGTAGGCAAGGGTCTGGGCTTCGATTTCGTTTTCGCCAACGACCTTGATCGGGGTGTCGGCCTGGTTGGGGGTGGCGCCGGAGGTGAAGCCCTTGATGCGGGCAGCTTCCTGTTGCAGTTTGATGATGTCGGTGAGGGCGGTTTCCAGGGGTTTCAATTCCTGGGCGACGATTTCCGGGCGGCCGGTGGTGATGCTGGTCTTGACGGCTTGCAGCGCGGCGAGGGCTTGCTGTGCCGTCCAGGTGTTGTCGGTGAGTTTTTGGGTGAGGGTGGCGTAGTACGCCTGGGATTCGAGTTGGCTCAGGTCGAGGGCGGCCAGCCGGTTGGCGGCGCCTTGGGCGTCGGTTCGGCGCAGGGAGTCGAAGTAGGCGATGGTTTCGGCCAGGGCATGGCCGGTTTTAACTTCGCCGACGCCGGCGCCGTTGAAGGTGAAGACCTGGTT
>WBUO01000418.1 GCA_008933675.1 Dechloromonas sp.
GCGCCCGACGCATGCCGAACGCACCGTGTTCGGCGAGGGCGACGGCAGCGACCTGGCCGTGCACGACCGGCCCGGCATCGGCCGGCTGGGGGCCTTGTGCTGCTGGGAACATCTGCAGCCCCTGTCGAAATACGCGATGTATGCCCAGGACGAGCAGGTGCATGTCGCCGCCTGGCCCAGCTTCTCGCTGTACGATCCGTTCGCCGTGGCGCTGGGGGCCGAGGTGAACAACGCCGCGTTGTGAGGCGACAGTGAAACTGGGCAATCCAGACTGCCGGGATTTGGTGGGATTGGCCGGGATTTGATGGGATGAAACCCCAGGAAAATCGCCGTTTGCGGCGGTGAGGTAGGCGGTTTCGTCGTCGTTGGCCGGCGACAGGCAAATTGGGCAATCGAAGGCGGTTTCGCGGCCCGCGACGTGGATTGTGGGCAATGGCGGTCGGGCGCGACGCGGGCGACCTGGCGGCGCGTCTGGTTGCCGACCGTCTACGCCATTAACCCGCCTTTCATCGTCTCTAGACAACCGTACATTCTGGCTATCGATCAGCCTCACGCCGGGCGTTTCCTCGAAGCGGCCTCGTCGTTCGCCTGCAGCAGCCGTTGGCGCAGCTGGTCGACGGCATAGCCAACGACCGCGTCCAGCGCTTGGCCGGCCGCCGCGTGGCGGCGGATGCGGTTATGCTCCTCGGTGGCCATCTCGACCACGTCCAACTGGTCGACCGCTATGCCAAGCCCCTTGTAAACCTTGATAAATTCGCGCGTGAGGCGGCGGACCAACTTCGGGTCTGCCTCCGGCGCTTCGGTTGCAGCATCGCTTACGGCAGGCTCCTCTTCATCAACACCTTTTGCTTTCATCGAGCCACGACCAGTTGCGAGCCAGTCAATCTGGACACCGCCGATCTCGGCCAGCGTCACAAGATTTTTCATTCCTGGCTCAGTCTGTCCGGACAACCACTTTTGGATGGCATTTGCGCTCACGTTAAGGCGCTTTGCCCAGATATAGGGACCATCTTTCCCCATCACCACGCGTAGACGGGCGGGAAATCCAGTATCGCCATGGTCAACGTTGGCACTAGCGGACAAAGTTCCGCTAACCACCTGATTTGTTTCGGTTTTCTCGTCTTCCATCCACGATCTAAGCACGCGCGAACTTTTGCGCGCGGTCACGGCGGCCAGACACAACATATAGCTATTGCATCTAATAGCTTTTGCTATTACGGTCGGCTTCCATGAAGGGCATCACGGAAGCTGACACCATCCCCGCCGAGACGTTGCCGCGAGCCGCCTGGGTACAGGCTCGGCTCAAGTGCGCAGGCTCCTCCTTTGCCGACATTGCACGGGACCTGGGCGTCCATCGCCAGACCGTCTCGCAGACGATGTGGCGGCCGAATGCCCGGATCGAACTGGCCATCGCCCAGGCGATCGGTGTCGAGGTCAAGACCCTCTTCGCCGACCGCTTTGACGCGGCTGGTAATCGCCTCCACCGCATCCGCGGTGGCAGTGCCGAGAGTACCCCCGCCAGCCCATCCCCGACACGTCAAAAACGGAAGGCAGCTTGAACATGATCGACAACCATAAAGCGTCAGTTAATCCGCCCGGCGTGATCGCCGGCTACGTCGCCTACGACGCAGAGGCGAACCGCTGGCGGGTCGATCTGATCAACCCAGTCTCCAATGATCAGATCTCCGTCCAGGGCGGTTGCGCCGGGTTTGCGCTGACCGAGGCGGCCAAGGCCCACGAACTGATGGGCGCCCTCCGGATGTTTGCGTGTGACCCCACAAGCGACATCCTCAGCGATATCGAGGACGGCCTGGCCGCGTTGGTCGAGGCGATCGAGATTGGAGACGTCACGGATGTCACCATTGCCGGGATCTCGATCGGCGACGCCACCACGATTGCCGAACTGCTGAACCTCGGCTGTGCGGCCGAGCAAGGCAAGCTGCCCGCCGCCATCCCGGCCCCTTGGCCTGTATGGCCGAAGGACGCAGACGGCAGCGCCGTCCGGGAGGTGCTGTCGGATTTCGACCAGGTCAGGGCCAAAATCCAGCGCGCCGCAGATCGTTTCCGGAGGCGGTGATCATGGCCGAAAACACGAATGTGCCGGTCATTCCTGCCGAAGATCGCTTAGCCCTGGCAGCGGAGTTGGTAGCCGCCGCGAGGGAGCGGCGGCCCGGTATCAGCAGCGACGATCTGTTCGCCGCACTCGCCCACGCCGCCGCGTCGATCTTCGGGCCGAGCGTGCTACGCACTTGGCTCGGTGAATGAGGGACGCAGCCATGACCAGCATCTCCCATATGGAACATCCTTGGTTCGACAAGGAAAAAGGCTGGATTGGGCCAGCCGAATTCGACAAGCGTGAATTCTTCCTCGCCTACGCCGACGCCGTCTTCAAAGACGAAGATTGGATGATGTTGTTCATCCTGCTGAACTACTTCGTCAAGTTCCCGTTTGCCGCCGCAACTTCTGAAGGTGCGTGATGGCCGGTTGGGCGCGGACTGCATCACCTTCGCTTATTGCCGCGCGTCGTTCCAACTCGGCAATGACGTCATCGAACGCAATCGACTGGCCCGCGACGATCAGCGGAATAACGGCAGCCCCGACCGTGCCGGCGACCATGTCAGGCAGTGCCGCCGCGCGCCCCAATAGTTCGTTTCGCTCAGCCGCAAGGGCCTCAGCTATCTCGGCCGGTGATTTCTTCGTCATCGTCTTCCTCTCCATCGTTCGAGTCGCACCGATGATGGTAGGGAGTGCGCGGGCGGTCGTCGACACCGTTAGGTTGACGGCCGCCCGTCAGCGCCAGCCGCTGACGATCCGGATGGCCTCGGCCAGGGCGGGCTTCAGCGTGTCGACTTCGCGGTCTCGGCCGAGGAAGCGCAGCCGCGCGATGATTTCGTCGGCGCCGACGATGCCGCGCGCCACCAGTACCTGTCCCAAGGCGGCGCCTATCAGCATCGATGCGACCACGGCTTCGTTCATCTCTGCCATGTCATCCATTGCGCGCTCCATCGGTTGGTTGGTTCCGGTGATGGTAGGCGCGC
>WBUO01000419.1 GCA_008933675.1 Dechloromonas sp.
GAAATAGACCCGCTTCATCTGGAACTTGTATTTTTCTTCCAGCTCATTGAGCGCACCTTCGACCAGACTTCCGCCGCCTTGCATGCAAACCGTCCGCCCGGCCAGTTTCCCGGGTTCGTCGATGCCATCGGCCTTGCGGGTGATGATTACGTCGCCATCGTAGAGGGTTGTCGACACGAACCGGATCGTCATGTCGCGAGTGAAAGTCAGTGTCGACGTACGCGACAGCACATCGATTTCGCCGGTCTGCACCGCAGGCAGCCGCTGGGCGGCATTTAGCGGAACGAAGCGAACCTTTTTGGAATCGCCGAGGATCGCCGCCGCTATGGCCCGGCAGATATCGCTGTCGAAACCGCGCCAGACGCCTTTTTCGTCCGGCCGGGAGAGCCCGGGGACACCCTGGCTGCCGCTGCAATAGAGTTCGTTTCTGGCCTTGATCTTGTCGACGAGGCTCGTGCGCTTTTCTTTGCCCGAACAGCCGGCAAGCGCCAGGGCTGCGGCCGAGACGATAAGAAGGTTTTTCGAGATCATATTCATTGTGCGGCCCCATTTTTTTGTGATGGCGAAGAGGTGGGCAGTTTGCTGTCTGCCGCGATCATATCCAGTGCCGGCAACAGCGACGCGAGGAGGTCCTCGACGTTTTCGAGACCGATGCTCAGCCGTACGAGCGGTCCGTCATGAGGGGTGGCCGTTGCGGTCCGTAGCGGTGGGCGATCCAGCACGGCAACGATGCTCTTGGTCCCGCCCCAACTCGCCCCGATGGCAAACTGATCCATGGATTCGATTGCCGCCGCGAGCACATTGGCTGCCACGGGCTTCAGAAAGAGCGTGATCAGTCCGGTGGAGCCACAAAAGTCACGCTTCCAATATTCGTGTCCGGGATTTGTTGCGAGCGCCGGATGGCGGACTTCTTCTATGGCGGGGTGGCCGGCGATCGCATCGAGAACTCGCAATGTCGTCAATTCGGTGCGATCCAGTCGAACGGCCATCGTCTCCATGCCGCGAAGCACGAGGCTCGCGTCGTCCGCGGACACCCCCATTCCCATGAAGCGGGCATAATCCTTCAACCGCCGGAATAGCTGTTCGTCATCGACTGCGATCGAACCCATAACGACGTCGGAATGTCCCGAGACATATTTCGACACGGCACAAATCGAGACATCGACGCCGAGCGCCAACGGTTTGCAGCGAAGTGGCGTTGCATAGGTGTTGTCGGCTGCCACCTTGATACCGCGATCCCGGCAGGCATTGGCGATTGCCGGAACATCTTGAACCTCCAGCGTCATGGAGCCGGGAGACTCAACCCAGACCAGGCCGATATCGGGTTTGAGCATCGAACCGATCGCCGCTCCAGCCATGGGATCATAGTAGGTCGACTTGATTCCCATTCCGCCGAGGAAGCGCTCGGCGAAAGGACGCACCGTATCATAAGCGGTATCCGGAAACAGCACGCGCCGCCCCGCGGCGGTGCAGGCGAGCGTGGTAACGACGATTGCTGCGAATCCCGACGGTAGCACCATGGCGCGGGTCGCATCCTCAATCGCCGCGATTGCATTTTCGAGCGTGCGCGAGGTGGGCGTACCATAGAGGCCGTAGGAATATCCGTCATACATCGCAGCACGGCGATTTTGATAATCCTCGACGCTTTCGAATGCGATCGTCGATGCGCGGTGAACGGGGACGACCAGGCTTGCGAAGGAACCTTCCGCCGGAGGAGGTCTGAGACATTTCGTATCGTCGTGCATGCGAGAATTACTCCTTGGCCACAAGGCTAAGCGGTAGGAATTCTTCGTTCAAATCGAAGTATGGCGCATCATTATGCGTTCATGTAATAGTAGGACGATGAACCTCAGTCTGATCGAAGCATTCAATGCCGTCATGCGCACGGGATCGACGACGCGCGGGGCGGAGTTGATCGGCGTCTCCCAACCTGCCATCAGTCGCTCGCTCAAGAGGCTGGAGGATGTCACGCGTCTCAGGCTGTTCGAACGGTCGGGACCCCGGCTGATTCCGACGTCCGAGGCGCATTTGCTTCACCAGGAGATCATCGACACATATGTGGGCCTCGACCGGCTGAAGCAGGCCGTCGCGAGAATTCGGGCCGTCGGCGCCGGGTCACTCAGAATTGCGACTTCCGCGGCAATCGGCCTGTCGATGATGCCGCGTGTTATCAAGCGATTCCTCGAGGATCAGCCCGGTGTCACGGTTACATTCGAAATCGCCAATTCCAGTATCGTCCGAAATCTGGTCGCGAGCGGATCGCACGATATCGGTCTTTGCGCCGACGAGATCGACACCGCGAACCTGATTGCGGAACCCTTCCTCACCACGCAGGGCATCTGTGTCATGCGGGCCGAGCATCCCCTTGCGAGCCAGGAGGTCATCGGACCGGCGGATCTTCACGATATTCCATTGGTGTCACTCTCGCCGGACGACACGGCCCGAAAGCAGCTCGACGCCGGCCTCGCCTCCGCGGGAGCAGAACCCAACGTTGTGGTGGAAACCCAGTTTGCGGCCTCTGTGTGCCAGTTGGTCGCAGACGGCGTCGGTGTCGGCCTCACCAATGCGATGGCATTTGTGTCGAGCGAATTCGAAGCAAGCGGTCTGGTCGCGCGAAAATTCGAACCCGCCATTTGCTTCAGGACATTGCTTATTCTGCCGCCTCAGCGATCGCGTTCACGTCTTCTCGACGACTTGATCGTCATTCTGAAACGGGAGCGCGATGAAGTAGCGCGAATTTGCGAGGACCGCTTCGGCATCATCCAGGCCGTCGTACCCGACTAGTTTTTGATCCGGAAATTGGCGGCGACCTCGACTGCCGCGCCTAAGGGGAGGCTTGCCACGCCCACGGCTACCCGCGCATGGCATCCCCGGTCGCCGAATATTTCCACCATGAGATCGGATGCGCCGTTGATCACGGTGGAATGGTCTTGAAAATCGGGGCGGCAGGCGACGTAACCGTCGATCCGGATACAGGCTTCGACGCGGTCGAGATTGCCTT
Organism: Dechloromonas sp.; assembly: GCA_008933675.1. Taxonomy (GTDB): domain Bacteria; phylum Pseudomonadota; class Gammaproteobacteria; order Burkholderiales; family Rhodocyclaceae; genus Azonexus. The sequence goes on from WBUO01000419.1 coordinate 3,002, forward strand.
CCAATGCGTCGCGCAAAGCGGCGAGCAAGGCAAGAC
>WBUO01000420.1 GCA_008933675.1 Dechloromonas sp.
GCCCTGCAGGCCGTGCTGAAAACCCGCTCGCGCCCCGCGCTGGCCTTTGCCGGCCGCGCCTTCGAACTGCTGGAACCCCGCCTGCGCCGCCGCATCGCCGACACCGCCGACCGCGCCGCCCAGGACCTGGTCCGCCCGGCCCTGCCCCGCTTCCTCTCGGCCCCGCTCAAGCCGGTGCATTGGGAGGTCGACTACCGCAAGCCCGGCATCGCCCCGAAGAAGAAAGAGCCCTGAAAAAGGCGCAGATCGGGTGATTGCAACCCGGGAACAAACCCGCTAAGGTCCGCGCCACAACGACCGGCCGGCATGCACCCGTAGCTCAGCTGGATAGAGCGCTGCCCTCCGAAGGCAGAGGTCACAAGTTCGAATCTTGTCGGGTGCGCCAATCTTTTCAAAGACTTAGCGAAAATCTTCGGCCCGTCGGCGTCAATGGTGTCATCGTAGTGTCACCGCCCCCCTGACAGATGCAGGAACAGACGCACAAGATCTACATTAATATAATAGTTGTTTCGGCCAGTCTTATGCTTTTCCACAAAGCCATGTTGCGCGAGGGTATCCAAACATTTAGCCGCCGTCTGGCGAGTCACGTTAAGGTCGTTCATTACGTACTCGATTCGCGTATAAGGGTGGCGGAACAGATTGTTCAGCAGGTCCTGCGAATAGAGCTTGGGCAACTCGTCGCGCAGCCGCCGCTTGACGTCTGCCATCTGCCGCCGAACGCCCTCGACCAAGCCAAGCGTGGTTTGCGCCGTACCTGCCACGGCCTCCAGCATGTAGAGCACCCATTCCTCCCACGCCCCTTGAATGCCGTTGGTATCGCGCACTCGCTGTAGCAGCCGATAGTAATCGTCCTTCGTCTGGGTGATGTGTCGGCTGAGATAGAGAATCGGAATCTCAAGCAGCCCCGCGCGCGTGAGGTACAGCACATTGAGAATGCGCCCGATCCGCCCGTTGCCATCCGGGAACGGGTGGATACTCTCGAACTGGTGGTGAATGATCGCCATCTTGATGAGCGGGTCCAGAGTGCATGCTTCATCCTGGTTGATGAAGCGCTCAAGGGCTGTCATCAACACGATGATCTCGTTGGCATCCTGCGGCGGCACATAGACAATTTCGCCCGTCCGGTCGTGCTTAAGTGCCGTTCCCGGCGTAACGCGGAAACTGTCGTCCCTCCTCTTGAGGAGCTGGAACATCTCGATCAGGGTATTATTGGCGATGATACCGCTGTTCGCGCGCATCCGGGTAAGCCCGACCTTGATGGCGTCACGGTAGAGGGCAACCTCCTTGGCTGCCGGCGACTGCGGGTTTTCCGGGAAAATATCCGCCTGGAACAATTCGTCCTGGGTGGTGACGATATTCTCGACCTCGGACGAAGCCTTCGCTTCCTGCATGGCGAGGGTGTCAATCAGGATGCCCTGATTGGGGATGATGGCCGCCCGCCCCTTCAGTTCCGCCAGCGCCCGGTTTGCCCTGGCAAGGGCCTTGAGGATCGCCACGGTCTCCAGTTCGACGGCCGGGGGCAGGGTGGGGAGCGTGTACGCCGATTTTAACATGTCGCACCCCATATGTTAAAATAATACGATTTTATTAACATGTATGGCGGACATGTAAAGGAACCGCTCCGGCGTTGACGCGTCATTTGACGATCACCCTTGCCAGTGTGCCCGATCGTCGCGGTCAGTTTCCGGGCCTCAGCGAATTGCGCCTCGTGCGTCTCCTGCACGTTGCAAAGCGTTCGATAAAGGGAGACTCGTCGTCCTCTGCCGCTTCGGCGCCTGGTCGGTCGGAAATCCGGCTGGGTCTGTACCTGAGGACCGCCGGGATAGGTCCCTGCCGATTTCACAGGGACCATGCTCACGGCTACGATCGCGATCGCACAGCCTGCTCGACCAGATCGGCCCCAGCCTGACCAACAGCATGCGGCAATGCAATGTAGGGCGACGACATGCCGATGATCGTGCGGGAAAAACTCTTTTTACCTGAGGAGATTTCTCGATCGGGGTCACTTAGCACCGCCCCCTATTTGGTCGCGAAAAACGACCGCCCCCTCACGCCGGCGACCGGCGCGGGCAGCGCCAATATCGCGGCGAACGATGCGATGTAGTAGTCGCACAGCAGTTCGTTCTGGCGAGCAGTGGGCTTCGACGGCATCTTCATCAGCAGGTCCAGCGTGGGGACTGCGTTCTCGGGGCTTAGCCGCTCCAAGGTGCGGACGGTGAGCGCGACGAGTTCTTCCTCCTTGAGGCGGCGTGCCGGTGGCTCGGGATCGGTGGCGGTCTGGGTGAGCAGGCGGCCCATGACCTCGCCGTCACGCTGCTGAAGCTCGACGGGCATGACCTGGCCCATGTCCCGGTCGGATGTGCCGCCGCGGGCCATGCTGACGCACACGGCGGGATCGACGCGTCGAAGGACCGTCAACTGATCGACGAGAAGCTGCATGACATCATAGGTGCTGTCGGGGCTGGCCTTCGGCATCTGCCGGGCAATGACACTGGCAATGATGGGCCGGACCATGTTCTGGGCCTCGAGCACGCTTGCAGCCAGGTCGATCCCCGTCACCGCCTGCTTCAGCAGCGCATAATCGGCAGGGTAATGCGCCTTGAGCGCGGCGACCGACGGGATCTGGTCCAGCGCGTCCATGGCCTGGACACGCGGATCGCTCGGCACCATGCGCCAGACCGTCAGCACGACCACCACCCCGGCAAGCGGCAGCACCCTGGTCCAGGCCAGCTTCTTGCCCGCGATACGTTCGATCGCCCAGGCCAGCCCACCACCCAGCAAGGCACCGATGGCGCCCGCCATGGCGCCTTGTACGATCGCGTCCATCATCCCCCCACCTGCTCGACGCGCCGATCTTACGCCGACGCAACGGCCCGAGACAACCAGTACGAGATCCTGAACCGAGGTCGACTTGTTAAGTCGAAAGAAGGCGAAGGGCTGCGGGGAAGGCGATCAGGCGGGCGGCACCGGCCACCGTCAGCGCATTTCGAACAGTTCCTGATGGAAGCGCCGGCCTGCC
>WBUO01000421.1 GCA_008933675.1 Dechloromonas sp.
GTGCAGCACCGGCCGGTCCGGCTGACCGAGATCGCCGGAAAAGATCAGGCGGCGCGGCCTGCCCTCGCCGCCGACGAGCACCTCCAGCCAGGCCGAGCCGAGGATGTGGCCGGCATCGTGGAAACGCACGCTGACGTTGTCCGCCGGCTTCAGCTCCTCGCCGTAGGCGACCGGTCGCAGCAGGCGTAACGCAGCCAGCGCCTGCTCGACCGAATACAGCGGCGGCGGAATGCCGCGCTCGCCCTTGCCCCGCCGATGGCGGTTGCGCAGCAGCCACTCGGCTTCCTTCTCCTGGATGTGGGCGCTGTCCGGCAGCAGGACTTCGAGCAGTTCGATGCTGGCCGTCGTCGCATAGATCGGCCCGCGATAGCCAAGCATGGCCAGTCGCGGGAGCAGGCCGGAATGATCGATGTGGGCATGAGTGAGCAGGACGAAATCGATCCGCCGTACATCGAAACCGAAATCGAGGGCCCGCTGGTTCTTGCTGCGCGCCTCCGGCCCGCCCTGAAACATGCCGCAATCGACGAGGAAGCGCACGCCTCCGGCCTCGACCAAAGTGCAGGAACCGGTGACTTCGCCGGCCGCTCCGAGAAAACCCAGACGCATGTTTGAAATCCTCCTGACTTGGCGTAGCATGACCCTGAACAAGGCGGAAAGCAACGCCTGCAGACCGTTTCAGGAGGTAGACCATGTTCAAGCACATCCTTGTTCCCACCGATGGCTCGGAATTGTCCCAGGCGACTGCCCGCCGTGCCGTCTCCTTCGCCAGCGAAGCCGGCGCCCGCGTCACGGTGTTCTTCGCCAAGCCCGAATATCCGATTGCCTACTTCGGCGAAGGGGCGCTGATCGACCCGACGACACCGGAGAAATTCGCCGAAATGGCCGAAACCCAGGCTGCCCAGTATCTCGGCGAAGTCCAGGCGATGTGCGCCGAAGCCGGGGTCGCCTGCGATACCGTCGCCGCCACCAGCGACGTACCCTACGAAGCGATCATCGAAGCGGCTGAAAAGTCGGGCTGCGACCTGATCTTCATGGCCTCGCACGGGCGCCGCGGCATCAGCGGTTTCCTGCTCGGCAGCGAGACCAACAAGGTACTCACCCATTCGAAGGTGCCGGTCCTCGTCTACCGCTGAGCGCGGCCGGGCAAGGCCGCAGCTCCCCTCCCCGCAATCCATCCCCTCTGCCGCCGGCCGTCCGGCGGCCGTCTGATCGCAGTCAGTTCCCAGCCGCCGCATGCCGCGCACGCCCAGAAGCTTCCGTCTGAAAAGCCAGATCATGGTACCGGTCGGCAGCACGCTGCTGGCGCTGCTCGTCGTCTGCGCCCTGGTCTTCGCCAGCTGGCTGCAGCAGCGCGAGCATCAGGAAACCGAACACGGTGCCACCCAGGCGCTCAAGGTCTGGCAGGGGCTGGTGCGCGACAATCAGCAGCATCTCGCCTGGTTCGCCGCCCAGGCGGCGGCTGACCGGCAGCTGGCAGACGCCATGCGCCGCGGCGACCGGAACGCCCTGCTGGCTGCCAGCCAGCCGCTCCTGCAGCGCCTGCGCGAACAGTTCGGCATCAGCCACTGGTATTTCATCACGCCCGAACGCCACGTCCTGCTGCGTGTGCACGAGCCGACGCGCAGCGGCGACCTGATCCCCCGCCAGACGCTCGCCGACGCCGTTGCCGCCGGCCGGCCGGCCCACGGCCTGGAACTCGGACCGCTCGCCACCTTCACGCTGCGCCACGTCCAGCCCTGGTGGATGGACGGGCAGCTGATCGGCTACATCGAACTCGGTAGCGAGACCGAGTGGTTCGCCCGGCAGATCAAGCAGCTGACGCAACTCGACGTCTTCGTCGCGGTCCGCAAGTCCTTTGTCAACGAAGCACAGTTCAGCGCCGGCAAGGCCGCCCTCGGACTGAGCGGCCGCTGGCAGGACCTGCAGCAACTGGCCGTGCTGGCGCAGACCCGCGAGCGCCTGCCGGAGGGCATCGAGCCGCTGTGGAATGCCGGCCTGCAGACGGACGGCGGAGAAGTCTTCGACATCGCCGATGGCGACCGGGACTGGAATGGCCGCGTCCTGCCGCTGGCCGATTACGCCGGCCGGCCGGTCGCCTCGCTGCTGGCCTTGCGCGACGTCACCGTCGAACGCCGGACAGGCTGGCAGCAACTGGCCTTCATCGTCTTCGCCGGCGCCGTCATCGCCTTCATCCTGTTCGCTGCCCTGGCACGCCGGGTCGGCACCACCGAACAGCGCCTGCAGGCCGCGCACGAATCGCTGGCCGCCAACGAGCAGCGCTTCCTCGATATCTTCTCGACCAGCTCCGACTGGTGGTTCTGGGAAATGGATGCCGAGCTGCGCTTCTCGTTTTTTTCCGACAACGCCGGCAAGCTGCTCGGCTTCGACGTGACGCGCGCGCTCGGCAAGACCCGGCGGGAGATCATGGCGGTCATCGATACCCGCGACCTCGTCGCCATGGAGGCGCATATCGCCGAGCTGGAAGCACACCGCCCCTTCCACAGCTTCGAGTACCGCATGCCGCATCCCGGCAAGGGCGTTGTCTGGATCAGCCTCAGCGGCGTTCCGGTCTTCGCCGGCGACGGCAGCTTCCTCGGCTATCGCGGGGCGGCAATGAATGTCACCCAACGCAAGGAACAGGAAGAAGCCGAGGCCGATGCGCGCGAGGGGGCCGAGGCCAAGTTTGCCGTCGCCCGCATCCTTCAGGACAGCAGCCTGCCCCTCGCCGAACGCCTGGATCGCGCACTGGAAGCGGTCTTCGCGCTGCGCCACCTGGCTGTCGAGCGCAAGGGCGGCGTTTTCCTGCGTGCCCAGGGTGCCGGCGAACTGGCGTTGTACGCCACGCGCGGCGCCTTCTCCGCCCGCTTCCTCGCCGACGAGCAACGGGTGCCGCTCGGCCGCTGCCTGTGCGGACGTGCCGCCGAAAGCGGCGAGATCATCGTTTCCGACAGCTGCTTCAGCGATCACCGGCACGAGAACAGCTGGCCGGACATGACTGAAC
>WBUO01000422.1 GCA_008933675.1 Dechloromonas sp.
AATTTCTAAGGGAATTGTTTCCGGAATTGTGAAGGCATCGGAAAGTATTCGTTCCGAACGTATGCCGGACTTCATTCCGGATCAGGGAGCGGATCTGAGGACACCCTCGTCGTGGCGTATTATTGTACTGCCCGATACCCAGTGTTACGTTGATCAGAATAAGGCGGAAGCCAATGAGCGCCATTTCCACCGGCAGACTCAGTGGATCGTAGAGAGAAAGGAGGCTGACAATATTCGCTACGTGCTTCACACGGGAGATATGACACAGCATAACATTCCGTCGGAATGGGCAAAGGCTAGGAAGATTATGTCGGAGTTGAATGGCCACGTGCCATACCTCGTGATACCGGGCAATCATGATCTCGGGCCCGGAGGAAATGCGTATGACCGGAGTACGTTGATGGCAGGCTATTTTCCGATTTCAGATGCTAGAAAATACACCGGATATGCAGGCTCGTTTCAAGAGGATGATCCCGCGAATGTATATCACTTGCTAGATGCTGGAGAAGTTGATTGGCTTATTATAGGATTGGAGTTTGGCCCGCGCGATGCAGTGCTTCGCTGGGCAAAAGGCCTGGTAGAAAAGCATCCGCGGCACTCAATAATACTCGTTACTCACGCCTATTTATACGACGACGACACGCGGTTCGATTTCAAGACCAAGGGCATTACCCAGGCAGGAAACCCGCAGTACTATCATATAATGGCGCTCCCGGGATATGCGAATGATGGTGAGCAGATCTGGAAGGGTGTCGTGTCCAATACGAAAAAAGCTTCGATCGTAGTTTGCGGGCATGTTTTAGGTGATGGACTTGGATATCGGTGTGAAAAGAACGTTGGCGGCGAGAATGTTGCTCAGATGCTCGTAAACTTTCAGCAGCGGAACGAGGGAGGAGAGGGATACCTTAGGATCTTGGAGTTTAGCAAGGATAGTCGCACGATAAGGGTTATGGATTACTCGCCATCACTGGATCGTTTTCTGCCGGGCGGACAAAGTCAGTTTCTCATTGAGTTGCGTCGATGAGCTTTCGCTTCCGTCTTGAGGCCGCCTATGGAAACTGCGCGCCGAGGCGCACACCCGCGTTGGAGATTGCTTTTTGATGGAACACGAGGCGTAACTTTCGACTGGCTGTTGCCCGCGAGTTCGGGTTCAAGCTAATGTGCGTTCGGACGCTTTGTGTGGATACAGTATGACGGAACGACTATGAATGTTGAACTTGTAAAATTGCGAATTGCGAAGCTCTTGGTTTCGCTTTCAAGAATCAGTTTCTGGAGAGCGCTAGCTCTCGGCGTTGCTCCGGCAGTTGAGCATCAGCATGTCCTCAGATCCTTGGCTCCTGATGGGATCATCGATGTTGGGGCAAATCGCGGCCAGTTCTCGCTCGTCTGCCGGTACGTAAAACCTGGGGTGCCGGTCGTCGCATTTGAACCAATACCAAGGGAAGCACGCAGGTTTCGAAGGGTGCATGAACGGGAACCTTTAGTGTGTCTGATTGAGACAGCTTTGGGGGCAACGAACGGTGTCGCAGTCTTACACATTAGCAAAAGTGCTGATAGCTCATCGCTGTTGCCTATTGGAGAGAGGCAAACCAAATTATTCAAGGACACCGTTGAGGTCGGAACGATGGCGGTGCCAGTGAGTCGCCTTGATGATTTCTCAGATTACTGGGTTGGGCGTACACGGCAATTGCTAAAGCTTGATGTACAGGGATTCGAACTCCAGGTCCTGCGTGGTGGAATTGATACACTCAAGGTGTGTTCATATGTATACGTAGAGTGTTCAGAGGTGTCATTATATGAGGGACAAGCGCTTCGCGCCGAGGTGCAGGCATTCCTTAGTGAACAAGGATTCCTCCTTAAGGAACGCTATAATGAACAGAGATCAGGACGCGAGTTGATTCAGGCGGACTATTTGTTTTCCCGATAGAATGACGAAGGTATAAGACGCTGAATATGCATTATGGCAATATGACTGACATGAGAATCTTAGGCGTCCGGTTTTTTCGGGGGACAGTTTCGGATGCAGTATCGCGCGCTATGGCGGGCGGGCTAGTCGTAATTCCGTCAGCTCCAGTCCTGGTCCGTATGACGGCTGATGCCGCACACCGAGAAGCTCTACTTGGCGCAAATTTCGCGATAGCCGACTCCGGCTATATGGTGCTGTTGTGGAGGCTTATAGCGTGGGAAAGACTGGAGCGGATTTCGGGGCTTGAATATCTTCGTTTGCTGCAACAGCGTTTGCAGTCAAACGGCGTCGGATCGGGACCGGTTGTTTGGATTATGCCAAATTCGATTTCGCGTGATCGAAACTTGAGGTGGTTGCGAGCAAGCGGGCATTTGACGAAACTGGAAGACTGTTATTTGGCGCCGGTATATCCATCCGATGGTCCATTGAATGATCGAGCGTTGCTTGATCTCGTGCTTGCACGGCGGCCAAGCCATATTGTCATTTGTCTGGGTGGCGGTGTGCAAGAGCGATTGGGGTATTTCCTAAAGATCGGGCTAGAGAAAGAGGCGGGGGCCAGTTTCGCCACGGGCATTCATTGCGTTGGTGCGGCAATAGGATTTCTTAGCGGTGACCAAGTGCGAATACCGATGTGGGCCGATTACTTTTATCTCGGATGGTTGTTTCGTTGCTTCTCGGAGCCAAGGCGTTTTATACCACGGTACTTGAACGCTGTGAGCCTTGTTTTGCTGGTTTGGCGATACGGTAAAGATGCACCCCCGGCATCGCGCATTTGACTGACTGTAAGTCGTGTCTTGAATGAAATGAGTTTGGCGTCGATTCTTACGTTATTCTTCAATGATTGCCCATAGGCAGCGCGGTTTCATCAATTTCTATACGTTTCTGATCGGACTCGTTTCGATCGGCTTGTTTCTTACTTTTGCAGCGGTGCTGCCATGGATTCCGCGTATTGAGCTTTCTCCTAGACTCAATCTGACACCTTACCTTTTGGCGGTTGCGGTGGGAGTGCTGGCAAGCAGTCGACTCTTCAGGCA
>WBUO01000423.1 GCA_008933675.1 Dechloromonas sp.
GCAGCGCCAAGCGCTACGTCGCGTCGAAGGATTTCGCTCCCAAGTTGTGGAAGCCGGAAGTGGATGATGGCTTTGCCTTCGCCCAGGGCGGCGAAGCCTCCAACGAGGACCGCGTGGCGAGGATCGCCTTGCCGAACCGGCATGTGTCTCTCCCGGTGCTTCTTGCGGTAGTGCGGGCGGTCAGCGAAGGCGAGTCGCTGCGGATTTACTACTATTCGGTCAATTCAGGGACCGCGGGCTGGCGGTGGATCACCCCGTGTGCCTTCGCCAACGACGGATACCGGTGGCATGTTCGGGCTTGGTGCTTCGAGGACAAAGCCTACAAGGATTTTGTGCTCGGGCGGATCGAAAAAATCGGTGAGGCACAGGTGGCAGAGCCGCTGCCGGCCGATAAGGATTGGGACACATGGGTGACGGTGAAATTCAAGGCGCATCCGGCGTTGTCACCCATCCAGCAGCAGGCGGTGCAACGCGACTTTGCGATGCGCAACGGTGTCGGGACGCTTCGCGTGAGAAAGGCCTTGATGCTTTACACCCTTGTTTACCTCGGGCTCGCGGAGCCCGATGGCACCAAGCACCGGCGACTCGAATTGGTCACCGGCTGATCACCGATTCCACAGCTTAAACCCATGCTCCAATGACTAAACCAATCGACTTGGTAAAACTGTCCTTCTGCGGCCCCAGCGACGTCATGAAGGAGATCACTATCGCGCAAGAAGTCGTGCAGCAGTGGAATTTGCATCATGGCGAGGCGCGCGGCTTCTGGATTAAACACCAGCACTGGTCGTCCGACAGCCATCCCGAGATGGGCGGCCGCCCGCAAGCGATCATCAACCGACAGATGATCGACGGTTCCGACATCATCGTGGCGATATTCTGGCAGCGCTTTGGATCACCTACCGGGGTAGCCGAATCTGGCACCGAGGAGGAGATCCGACGGGCCACCCGGCTGGGCAAGAAAGTCATAGTGTATTTTTCTGATCTGGAGTCGGTCGCCGGTCCGGCGGACCGGGCTCAAGCTCAAATGGTCGCGGATTTCCGACGCCTTCTGCGGGAGAAACGGCAAGGGCTATACGCCAGCTTTCGTTCCCGCGATCACTTCCGGAGCGAGTTCACCCGTAATCTCGCCCATGTGCTCAATGAACTGAGACCCCAGGCGACGGCGGCGCCCTCGATTGTTCAGTCTAGTCACGGTGACGGAAACGTCCTGATTGGTGGGAGCGTTACCATGTTTGCCCAGCCACCGGTGCTGAAGACGGTCGTCGAGCGTCGGACCGGCGCGGTGTCGTCCGCTGAGGCGAGGCAGCTTCAGCGATGGATAGAAGAACTTGCGGAGTCCACCATGGGCGCGACGCGCGAGCGGGCTTTCGGAATGTGGTGGCAGCGCTTCAAGAATCGTTTTGAGGTGGAGAAATACGAGGAGCTAATGGCGACCGCCATGCCCGACGTGGAAAAGTGGTTTGTCACGCAACGTGCCATCCAGAAGCGGGGGCTGAAGACCAAATTGCCGGACGACTGGAAGAAAGAGCGCATCGTATCGATCAAGGCTGCCATGCGACGGATGCGAAGGGACAAGGAGGACTACTACCCCGAGATCGCTCAGCGGCTGAAAATCAAAGGACGGTTCACCTCGCTCAACGATCTTTCGAAGAAGGATCTGGAGCGTGTTTACACGCTTGTTCGGCGGGATGCCCAAGGCAGCTGACACCGGGCCGCGTTACGAAGGCCATGCCGAAGAACCTATACCGGGATGCAAGATGGCATGAGTTCCGGCAGCGATGCATGGAACGGGTCAACCATCGGTGTGAGCGATGTGACCGAGGTGGCGTGCTCCAAGTTCATCATCCTGAGTATGAGGCTGGTCATGCACCGTGGGAGTATGATCCTCGTTTTTGCGAGGTGCTGTGTCGTGGATGCCATGCGGCAGAGCATGGCATTATACTGCCCCGCGAAGGCTGGATAATCGTCCATAGCGATTTGGACGATGGCGAGCCGAGCGACCCGATTCCGTGCGCGAATTGCGAGAAGGAGATCAAATGGCATTTCACGATCTACCACCCGGAATGGGGCGAAGCAGTGGTCGGTTCGGAGTGCGCGGAGAATCTTTCCTTGGGGCCGGAGCTGACTGAACTGAAGTCCTATTACCGACGGCGAAACACGTTTGTCCACTCCCCGCGGTGGAAGCCGTGTTCGAGCGGGTCATGGAGAAACTATGAGGACCACTATGCTTTGGTTTATCGCCGGGGCAGCCAGTTCGGATTGAAGATCGATGATCGATTCGGAAAGGAACTCTATCCTACGGAAATCGACGCCCGGTTGCGGGCCTTCAAAGTCATTGACCAGCGGCGGCGTCGGGAGATCGAAAAGGTAGCGACCGGGGCGCAATTTTCCGCGTCTGGCATTAGCTGGATGGAATGCGACAGCACCCCGTAGCGTGGCGAAAGGGAAACATCCGGACCACCAAGAACGAATTCCACCAGGCCGGAGCCTCGTGCCCATATTCGCCTCGCGGCTTTGGACGTTGCGGCGTGTGGGTGCCAGCCCGTTGAACTGAATGGACGGTGGACCGGATGAAAGTCAGAGGGATTCGAGGGCGGCGATGTCGTTCAATTCCTCGAGGATTTCGGGGTGCCGTTGCTGGAGGAAGCGTTTCACCTTGGTGTTGTCGAGGAGGCGGCGGAGGTAGCGCTGCGCGGCGCCGAGGTGCAGGGTGTTCTGGCCGAACTGGTCTTGGAAAATGCGGAAGTCCCGTTCGAGGCTTTCCATCTCGCGTTCCATGCGGGCGATCTCTTCGGCGGAGAGACCTTTGACCCGTTTGGGTTCCTCCGGCTTGGCGAGTTGATCGCGGGCGGTGCCGACCAAGAGGGCCCGGGCGTAGGCAAAGGTGTAGTTGTTTCCGCTGACCATGAGCTGGGACATCTCGATTTGGCGGAGTGCTTTGACCTGTTTCAGAATCCGCAGGGCGCGTTCGGTGATGGGCTTGTCCTTGAG
>WBUO01000054.1 GCA_008933675.1 Dechloromonas sp.
GCGCCGGCCCAGGCGCCTGCAGCCGCAGAAAAGCGGGCGCCACTGGTTGAAGAGGACAACATCTTCTTTCGCACCGGCGCCACGCAGATCGACCCCGCCGAACGGCACAAGCTGCAACCGCACGCCCAGCGCCTGAAAGCCGACAGCAAGCAACTGCTGACCTTGGTCGGCCATACCGACGACCAGGGCAGCCGCTCCTACAACCTGGCCATTGCCGAAAGCCGCGTCGATGCCGTGTTCCAGGCGCTGCGCAGCCTGGGCGTACCGGCCCGCCAGCTGCAGCGTTATCCCGCCGGTGAGGAAATGGCCGGCACCGGCTGCCAGAGCAGCGAATGCCGCCGGCTCATGCGGCGCGTCGAACTGGTCTATCGGCCCCAGTCCTGAGCCTGCCGCTCAGTGCAGGGTAGGGCCTGAACCTTCGGCGAACAGCGCGGCGACGTCGGCCGGGCTGAAACGGTACTCGCGGTTGCAGATGTCGTCGCGGATCAGGATCTCGCCATGCTCGGCGACGATGGTCTCGGCATCCTGACGGCCGAGGGAGCGGATCATGTCGCGGATCTTCTCCCAGTCTTCCGGGCAGTGATAACAGACCGGCTGCGCGTCGTAGAGACGCAGGCCGTGCTGCGCCATGTCTTCGTGGAACAGCCGGGTGAGCAGGGCCTCGGCATCCAGTTCGAGCAGCTCGCCCGTCTTCACCGTTGCGGCAAGCTGGCTGATGCGGTGCCAGCCATCGGCATCGCGGGTATCGGCCTCCGGCATCTTCTGCAGGAACAGGCAGGCGGCGGCGCGCGGGCTGGCCGAGGCGAACAGGCGCGACGGCTGCTGCTCGGACTGCTCCAGATAGTGCTCGAAAATGCCGGCGATGCTGTCGCCGACCATCGGCACGAAGCTCTGATAGGGCTGGCGGGCGGTCGGCAGGTCGAGGCTCATCAGCAACTGGCCGCCCTGGTGGGCGCCGAGCAGCTCGGGTACCGGTGCCGGCAGCACCACCGGATTGCTGCGCGCCATGCCGCGCATCTGCAACTGCTCGTTGCAATCCATCACCAGCAGCTGGATCGGGCCGTTGCCGCGCAACTGCAGCGTCAGGCGGCCGGGCTGCTTCAACTGGCCGGCAATCAGCGCCGTCACCGCCGCCGTCTCGCCGAGCAGCTGCGCCACCGTCGGCTGATAGTCGCGGCCCGCCTGCATCTGCTGCCAGGCCTCGTCGAGGTGTACCACGGCGCCGCGGATATCCAGTCCTTCGAACAGGAAGCGACGAACGCTGCCGCCGCTCATTTCAGCTTTTCCGCGTAGGTTTCCGGGGCAAAGCCGACCAGCAGCTCCTTGCCGGTATCGAGCACCGGACGCTTGATCAACGCCGGGTACTGCGCCATCAGCTTCAGCGCCTTGGCCGCATCCACCGCGCTGCGCTCCTCGTCGCTCAGCTTCTTCCACATCAGGCCGCGCGTGTTGAGCAGCTTCTCCCAGCCGGCCCGTGCCGCCCAGTCGGGCAGGTTGGCCTCGGCCACGCCAGCCTTCTTGTAATCGACGAATTCGTAGGCGATGCCGTTGTCGCCCAGCCAGTTCATGGCCTTCTTCATGGTGTCGCAATTCTTGATGCCAAAGACGCGGATCGTGCCCATCTCTGTACTCCGGTTCGTGTTTGGGGAAGGCGGCAATTATCCCAGTTTTCACGGCCCGCCCGCCCGCCGATCCGGGTTGGCAAAACCGCCGCCAGCGTCTAGAACCCATATGACATGCCACCAACGCACGGGAGAACGACGATGAGCCTCGAAACGATGATCCGCGAAGTGCAAGCCCGCCTCGGTGTGCAGGTAGACGGCCGCGCCGGCCCCGAAACCTGGCACGCCATCCACGCCCGCATCATCGGCCCCGCCGGCGCCGCGGCGCAAACCGAAGCCGCGCCGGCCGACCCGCGCAGCGAACAATGCATCGCCACGCTGCTCCCCGAGGTTCGCCCGCTGGCCCGCGGACTGATCGAAAAAGCCGCCATGCACGGCATCGCCATCCGCGTGATCAGCGGCACCCGCAGCTATGCCGAGCAGGACGCACTCTACGCCAAGGGCCGTACCGCCCCCGGCGAGAAAGTCACCAACGCCCGCGGCGGCCACTCCAACCACAACTTCGGCATCGCCTTCGACATCGGCATCTTCGAAGGCAAGCGCTACCTCGGCGATTCACCCAAATACAAGGCCGTCGGCGCCCTCGGCATGGACCTCGGGCTGGAATGGGGCGGCAGCTGGAAAACCATCGTCGACCAACCCCACTACCAGCTCCGCCCAGCCTGGGCGGCGGGCCTGCGCGAACGGGAGATGCTGGCGGAACTGCGCCGGCGGACAGCGGAGGGCGTGGGGGTGTTTGGCTGAGGGGTAATGCTTCCTTACTTCAGCGGATGCTGAGAAGAGTCGCTGATCAAAGCGCCGCTCACCTGAACATTCCATTCGCTGGGTAGGCAGGCCATATTGAAGGAGGCAGTGTCCCCATATATGTTTTCAGTTACCGAGAAGAAATTCTTCTCATTGAACAATCTCGGAATATCCCACCACAATGAGTAGTTCATCGACCAAAGCCACTCGATCAATTCCTTTGAGTTCTCCACGCGGTCATTCTCGACATAAATGATTGGCCTGCAACGAGCAATTGTCTTGCGAGAACCTTCAAGGACTTTTAATTCGAACCCCTCTACATCGATTTTTATTAATCCGACATCGAAATCGTCGGGAACGAGATTATCCAGCGGCAAACAGCGGACAGAAATATTCCCTTGCCCCGTCTCACTCATTGAAATGCCGCCAAAATTGTTCAATTCCCGATAATCAGGTTGATTGAACGAAACCCAGCCCTCAACGTCACTACAAGCCACGTTGTCGGCACGGACGTTGATCAAGCCATTCAGGGCAAAGTTGGCGCACAGGTTCTGAAAGACGAAAGGTTGCGGCTCAATCGCGAGGAGCCTTCTCCCCGACCTGGCTGCGGCCTTTGCCAACGAGACGGAATGACTGCCGACATTGGCGCCGACCTCAATAATGTCCTTGTTCGGCAAGACCAGGGTTTTTAATGTATCCCACTCTTTTTCGCAATATTCGCCGTAATTCAAAATAGCCTGGCCAATATAGATATCCATGGCATTGGCCAGAAAAAGCCCGTGCCTTGCCTCGATTAATTGATATGGCGCTGCTTGCGGGATTTTGATACCTCTATTTGCCGACGATGAAAACGCAGCCGGCTTTTCAGAATTTTTGTTGTTCATACATATCCCTCTGTTTGATTACCTGCCATGCCAGCCGATTGGCTGATGCCCGCTCTTGGGCCGGTGGCTGGGTAATCCCAGCATTTTTAGCCGCTGTCGGAACTGGAACCGGTTAAAAGTGCAGACTTCCGTTTCGGGGGGGCCACCAAGCGCCATGGTGGGGCGCTGATGATTGTAGGTCCGCATCCGGTCGGTCGCATAGTTCTGCGCCTCCTCGATTGACTCGTACCCATACTGACTGAGCCAGCGTAGCGGATCATTCGGGCTGTAGCCAAAGGGGCCGGAGCGAACCGGAGATGCTGGCGGAATTACGGTGGTGGGCGGCGGAGGTGGGGCGAGGTGGTATCGACCGGCGGTTAGTCGGCCGAAGCCGACCTTGGGGCTCACTCCAGAACTAGGCGCCTATTGCCCAGTTAGCTACCGCTCAATTGCTGACAAAGGCGAATAGCAGCATTCGTCATTAAGGTAGGGCGGTACCCCACCCTTAGCGGAAGTAGCCAGACGCTCAGGAACGTTTGAGATGAGGCGTGCGACAGCGGACGAAGTCCGCAGTCACCACCCCCTATTCGAGGAGGGATTAGGCCTGAGACTCACGGTTTCATGCCTGATACAGCTCCCAGAGTACTACTGGATCCCTAGCAGCGGTTCATTACCGTTTGCTTCCGTGAGAGCCATCATCAACGCCTCAACCGAGTCCGGCTGTCCCTTCACCGCATACGTATCGCTGTTGCACTTATGACAGTGACCAGCAAACGCCGCCTCGATTCCTTCCATTCCTCGGATATTCAGATCCACAATTTCAGTGATCTCACTTTTACAGTCATTGCAGATAATTGACGCCGGGCGCAAGGCATCTGTCCTCGCCTTTGCCGCCAAGACGCGCTGTTCGTGAGATCCACGCTTTTTTGCTTGTCCCATACTTACTTTCCTCAAATTGGTTACGCGATCAGACTTAAACACCACCTCGCGTAGTGCTAGCGCCATAAACTCATGCGTGAGTTACAGTTCTCTCGGAAATAATTCGCTCGTACTCAGTTTCGATTAAACCGCGTAAGTGCCGCGTAATCTGGGTATTTAAGTCCTTTTTCGCATCTGAATTAACTGCGTGATCATACGTCACCCTTAGTACCTCAAACGTAAGCTCTGCATCATCTCTTGCGGTGTCACCTCTTGATGGAGTACTAAAGAAGAATCCCGTCCGAAACTCGCCTGAATTGGCTGCGAATGAATAAGGGAATGTTACATCTATTCTTTGTACATGATAGTAAGGATAGTATTTCTCGTCCGAAATTAGAAATATGTCGTTTAACTTTTCGCCATCAATCTTTAGCCGTTTAACAGTCTGGTTCATCCAGGATACTTGAGGGTCATTTGGAAGTGCCGGGCTGGTAATATCTCGACTTATTTCCATATCGTTTACGTTACCCTTGCCAATAAACCGGCCATAACCTCCGGTAAGTCTTTTAAAGAATCTGACACGTTCAATATTCGTGAAGCTGTCAAATGTGATTCTTCTTTCTATTTCGCTTTTGGTAATGCCTGTATCCTTAAGCACCTTCGATATTTTAGAAGTAAGCCTTCTGTTAATGAGCTCCGTCTCTTTAGATGAGTGAGTCGAAGAAAAGTCAAGCTTCAGGCTATTTCCATGGCGTTCAATGGAAATCTCGCCAATAAATTTTAGTTCCCGCTGGGTCCAGTCTTTACTAAAGTCCTTTCGGTTTATTGTGTACGGAATTCTAATCTTGTCTTTGCCGTCCACAACAACTCCCGGAATGTCGACAACTTCGATACTCTCGATATTTCCGCAAGGGTTGAAGTCTGACTCGAAAAGCTGTTTTAAAGGAGTGATCCAGTCTGAGGCGGATGTGACCAAGTCAAGTGCAGATACCTTTACCTTTGGCTTGGAGTCTCGATCAACAGAAGATTCGATCAAAGCGGAGTATCCAGACGGGGTAAGCAATGTTGCGGAGAGAAGGGGGACGGTGATGGACTTGTCGTTATTTCCGGAAAAAACCCCTTTACTCTTGAGCGCAGAGTGGACTTCGCCGTAGGATATATGTTCGCTGTTTAGCAATACGCGAAGCTCCGAGCCAGTTGGGATTAGGTAATTGGACTCAAGCGCTTGCTTCATTGTTTCCCCTCCTGAAGTAGGTCAAGAATCGAGCGAGTGAATGAGAATGGAGTTATCTCTTCGGGGCGACTGTGAAAGGCAAGCCTTGCCTGATTGGAAGCTTCTTCGTCGCGGGCAGCATTATAGTTAGGCATGCCGATTCTTATCGTCGTTATCAATCCTGACGCAAAGCTGAGTCCGTATGCCATCAGATTCTTGTAAGACTCGGTGTCAAAGCTCTCGTTTGCATAAATCACCAACTCCTTATTCCCTCCGACAGTTACAACGGCGGGGATGATGTCGGATGCGAGAAGCTCTAACGGCAGAGTATTTCCTGTCCTCATTTCATCAACCGTTATAGAAGTTCCAATCCGCGGATAAAAAAACTGATAGTTGCCGTTGATTGCCCTTTTCCGAAGATCGTCTACGACCTTAAGGAGAAACGATGCACGACCATTGTCTATCACATAGAAAGAAGAGTCTCCTTCAATATCTAATCGAGAAGGGGCTAAATCATTCAGGATGCTTTTTTCTATATCTTCGTGATCATTGTGGAACCATATTAGCAATCCGGAATGAAGGCGATTTTTCTTGGCGCCAAAGCTACTACCTATTTCTCGTAGTTTCTGGTTGTATTTTGCGCATTCAATGGTTTGACTGAGTTCCTTTATGTGGCTTTTAAAGTTGGATCGCAACGTACCCTCTTTGGGATAACTTCCAATAGTGTTCTTGTTGGAAACATGTACATAGTCAGTTCTGTCATCGTGAAAAGGATTATGGTAAAGGAATATTTGATCCTCGCCGTGACTTTGGCGTGGATTTCTTTCGTCATTTACGTGTGACGGTGTGTTGCATTCAACCGAGACGTTGTGTATCAGGTTTTTCCAGCCAATTCGATCAAGCAGTGCGCTCGCGAGAGCTTCACCAATTTCCCCTGATTTTTTTGATTTTTCCCCGGCCACATCAATCTCCTTTAAATTGGATGTTAACTACAGCGCAACACCCCGATTTCGTCGGTTTGACCTCTAATGAGGTAATTTTTGCAGCTGGGTTGCTTATTAACAGGCTAACTCCTTCAACGATGCGCGCTTTAGTCACAACGTCCTTGGCGTACTTGGATAGTTGTTTGCATTCGATCTCAAGGTTGTTTTCTAGCGGGATTCCGTATTTGAGACGGCTGCCATCCAGCAACTCGTTTATTTCATCGTCGCCAATGAAATTACTTGATATTTCTCGCAATCTGGCAATCGTGAGAGACTCTGACTCTGCAAGCTCTTCTTCGAGCTGTCGTGCAAATTCAAGTGCAATGCTTGGTGATTCAACCTTGCTGGAAACAGCTTTGAGTAAGGAGCCGGCAACCTTTGCACATCTTTGAGGCGTTTGACTCGGGGTAGCCTTCAGGAAGGTCTCAATCCAGTATTTTGTCTTCTGACCCAATGTGTCGATTACAAATACCTTGGATTTGTCCGACAAAATGATCGCTCCTTTTTGGATCTTCTCCAAAGAGATTCCTAAGCGCTCAGAAACTTTAATTGCGCCATTTTCCTCAATAACATCTAGGTAATCATTCTTGCCTTCCACACGAAACAGACCTAGTGCCTGGAAGGATGTGCCGTCAGCCCTAATATCCTCGAAGAGGATAACGATAAACTCTCCTCCACCAATATTAGGATGGCTCGAACTGATATAGAGATGCTTGGCGAGGGCCTCACTGCTTGCGCAAAACATCTTGTAATCATGGAAAATGTTGTTGGCGTAGTGATTTACCGTGTTGAGCGTGAGATCTGATTCGTGAAATAGCTCGTGCTGTTGTCCTTGTCTTATGACTGGGGCTAAAAAGTCTTTTAGCAACAAGTCATCAAGCGTTTTTGAACGTAGATTTTCTTCCGGGGACAAATAGATGCCTTCGTCTCTTAGCTTATTACCAACCCGGTGAACAATTACTTTTTTTACCTTTGCAGAACTGATGTCAAACATTTTTGCCTCGTTTTTATAAGCTGCCCTTAACCTACCTACTTCTGGGTGTCATGCCAGATTTATGGAATGGGCATTGAAGTGACTATTAGACCTGATTATTGATGATTAGGACAAGTTCATGAGAGCTGAGGCGCGGTGGGATTGCCTTTAAGGCGCCTACAGAGGTGTCGTGTCTGTTGGGCGTGCTTGCGGAACGCGCCCGTATTGGATTGCGCTGTCATTTTGCTTGGAGTGGCTTAAAAGTAAAGAAGTACCTCGAAGGATGGCTTTTTTATCTGGTGGGCCTGCACGGACTTGAATCGTGGACAAAAGGATATGAGTCCCCAAGAATGCCAATGGCCGGTCTGCTACTAGAACCGGCCATATATTTTTGGTTGATTCTCCGGCTGCTTTGGCCGACGACTTGCCACTGAGCAGCAAGTCGAATGCCTGCTCCACTCCGAAACCTGCCGTTGTGCGTCGAAACGCCTTACTTGCGCGGCGCATGAAGTTTTGTCTTGCCCCAGCGCTTTTCCAGCGCCCCGCTAGCCGCCGCTTTCAACAGCTTTTGAAAACTGGGACATTCGACATGGCTGGGGGCTGGGCAGGCTGCCGCATGGCGGAGGCCGTTACGCATGGCTTTCAGGTGTTTGATCAGCGCATCGATTTCGTCAGCTTTCGCCGCCAGCAATTGCCTGTCTATGTTCGGCGGGCCATACGGCGACAGCATTGAGCGAATGTCGTCGAGGGCCAGCCCTGCTGCCTGACCAAGGGCAATCAGCGCCAGCTGGTCGAGGACGGTTGCAGCGTAACGGCGCCGTTCTCCCTTCTCGCGAACCGAGGCGATGAGCCCCTTTTGCTCGTAATAGCGCAAGGCCGATGAAGGTATCCCGGTCTGTTTGCTGACTTCAGAAATATCCATCCAAACACCCATTGACTTGAAGTTGACTTCAACTTCTAGAGTGGACTCCAGAGTTTCATTCGTCAACTTTCAAAGGAGTGCGTCATGACATTGATCGAAGAAATCGTGAGGGTCGTCCTCATCGGGTGTGGAGCCACCTTGCTCATGGATATCTGGCTGATGTTCCTGAAGCGGATCGGGGTTCAGACCATGAATTTCGCCTTCATCGGGCGTTGGGTCGGGCATTTGTTCCACGGCCGGATTGCGCATGCAGCAATCGGCAAAGCGTCGCCGATAGCCTATGAAACCCCGTTGGGCTGGGTCACGCATTACGTTGTCGGCATTGCCTTCGCCTGCCTGTTGACCGGCATTGCCGGGGTTGCGTGGCTTGCCGCGCCTTCGCCCGGCATCGCCCTTCTGGTGGGCGTTTGCACGGTGGCGTTTCCGTTACTGGTCATGCAACCGGCGATGGGCCTCGGGGTTGCCGCTTCAAGGACAGCAACGCCGATCAGGAACTGCATCAGAAGCCTGATCAACCACAGCGTTTTTGGCCTTGGCCTTTTTCTGTCGGCAGTTGTCATCGAACAGGTCTCTCGATGAACGTCCGTCCTCTAACCAGAAATCCCGAATCTTGTCCGGAGTCAGTGAAATGAAAAAACTAGCCGTCATCTACCACAGCGCCCATGGCCACACCGAGCATATCGCCCAGCATGTTGCCGAAGGGGTGCAGAGCGTGCCCGATACCGAAGTCAGTCTCGTCGCTGCCGGGGAGTTAACGTCAATGCCCAACCATCTTCTTGCGTTCGATGGCTTCCTCTTCGGCTCGCCCACTTACCTCGGTGGTGTTTCAGGGGTCTTCAAGAGTTTCATGGATTCGACCGGCGGGCTGTGGCGCACGCAGCAACTCAAGGGAAAGCTGGCCGCCGGCTTCACTGTTTCATCGCTGCCCGCCGGTGACAAGCAGTCGACGTTGATCTCCTTGTTCACCTTCTGCATGCAACACGGAATGCTGTGGGTCGGCAATCCCATCCTTCCCGAGCAGCATCGCGGTGTCCCCTACGACGAAGCTGCAAATCGTCTGGGTTCGTGGTCGGGATTGATGGCTCAGGCGGGGCACTCGGCAGCCGCTGATTCCTTTGTTGTCGGTGACATCAAGACAGCCAGGATGTTTGGTCGGAATTTTGCCGAGACAGCACACCGCCTTTCCAACGAAACACGTCAGTGATCAGGAGAGCGTTTCATGAATCCCGTTTGGCGACGGGCAACCGAGCGGCTTACTCCCCTAAGCCCTCAAAGCCCACCCGCCAATCCCTCGCATCTCTTCCGCAAATGCTCCCTGAGCAGCACCACCGTCGGCGATAGCTGGCGGCGGTCGGCGCAGATCAGGGAGAGGGGGACGCTTTCGCCCTGCCAGTCGGGGCAGAGACGGATCAGGCGGCCGGCGGCGAGGTCGGGGGCGATGTCGAGTCCGGATTTGCAGGCGATGCCGTGGCCGGCGATGGCCCAGCGGCGGACGATGTCGCCGTCGTCGCAGGCGCGGTTGCCGGCGACGGCGACGCGGATTTCTTCGCTGCCGCGGGTGAAGCGCCACTGGTCGTGGAGTTCGTCGCCCAGGCGGAAGCACAGGCAGTTGTGGCTGGCGAGCTCTTCCGGCGTTTGCGGGGTGCCGTGCCGGGCGAGGTAGGCGGGGGCGGCGCACAGGATGCGGCGGTTGCCGGCGAGCAGTGGCAGGGCGACGAGGCCGGAGTCGGCTTGCTGGCCATAGCGGATGGCGATGTCGACCGGTTGCCGGTAGACGTCGGCGAGACGGTCGCTGAGTTGCAGACGGAGGCTGACTTCCGGCCAGCGTGCCTGGAATTCGTCGAGCCAGCCGAGCAGGTGATTGCGGCCGAGGTCGGAGGGCAGCGATATCTGCAGGTGTTCGCGGATCACCTGGCGGCCGGTGACGATTTCTTCGCTGGCGTCGCGCAGGCCGTCGAGTGCCAGGCGGGCGGCGGGCAGCAGACGTTCGCCTTCGCGGGTCAGGCGCAGGCTGCGCGTCGAGCGCAGCATCAGCGGTACGCCAAGTTCGGCTTCCAGGCGCTTGAGCCCGGTGCTGGCCAGGGCCGGCGAGAGGTCGAGCTGGCGCGCGGCGGCAGACAGGCTGCCGAGTTCGGCGGCGCGGACGAAGATTTCCAGGTCGTTGAGGCTGCGGATTTTCATGATTTTCTTGAAAGTGTTTCGCTGTCAGGCCAGTTTATTCATCGTTCCGGCTAAAAGATACTGCGGCCATCGTCAATCAAAGCCGGAGTTGCCCCATGAAAGCCATTGCCTACCAACAGAGTCTGCCCATTGCGGATGCCGCGTCGCTGGTCGATGTCGAGCTGCCGGAACCGGTTGTCGGCGAGCACGATCTGCTGGTGGCGGTGCGGGCGATTTCGGTGAATCCGGTCGATACCAAGGTGCAGCGCGGGGTGCCGGCGCCGGCCGGCGAGTGGAAGGTGCTCGGCTGGGATGTCGCTGGCGAGGTGCTGGCGGTGGGCAGCGCGGTGCAGGGTTTTGCCGTGGGTGAGCGGGTCTGGTACGCCGGGTCGATCGCCCGCCCGGGCGGCAACAGCGAGCGCCATGCGGTGGATGCGCGCATCGTCGGCAAGATGCCGGCGACGCTGGATTTTGCCCAGGCGGCTGCGCTGCCGCTGACGGCGATCACCGCCTGGGAAATCCTCTTCGACCGGTTCGGCCTGCAGGCCGCTTCAACCGGTACGCTGCTGGTGGTCGGTGCCGGCGGTGGCGTCGGTTCGATCCTCGTCCAGCTGGCGCGGCAGTTGACCGGGCTGACGGTGATCGGCACCGCGTCGCGGCCGGCAACGCGCGACTGGCTGCTCGATCTGGGGGCGCAGGCGGTGATCGACCATCGCCAGCCGCTGGCCACGGCGCTGCGTGAGGCGGGGTTCGAGCAGGCGGATTACGTGGTCAGCCTGAACCAGACGGCGCAGCATTTCGCCGGGATCGCCGAGCTGGTTGCGCCCCAGGGGCGGATTGCGCTGATCGACGATCCGGCCAGCCTGGATGTCGTGCCCTTGAAGCGCAAGAGCGTCTCGCTGCATTGGGAGTTCATGTTCACGCGTTCCCTGTTCGGCACGCCGGACATGGCGAAGCAGGGCGAACTGCTGAACGCGCTCGCCGGCCTGGTCGATGCCGGCCGCGTGCGCACCACGCTGGCCGAGCATTTCGGCCGTATCGATGCGGCCAACCTGCGGCGGGCGCATGCGTTGATCGAAAGCGGCCTGGCCCGTGGCAAGATCGTGCTGGAAAATTTTTGAGCCCGGCGGCCGGTGGCTGCCTTTACCTGTCCTGAATTCTGACCGGAGATTGTGATGTCTGTGCTTTTCAACCCCTTGCAGTTGCGTGACGTGACCCTGCCCAACCGCATCGGCATTCCGCCGATGTGCCAGTACTCCGCCACCGACGGTGTCGCCAACGACTGGCACTTGCAGCATTACGGCAGCCGCGCCGTTGGCGGTGCCGGGCTGGTCATCGTCGAGGCCACGGCCGTGTTGCCGGCCGGGCGCATCAGCGGCGGCGACCTTGGTCTGTGGCACGACGGCCAGATCGAGGGGCTGGCGCGTATCGCCCGTGCCATCGAAAGCCAGGGCGGGGTGCCGGCCATCCAGCTGGCGCATGCCGGGCGCAAGGCCAGTGTCGGTCTGGGCTGGGAGGCGCAGCGCACCTTGTCGGCAGAAGAGGGCGGCTGGACCACGGTTGCCCCTTCGGCCATCGCCTTCGAGGGTTATGCCGCGCCGCAGGCGCTCGATGTGGCGGGTATCGCCGATGTCGTCGAAGCCTTCGTCACCGCCACCCGGCGTGCCCGGCTGGCCGGTTTCAAGGCCATCGAGATCCACGCCGCGCATGGTTACCTGCTGCACCAGTTCCTGTCGCCGCTGGCCAACCAGCGTACCGACGATTTCGGCGGCAGTTTCGCCAACCGTACGCGTCTGGTGCGCAAGGTGGCCGCCGCCGTGCGCGCCGAATGGCCGCAGAACCTGCCGCTGCTGATCCGCCTGTCGGCGACCGACTGGGTCGAAGGCGGCTGGGACGCCGACCAGACGGTGGAGCTGTGCCGGCTGCTGAAGGCCGATGGCGTCGACCTGGTCGACGTATCCACCGGCGGCCTGGTGCCGACCGCCAGGATTCCCGCCGGGCCGGGTTTCCAGGTGCCGTTTGCCACGCGCATCCGGCGCGAGGCCGGCCTGCCGGCCGCCGCCGTCGGCCTGATCACCGGTGCCGCCCAGGCCGAGGCCATCGTCGCCAATGGCGAGGCCGATCTGGTGCTGGTCGGCCGCGAGATCCTGCGCAACCCCTACTGGCCGTTGCAGGCGGCCCAGGCGCTGGGCGTCGAGGCCAACTGGCCGAAGCAGTACCAGCGGGCGAAGCCGGTCGGGCGCTGAGACGGCGGAAGCTGCCCGGCCTCCTGTCCGTGTCGTTCGCGCCGGCGGCAACCCGGCGCTCCCCGGACGATTTGACGCGAGGCGCTTGCCGGTTGGACAGGCGCGCGTTAACTTCGCCATCCGGCTTCTTCGCCCATCGATCAAATCTTCATGAATCCAGGCAACATCACCATCCGCGCCATGGCCGAGTCCGATATGGCGGCCGTGCTGGCGATCCAGGCCGTGTGTTACACGACGATCGTGCCCGAATCGGCGGCGTCGCTGCTGGCCAAGCTGCGCGCCTCGCCCTCCACCTGTTTCGTTGCCGCCCGGGGCGGCGAGCCGGTGGGTTATCTGATCGGGCTGCCCTGGCTGTTCGCCAGCCCGCCGCAGCTGGATGCTGCGACCTGCCGCCTGCCGCCGCAGCCGGATTGCCTCTATCTGCACGACCTGGCGGTGAACGCCGGGGCGCGGGCGACGGGGGCGGGACGGGCGCTGGTCGAGGTTTTTCTCGGCCGTCTGTCGGCGCTCGGGCTGGGGCGGGCCAGCCTGGTCGCCATACAGAATTCCGGGGCCTACTGGGCGCGCTACGGATTTCGCCCGGCGGCGGTTTCCGGCGCCTTGCTGGCCAAACTGGCCAGCTATGGCGCGGATGTTCAGTACATGGAGCGGCTGACACCCGGTAGCCGCTGAGCCTGTCGGCCGTCGGCGCGGCAGGGGAGCCTACCCGGCGGGCTGGCTTTCCGGGCGCGCGGCGGCCAGCCATTGGCGCACGGTGGCAAGCAGCAGGTCGGGGTCGAAGGGCTTGCTGACGAAGTCGTTCATGCCGGCGGCCAGGCATTCCTCGCGGTCGGCAGCGAAATTGTTGGCGGTCAGCGCGACGATGGGGACCTGCCGGCTGCCGGTGCGATGGCGGATCAGGCGGGTGGCGGCGAGGCCATCCATTCCGGGCATGCGGATGTCCATCAGGATCAGGTCGTAGTCCGCCTGCTCGCTCAGGCGAACGGCTTCGTCGCCGTTGCCGGCGGAATCGACGGAGATGGCGAGTTCCTCGAGGATGCCGAGGGCGATTTCGCGATTGACCGGTTCGTCCTCGACCAGCAGCAGCCGGCGCCCGGTCAGCGGGACGGATCCGGGGGCGGGCGGCAAGCTTGCGGCAGGCTGGGCAGGGCTGCCGGTTGCCGGTGCCAGGCGGGCGGTGAACCAGAAGGTGCTGCCTTTGCCCGGTGTACTCTCGGCGCCGGCTTCGCCCTGCATCAGGGCGGCCAGGCGGCGGGTGATCGCCAGGCCCAGGCCGGTGCCGCCGAAACGCCGGGTGGTCGAATTGTCGGCCTGCTCGAACGGTGAGAACAGTCGGGCGAGTGCCTCCGGCTCGATGCCGATCCCGGTGTCTTCCACTTCGAAACGGACGAGGATGCTGTTGCCGCTGCTTTCCAGCGTGCGGCAGCCGATGCGGATATGTCCGCGCTCGGTGAACTTGAGGGCGTTGCCCAGGTAGTTGATCAGTGCCTGCTTCAGGCGGACGGGGTCGCCGAGGAGGCGGGCGGGGGCGTTGCCGGTATCCACCCGCAGTTCGATGTGCTTCTCGGCGGCCTTGTCGGCGAACAGGGCAACGGCTTCCCGGACGATTTCGGCCGGATGCAGTTCGGTCTCGTCGAGCAGCAGCTTGTCGGCTTCGATCCGCGAGATGTCGAGGATGTCGTTGAGGATGCCGAGCAGATGCCGGGTCGCACTGTCCACCACCTGCAGCCGGCGTTCCTGTTCCGGCGTCGGGTTGTCGCGGCAGAGCAGGTAGACCGTTCCCATGATGCCGTTCAGCGGCGTGCGGATTTCGTGGCTCATGTTGGCCAGGAAGGTGCTCTTCGCCCGGTTCGCCGCGTCGGCGGCGGCCAGGGCACTGGCCAGTTCGTGCGTCCGTTCGGCAACGCGGTGTTCCAGGTTGTCGCGATAGTCGGCCAGTTGCTGCTCGGTGCGCAGGCGCTCGGTGATGTCGACCAGGCTGAACTGGAGCAGCGGCCTGCGATGGTGGATGAACTTCATCAGGCGCACTTCGGCATCCCAGATGTCGCCGTTGGGCCGTTGGTGGCGCCAGGTGAAGACGGCCAGACCGTCGTTGAGGCTGCGTTCGATGTACTGCCTGGCGAGGAGGGCGGACGGCGTTCCGTCGGCCTGCTCGCTGGCCGAAACCTCCAGCGGCGTCCAGCCCAGTACGGCGGCCCGCGATGGCGCGCCATAGATGGCCACGGCGGCTGCGTTGCAGTCGGTGAAGCGGAGAGTCTGCGGATCGATGACGACCAGGGCCAGTTGCGAATCGCTGAACAGCACACGGTTGTAGGCCTCGCTCTCCTGCAGTTCGGCCTGCCCTTCGAGCAGCGAGCGTTCGGCCTGCTTGCGGCGATACACGCTGTAACCCAGCGCCACGATCAACAGCGTCTGGATCAGCAGGGCGCCGAACAGGATCAACTGCTGTTGTTCGTGCTGCTGCTTCAATTGTCCGGTGCGTTGCTCGACCAGTTCTTCGAGGCGGTCATGGTATTGCAGGAGTTCGCTTGCCGGCAGCTGGCGGCCGGAGGTGTCGTGGATGATCGACAGCAGCAGGGGGCGACCGGTGTTCCGGGCAATCGGGGCGGAATACACCTCGACGGTGCGTATGCTGCCGTCGGCCAGACGATGGGGGAAGATGAAGTAGTTACGCTGCTCGCTCTGCGCGCGTTTGCGCTCGGCCAGGATTTCCGCGGGGTTGAGGGCGTTGATGTCCTGGATCGTCAGTTTTTGCAGGGCGGTTGCCGGGTAGCCGTAAAAGCGGCTGGCGGCTTCGTTGGCGTCGACGATGCGGCCGGAGTCGGCCTCGATCAGCAGCATGACCGCATTGTGCTTGCCGAGCATTCCGGACAGCAAAGACTCTGTCGGTTCGGCTGCGGGGGCCGCTCCGGTTGAGCCAAGCAGCAGGCCGATGAACAAGGCCCGCCAGCCGGAAAGTCGATTCCACATGGTGCTGCAGCTACGCCAAAAGTAATATATTTGCTACATCCTACATCTTTGCGATGGGGTGTGCGAATTTGTTTTTTTGGCGTCGCCGGGCCTTGTAAAAGGCACCGATGGCGGCTGTGGCGGGTTTACTTGCGCAACTTGGCGAAAGCGTTGGCCATGGCGTTGCCGGCCGGCGGCGGCGCGTTGTGGCGGGCCTGCTGGCGGCTGAGCGGCGCACCGCGCTGGCTGCCGCCGTCGTGCTTCTTCGGCTCGTCGCTCATGCGCATGGTCAGCGCGATGCGCTGGCGGGCGAGATCGACTTCCAGCACCTTCACTTTCACCACCTGACCGGCCTTGACCACGTCGTGCGGGTCCTTGACGAAAGTATTGGAGAGCGCCGAGACATGGACCAGGCCGTCCTGATGCACGCCGATGTCGACGAAGGCACCGAAGGCGGCGACGTTGGTGACGACGCCTTCGAGGATCATGCCCGGACGCAGGTCCTTCACTTCCTCGACGCCGTCGGCGAAGGTCGCCGTCTTGAACTCGGGGCGCGGGTCGCGGCCGGGTTTTTCCAGTTCCTTGAAGATGTCCTGCACGGTCGGCAGACCGAAGCGTTCGTCGGTGTATTTGGCCGGGTTGAGGCCCTTGAGCGCCTGGCTGTTGCCGAGCAGTTCCTTGATCGGCTTCTTCAGGTCGACGATGATCTTCTCGACCAGCGGATAGGCTTCCGGGTGCACGGAAGAGGCGTCGAGCGGGTTGTCGCCGTTGGGCACACGCAGGAAGCCGGCAGCCTGTTCGAAAGTCTTGTCACCGAGGCGCGGCACCTTCTTCAGGTCGTCGCGGCTCTTGAAGGCGCCGTGGGCGTCGCGGTAGCCGACGATGTTCGCGGCGAGGCCGGCGTTCAGGCCGGAGATGCGGGTCAGCAGGGGCACCGAGGCGGTGTTGACGTCGACGCCGACGGCGTTGACGCAGTCCTCGACCACGGCATCGAGGTTCTTCGCCAGCTTGGTCTGCGACACGTCGTGCTGGTACTGGCCGACGCCGATCGACTTCGGCTCGATCTTGACCAGCTCGGCTAGCGGGTCCTGCAGGCGGCGGGCGATCGACACGGCGCCACGGATCGACACGTCGAGGTCGGGGAATTCCTTGGCGGCGAGTTCGGAGGCGGAATAGACCGAGGCGCCGGCTTCCGAGACGACGATCTTCTGCAGCCGCGCTTCCGGATACTTCTTCATGACGTCCTGGACCAGCTTGTCGGTCTCGCGGCTGGCCGTGCCGTTGCCGATGGCGACCAGGGTCACGCCGTGCGTCGAGGCCAGGCGGGCGATGGTCGAGATCGAGCCGCCCCAGTCGTTGCGCGGTTCGTGCGGGTAGATGGTGGCGGTGTCGAGCAGCTTGCCGGTGGCGTCGACGACGGCGATCTTGCAGCCGGTGCGGATGCCGGGGTCGATGCCCATGGTCACGTGCTGGCCGGCCGGCGCGGCGAGCAGCAGGTCCTTCAGGTTCTTGCCGAAGATGCGGATGGCTTCTTCCTCGGCGCGCTCGCGCAGTTCATTCACGAGTTCGAGTTCGAGGTGGGTGTAGACCTTGACCTTCCAGGTCCAGCGCACGGTGTCCTGCAGCCATTTGTCGGCCGGGCGGTTCTGGTGCTTGATGCCGAAGCGGGCAGCGATGCGCTGTTCGCAGGCATTCGGGCCGGGCTTGACGGCGTCTTCGTTGAGTTCCGAGTCGAGCACCAGCGCGACGTTGAGGAAGCCTTCGTTGCGCCCGCGCAGGAGCGCCAGCGCCCGGTGCGAGGGCATGTCGACGATGGATTCGGCGAAGTCGAACCAGTCGCGGAACTTGGCGCCTTCGGTTTCCTTGCCTTCGACGACGGTCGATTTGAGCAGGCCGTGTTCCTTCAGGTAGTCGCGCAATGTCTGCAACAGTTGCGCGTCTTCGGCGAACTTCTCCATCAGGATCTGGCGGGCGCCGTCGAGCACCGCCTTGGTGTCGGCGAAACCGGCCTCGGCATTGAGGTATTTTTCGGCTTCGTCTTCCGGCGTCAGCTCGGGGTTTTCCAGCAGGCCGAGCGCCAGCGGCTCGATCCCGGCTTCGCGGGCGATCTGCGCCTTGGTCCGGCGCTTCTGCTTGTACGGCAGGTAGAGGTCTTCCAGGCGTTGCTTGGTTTCGGCGTTCTCGATCTCGCCGCGCAGTTCCGGCGTCAGCTTGCCCTGTTCCTCGATGCTGGCCAGCACCGCGACGCGGCGCTCTTCGAGTTCGCGCAGGTAGCCGAGACGCTCTTCGAGGTTGCGCAGCTGGGTGTCGTCGAGCTCGCCGGTCACTTCCTTGCGGTAGCGGGCGATGAAGGGCACGGTGGCGCCTTCGTCCAACAGGGCGATGGCGGCCTTGACCTGGGCCGGGCGGACGTTGAGTTCGACGGCGATGCGGTGTTCGATGGGTGCGAGCATGAAGAGGCGGTGCGGCAAAAAAGGGGGGTGAATGATGCGGAATCCCGGGGCAAATTACAACCGCCCGGATGATGGTGTACGATGGCCGGCCAATATGCCAAACAAGCGGAGGAGAAAAAATGAAAATCGAAACCTATCTGTTCGGTGCCGTC
Organism: Dechloromonas sp.; assembly: GCA_008933675.1. GTDB lineage: Bacteria > Pseudomonadota > Gammaproteobacteria > Burkholderiales > Rhodocyclaceae > Azonexus. Next base: position 18,199 of record WBUO01000054.1, read on the forward strand.
GACATCGATCCTGAAAAAATCATCACCTTCCCGAACGGTCTGGTCGGCTTCGAAAGCTGCAAGCGCTACACCCTGGTTCAGGAGGAGGGCGCGGGCACCGGGTTTACGCTGCAGTCGATCGACGATCCGGCCCTGGCTTTCCAGATCGTCGATCCGACGACGCTCGGTTTCAACTACGAGCTGGCACTGACCGATGCCGAGAGCGCCCTGCTGCAGTCCCCGGCGGCCGAGGACGTGGCGGTGATGCAGGTGCTGTACAAGAAGGAGGGCGAGGGCAAGGCCGCCATCGCGCCGAACCTGCGGGCTCCGCTGCTGATCAACCTGCAGGCGAAGCTCGGGTTGCAGAAAGTCATGGAAACCTGCCGCCCGAACGTCACGCTGTCGAACCTGGCCAGCGCCGTCTGAGGTTTCCGGCCGGGCAATGAGGCGCGGGGCTGCGGCCCCGCGTTTTCGTTTACAGCGGCGACAGCGTGTCGCGGTAACGGGCGGCGTTGGCCACGTAGTGGGCGGCCGAGGCGCGCAGTCTGGCCACTTCCTCGTCGGACAGCTGGCGCACCACCTTGCCCGGCGAGCCGACAATCAGCGAGCGCTCGGGGAAGACCTTGCCTTCCGGGATCAGCGTGTTGGCGCCGACGATGCTTTCCTTGCCGATCACGGCCCGGTTGAGGATGACCGAACCGATGCCGATCAGGCTGCCGTCGCCGACAGTGCAGCCGTGCAGCATGACCAGGTGGCCGACGGTGACGTTGGCGCCGATGTGCATCGGGATGCCTTCGTCGGTGTGCAGCACCGAGCCGTCCTGGATGTTGGTGTTGTCGCCGATGTGGATCGGGTCGTTGTCGCCGCGCAGCGTGGCGTTCCACCAGATCGAGGCATTGGCGCCGAGGCGGATGTCGCCGATCACCGTGGCGTTGGGGGCGACCCAGGCATTGGCGCCGAGTTGCGGCGCCTTGTCGCCGAGTTTGAAGAGGGGCATGTCGTCTCCTTGGTCTTTGGGGGGCGGGCAGCGATGGCGGACCCGCGGCCGGACCGACAATGTTACGCTGTGCCCGCTGCCGGCGGGGCAGAACCGTGCTTGACCGATGGAGAGAACATGAATTTTCGCAAGCTGAAGACCGGCCACTGGGTGTTGATCGTCATCGCCCTGCTGGTCGCCCTCGACTGGGCCATCCGCCGCCCGGATGGACGTACTCGCGAGCTCAACGACCTCATTGCCACCAAGGCCAGCGAGCGCCTGCGCAGCTATCCCTATCAGTTCCAGGTGCTGCGCGTCGAAGGCGGGACGGCGGTGATGACGACACCGCGCAATTTCGACGTGCCGGCTTTCCGCATGCTCGGTGTGCTCTATCCGAACATCAACGTCAAGGACCACGACAACCCGGAGTTCATCGCCGTCGAGCGTCTGCTCGGTCAGGTGCAGGACGAGGCCAAGGACATCGTCCTCGCCCAGCCGGGCATCAACGGCGTGCGCTGGGAGCTCGACCGCAACTGGCTGCGTCGCCAGGGTATCGAAGTTCCCGACAAGTAGGCCTCAGCCGGCCGGGGCGTCGCCGGCCAGTTTCTGCACGACCACGGCGCCGACCATGTCGCCTTCGACATTGACTGCCGTGCGCACGGTGTCGAGGATGCGGTCGATGGGCAGCAGGATGGCGAT
>WBUO01000055.1 GCA_008933675.1 Dechloromonas sp.
GTCCACGCCGCCGGCGGGCGCTGGTAGCGCTCGGCAGCCTGCTGCAGGAAGGCCGCCATCAGCAGCGGAATGTCCTCGCGGCGCTGGCGCAGCGGCGGCAGGTCGATGCTGACGACGTTGAGCCGGTAGTAGAGGTCGGCACGGAACTGGCCGGCCTCGGCCAGCGCCTTGAGGTCGGTCTTGGTCGCGGCGACGACGCGGCAGTCGAGCGGAATCGGCGTGTTGCTGCCGAGGCGCTCGACGGCGCGCTCCTGCAGCACGCGCAGCAGCTTGACCTGCAGGTTGAGCGGCATGGTCTCGATTTCGTCAAGGAACAGCGTGCCGCCGTTGGCATGCTCGACGCGGCCGATGCGCCGCTTGCCGGCGCCGGTGAAGGAGCCGGCCTCGTGGCCGAAGATCTCGCTCTCGAACACCGTTTCCGGCAGGGCGCCGCAATTGACGGCGACGAAGGGGCCGCGCCGGCCGCTGGCCTCGTGGATGGCGCGGGCGACGACTTCCTTGCCGCTGCCGGTCTCGCCGTTGATCAGGATGTCCACGCCGGTCGGCGCCAGCGTGCCGATCAGCTGGCGGATGGCCTGGATGGCCGGTGACTGGCCGATCAGCGCGACGACGCCGGCGGCCTGCAGACGTTCCTTGAGCTGGCGGTTCTCGACGACCAGCGCCCGTTTTTCCAGCGCGCTGCGTACGGCAGCGACCAGACGCTCGGAGGGGAAGGGTTTCTCGATGAAATCGTGGGCGCCGTCGCGCATCGCCTGCACGGCGGTACCGACGTCGCCGTGGCCGGTCATCAGCAGCACCGGCAGTTCGCTGTCGAAGCGCTGCAGTTCGCGCAGCAGCGACAGGCCGTCGCGGCCGGGCAGGCGGATGTCGCTGACCACCAGGTCGGGGCGCCCGGCGGCCAGCGCCGCCAGCATGGATTCGCCGTCGGCGAAGGCGCGCACGCCGATGTCGGCGATGCTCAGCGCCTGTTCGCAACCCTTGCGGACGGCGGCATCGTCCTCGACGAGAAAGACGGTCTGGGTGTTGGCTGTTTCGGCGGTCATGGTTGGCGTCGGTGCTGGGCTGGTCGGAGGTCTTCGCCGGCTATCCGGCGCAGCCGGGGAGGGCCGGATCGCCTTGCATGTTAAGGGAAATCGTCCGGCCGGGGCGAGCGGCGCATCCGCCGGTTTGCAGCGCGGGCGTGCGATCATCGGAAATCCGATGGCAGAATCGGTGCGTGCATCGGAATTCCGGCGCCTTTCCCCACGGTTCCAGGCGTGCCGTCAATTGAAATCAATGACTTGCGATTTTCTGCTGCCGGCCGCCGGCCTGGCATATCGCTTGCGATAAGAGGCATGCCGAAGCCGATTCGCGGCTTCCTCACCTTCAGGAGAAGACATGAAACGTATCGCCCTCGCCGCCGCCCTCGCCGCCGTGTTTTCCACCGCCGCCGTCCAGCCGGCGTTTGCCCAGGAAGCCTCGACGCTGAAGAAGATCAAGGACACCGGCAGCATCACGCTCGGTCACCGCGAATCCTCGATCCCGTTCTCCTATTACGACGACAAGCAGCAGGTCATCGGCTACTCGCACGAGCTGATGCTCAAGGTCGTCGATGCGATCAAGAGCGAACTCAAGCTGGCCAAGCTGGACACGCGGCTGATGCCGGTCACCTCGGCCAATCGCATCACGCTGCTGCAGAACGGCACGGTCGATATCGAGTGCGGTTCGACGACGAACAACCTGGAGCGCCAGAAGCAGGTCGGCTTCTCGACCACGATCTTCGTCATCGGCACCCGCCTGATGACCAAGAAGAACTCGGGCATCAACGACTTCGCCGACCTCGCCGGCAAGAACGTCGTCACCACCGCCGGCACCACGTCCGAGCGCCTGATCCGCAAGATGAACGAAGAGAAGAAGCTGGGCATGAACGTCATCTCCGCCAAGGACCACGGCGAAAGCTTCCTGACGCTGGAGACCGGCCGCGCCGTCGCCTTCATGATGGACGACGCGCTGCTCTACGGTGAAATGGCCAAGGCCAAGAAGCCGGGCGACTGGGCTGTGGTCGGCACCGCACAGTCGAAGGAAGCCTACGGCTGCATGCTGCGCAAGGACGATGCCGAGTTCAAGAAGGTCGTCGATGCCGCGCTGACCAAGGCGATGACGTCCGGCGACGCCGAGAAGATCTACGCCAAGTGGTTCATGAACCCGATTCCGCCCAAGGGTCTCAACCTGAACATGCCGCTGTCGGCGGAAATGAAGGCCCTGTACAAGGCGCCGAACGACAAGGCTTTCGAATAAGCCGCTGATCCCCGCAAGCAGTTGTCCGTCTGGTGGCCCTCCCGGGCCGCCGGGCCACGCTCACGCCAGAATTCGAGGAACCCCATCATGTTCAACACCTTCTTCTCCCGCTGCACGCTGCTGGCTGTCGGCTGCGCCGCCTCGCTGTCGGCCTTCGCCGCCCCGCCCAACGTCGTCATCCTGGCCACCGGCGGCACCATCGCCGGGGCCGGCGCCGAAGCCACCAACAGCGCCACCTACCAGGCGGCCAAGGTGCCGGTCGACAAGCTGATCGCCGGCGTGCCGGAACTGGCCAAGGTGGCGAGCGTACGCGGCGAGCAGGTTTTCCAGATCGCCTCCGAAAGCTTCACCGACGAGCACCTGCTGACCCTCGGCAAGCGCGTGTCGGCACTGGCCAAGCAGGCCGATGTGGACGGCATCGTCATCACCCACGGCACCGACACGCTGGAAGAAACCGCCTACTTCCTCAACCTGGTGGTCAAGAGCGACAAGCCGGTCGTGCTGGTCGGCTCGATGCGCCCGGGCACCGCGATGTCGGCCGACGGCATGCTCAACCTGTACAACGCGGTCAGCGCCGCCGCCGCCAAGGACGCCCGCGGCAAGGGCGTGCTGGTGGCGATGAACGACGAGCTCAATAGCGGCCGCGACGTGTCCAAGATGGTCAACATCCAGACCGGTGCCTTCAAGAGCCCGTGGGGGCCGCTGGGCATGATCGTCGAAGGCAGGAACTACTGGTTCCGCCTGCCGGCCAAGCGCCACACGGTGAATTCCGAGTTCGACATCGACCGGATCGAGCGTCTGCCCAATGTCGGCATCGCCTACGGCCACGGCAACGTCGCCGCCACCGCCTACCAGGCGCTGGCTGCCAGCGGTGCCAAGGCCATCATCCACGCCGGCACCGGCAACGGTTCGGTCAGCAAGAACGTCGTGCCGGCGCTGCGCGAACTGCGCGGCCAGGGGGTGCACATCGTCCGCTCCTCGCACGTCAATGCCGGCGGCTTCGTGCTGCGCAATGCCGAGCAGCCGGACGACCAGTACGACTGGGTCGTCGCCCACGACCTCAATCCGCAGAAGGCCCGCATCCTGGCCGCGGTGGCCCTGAGCAAGACGCAGGACAGCAAGGAACTGCAGCGCATCTTCTGGGAGTACTGAGCGCGGCCCCGCCGGGGCGGCGATCTGACGCCGCTCCGGACCGATCAATCATAGGAGGGATTCAACATGGGTTACCAATGGAACTGGGGGGTATTCGCCCAGCCGTCCGCCACCGGTGACGACACCTATTTCGGCTGGATGCTGGCCGGCTTCAAGATGACCATCGGCCTGTCGCTGAGCGCCTGGGTCATCGCGCTGCTGCTCGGCGCCCTGGTCGGCGTGCTGCGCACGGTGCCGAACAGGGTGCTGGCCGGCATCGCCACGGCCTACGTCGAGCTGTTCCGCAACATTCCGCTGCTGGTGCAGCTGTTCATCTGGTACTTCGTGCTGCCCGAACTGCTGCCGGCCAGCATCGGCGACGTCTACAAGCAGTCGAACCCGGTGCTGCAGCAATTCCTCGCCTCGATGGTCTGCCTCGGCCTGTTCACCAGCGCCCGCGTCGCCGAGCAGGTCCGCTCCGGCATCAATTCGCTGCCGCGCGGCCAGAAGAACGCCGGCCTGGCGCTCGGCTTCACGCTGCCGCAGACCTACCGGTTCGTGATGCTGCCGATGGCCTTCCGCCTGGTCGTGCCGCCGCTGACTTCCGAGTTCCTCAACATCTTCAAGAACTCCGCCGTCTGCTCCACCATCGGTCTCCTCGAACTGGCCGCCCAGGGCCGCCAGCTGGTCGATTACACGGCGCAACCCTACGAGTCCTTCATCGCCGTGACGCTCGCCTACATCCTGATCAACGTCACCGTGATGACCCTGATGCACAAGTTTGAAAAGCGCATCGCCGTGCCCGGCTATATCGGAGGCAAATAACATGTACGAATTCGACTGGTCTTCCATTCCCGGCGCCTTGCCCTTCCTCTGGGACGGCATGAAGATTTCCCTGGTCATCACCGCGCAGGCCGTGCTCATCGGCATCGTCTGGGGCACGCTGCTGGCCATGATGCGGCTGTCGTCGATCAAGCCGCTGTCCTGGTTTGCCGCCGGCTATGTCAACCTGTTCCGCGCCGTGCCGCTGGTCATGGTGCTGCTCTGGTTCTTCCTGATCGTGCCGGAATTCGTCGGCCAGCTGTTCAACATCCCGAAGGGCACCGACCTGCGCCTGTCTTCGGCCATGGCCGGCTTTGCCCTGTTCGAGGCCGCCTATTACTCGGAAATCATCCGCGCCGGCATCCAGAGCGTGCCGAAGGGGCAGATCGCCGCTTCCTACGCGCTGGGCATGACCTACGGCCAGGCCATGCGCCTGGTGGTGCTGCCGCAGGCCTTCCGCAACATGGTGCCGCTGCTGCTGACCCAGGGGATCATCCTGTTCCAGGACACCTCGCTGGTCTACGTCTCGGCGCTGGCCGACTTCTTCGGCGCCGCCTACAAGGTCGGCGACCGCGATGGCCGCCTGGTCGAGATGCTGCTCTTTGCCGGCGCCGTCTATTTCGTCATCTGCTTCGCCGCCTCCCAGCTGGTGAAGCGCCTCCAGAAAAAATACCACCCGGCCTGAGCGCCGCCTGTCAGGAGAATTCCCATGATCAAGATTGCCAACGTCAGCAAGCATTACGGCGACTTCAACGTGCTCAAGGACTGCAGCACCACGGTCAGCAAGGGTGAAGTGATCGTCGTCTGCGGCCCCTCCGGTTCCGGCAAGTCGACGCTGATCAAGTGCGTCAATGGCCTGGAGCCCTTCCAGTCCGGCGAGATCATCGTCAACGGCATTTCCGTCGGCGACCCGAAGACCAACCTGTCCAAGCTGCGTTCCCACGTCGGCATGGTCTTCCAGAACTTCGAGCTGTTCCCGCACATGAGCATCACCCAGAACCTGGCCATCGCCCAGGTCAAGGTGCTCGGCCGCAAGCAGGACGAGGCCATCGACAAGGGCCTGAAGCTGCTCGACCGCGTCGGCTTGAAGGCCCATGCCCACAAGTTCCCCGGCCAGTTGTCCGGCGGCCAGCAGCAGCGCGTGGCGATCGCCCGGGCGCTGGCCATGGACCCGATCTGCATGCTGTTCGACGAGCCGACGTCGGCGCTCGATCCGGAAATGGTCAACGAAGTGCTCGACGTGATGACCGAACTGGCCCAGGAAGGCATGACCATGATGTGCGTGACGCACGAAATGGGCTTCGCCAGGCGCGTCGCCGACCGGGTGATCTTCATGGACCAGGGCGCCATCGTCGAGGACGACAGCAAGGAAGCCTTCTTCGCCAATCCGCGCTCGGAGCGGGCGCAGCAGTTCCTGGCCAAGATCCTGCACCACTGAGCGCCGACTGCCCATGGACGACAATCTGACCCGGCTGCTGGTCAGCTTTTTCCTCGGCGGCCTGGTGAGTCTGGCGACGATCACCAATCCGCTGTCGAAAATCCCGCTGTTCCTGACGCTGGCGGCCGACCGGACAGTTCCCGCCGCTTCCCTGGAAGCCCGCCGGGCCTGCTTCTATGGCTTCCTGCTGCTGGCCGGCGGGTTGTTCGCCGGGGTTTTCGTCCTCGAGGCCTTCGGCATCTCCTTCGGTGCCCTGCGCATTGCCGGCGGCCTGACCGTCGCCATCATCGGCTACCGCATGCTGTTCGGTACCAGCGACGCGACGCTGGCCGGCGGCGGCGGCAGCTTCGCCTTCTTCCCGCTGGCCATGCCGGGCATCGCCGGGCCCGGGGCGCTGGCCACGGTGATCGGCATTTCCTCGGAGATCGCCGAGCTGGAAGGCGGCATCAGCCGCCTGCTGGCCTACTCGGCGACGGTGGCCAGCATTGCCGTCACCTGTCTGCTGATCTGGCTGGTGCTGCGCTCGGCGCGCTGGGTGTCGCGCCGCCTGGGCAGCGAAGGCATCAACGTCGTCGCCCGGCTGAACGGCTTCCTGCTCGTCTGCATCGGCGTCCAGTTCGTCGGCTCGGGCATCCGCAGTTTCGTTGCCGGCACCTGACGGGCCGGCTGCTTGCACAACGCATCATCCATAACCATAAACGGAGACAGCATGACCACACGACTCGAACACGACCTGCTCGGCGACGCCGAAGTCCCATCCACCGCCTACTGGGGCGTGCATACCCTGCGCGCCATCGAGAACTACCCGATCACCGGCAAGACCATCGGCAGCTACAGCGAGCTGGTGCGCGCCCTGGCCCTGACCAAGCAGGCGGCGGCGCTGGCCAACTGCGAACTCGGCCAGCTCGACCGCACCCGGGCCGACGCCATCGTCGCCGCCTGCCAGGAAATCGCCGGCGGCAAGCTGCACGACCAGTTCGTCGTCGACGTCGTCCAGGGCGGCGCCGGTACCTCGACCAACATGAACGCCAACGAGGTGATCGCCAACCGGGCGCTGGAAATCCTCGGCCACAAGCGCGGTGACTACGCCCATCTGCACCCGCTCAATCACGTCAACATGTCGCAGAGCACCAACGACGTCTATCCGACGGCACTGCGCGTTGCCGCCTGTTTCGCCATCCGCGGCCTGCTCTCGGCGATGGCCGGGCTGCGCGAGGCCTTCGCCGCCAAGGCCGAGGAATTCAAGGACGTGCTGAAGATCGGCCGCACCCAGCTGCAGGACGCCGTGCCGATGACCCTCGGCCAGGAGTTCTCGACCTACGCCGTGATGCTGCACGAGGACGAACTGCGCCTCGGCGAGGCGATCGCCCTGATCCGCGAGATCAATCTCGGCGCTACCGCCATCGGCACCGGCATCAACACCGACATGCGCTACTCCAAGCTGGCCATCGACCACCTGTCGCGCCTGGCCGACCTGCGCCTGGAAGCGGCGCCCAACCTGATCGAGGCGACCCAGGACTGCGGCGCCTTCGTCCAGCTCTCCGGCGTGTTGAAGCGCGTCGCCGCCAAGCTGTCGAAGACCTGCAACGACCTGCGCCTGCTGTCCTCCGGCCCGCAGGCCGGTTTGAACGAGATCAACCTGCCGCCGCGCGCCGCCGGCTCCTCGATCATGCCGGGCAAGGTCAATCCGGTGATCCCGGAAGTGGTCAACCAGATCGCCTTCGAAGTCATCGGCAACGACGTCACCATCACCATGGCGGCGGAAGGCGGCCAGCTGCAGTTGAATGCCTTCGAGCCGATCATCGCCCACAGCCTGTTCAAGAGCATCGAACACCTGGCGGCCGGCTGCCGCACGCTGACCGCCCACTGCGTGCGCGGCATCACCGCCAACCGCGAACTGCTCGCCGAGCGCGTGCGCACCTCGGCCGGCCTGGCAACGGCGCTGAATCCGCACATCGGCTACGAAAACGCCACGCGCGTTGCCCAGGAGGCGCTGCGCAGCGGCCGCGGCGTCGCCGAACTGGTCGAGGAGATGGGCTTGATGGACAAGGCGCAGCTGGCTGTCGTGCTGGCGCCCGAGGTGCTTACCGCACCGCGCCGTCCCGGCTGAGCGGCAATGCCGGCAGCCTGGCCCGCCGTCGCCCGTCCCGCCGCCCGCCCCGGCGGGCGGGCTTTCGGCCGTACAATGAGCTTCCCCTGAGTTCGCCCGTCATGCCGGAACCCGTCGCCCAACCGCCCACGCCCATTCCCCGGCCGCATCGCATCCTCGGTCTGGGCGGGCTGCTGGTCGCCTTCCTGCTGCTCGGCCTGCTTTCCTATCGCGTCTCCGAGCACTACGGCATCAAGGACATGCGCGAAAAGGCGTCGCACCAGCTGGATATCCTGGGAGCGGCCATCGACAGCGAGGTGACCCGGCATGCCTCGATTCCCAGTGCCGTCGAACTCAACCCGGATGTCGTCGCCCTGCTGCGGGCACCGAGCGAAGAACAGGACATCCGCCAGGCCGAGGCCAACCGCTTCCTGCAGAAGCTCAACGACCACCTGGGCGGACCGGTCATCTTCGTCCTCGACATGAACGGTCGGGTGGTGGCTTCCAGCGACTGGATCTTCTCCGAGAACCTGCTCGGTTCCGATCTCTCCTACATGCCCTTCTTCCGCGACGCGGTGCGCGGCATGCCGGCCCGCCATTACGCGGTTGACCACGTGCGCCACGAGCCGGGCTACTACTTCGCCCTGCCGATACGCGACGAAGCGCGCGACTGGGCGATCATCGGCGTCGCCGTCGTCAAGTCCGGCATCCGCGAAGTCGAGCGGCGCTGGCTGGCGCAGGAGGCACCGGCCTTGATCGTCGACCGCAACAACGTGGTGCTGCTGGCCTCGCCGCCGGACTGGCGCTACGCAACGCTGCGCCCGCAACCGGCCGCGGCGCTCAAGCTGCTGGGCAGCCAGCAGTTTGCCGGCCAGGCACTGGGGGCCATCAGCCTCGACATCGATCTCGACGGCGCCGACGAGGGGCGAGTCGTCCGCCTGCCCAAACACCTGCGCGACGACATCGCCCCGTCGCAGGGGGCACGCCCCTATCTGGCGATGGCCCGCCACCTGCCGGGCACCGCCTGGCGCATCGTCGTCTTCTCCGATCTGCGGCCGGTGGGCGTCCAGGCAGGCACCCATGCGGCGCTCAGCAGCGCCGCCCTCGGCTGCCTGCTGCTCGGCATCCTCTACACCCGCCAGCGGCGGCGCCTGGCACGCGGCCGGGAGGAGGCGAGGGCGATGCTCGAGCGCGCCAACCAGGAGCTCGAACGCAAGGTCGAGGAACGCACGGCCGACCTCTCCGAGGCGGTGACCGGCCTGCAGCGCGAAGTCCAGGAACGGCAGCGCGCCGAGCAGACCCTGCGCGCCGCCCAGGCCGAACTGGTGCAGGCCGCCAAGCTGGCCGTGCTCGGCCAGATGGCCACCGGCATCACCCATGAACTGAGCCAGCCGCTCGGCGCCATCCGCACCCTGGCGGCCAACGCCGCGGAATTCATGCGCCGTGCCGACCTGGCCACGGCCGAGAAGAACCTCGTCATCGTCGAGCAACTGACCGAGCAGATGGGCAACATTATCGGGCCGCTGAAAACCTTCGCCCGCAAGTCGCCGGCCGTGTCCACCGCGGTCGATGTCGCGCAGGCCGTGGACAGCGCGCTCTTCCTCTTCGAATCGCGCCTGAAGAAGGAGTCGGTCATCGTCGACCGGCAGATCGCCCCGGATGCCGCGACTGCCTGGTGCGACCGCAACCGCCTGCAGCAGGTGCTGGTCAACCTGATCGGCAATGCCCTCGATGCCATGCACGACGAGCCGCTGCGCCGGTTGAGCTTTACCAGCGAGCGGGCGAGCTCGGGCATGGTGGCGCTGGCTGTCGTCGACGCCGGCTGCGGCTTCTCGGAAGAGGCACTGGCCCATCTGTTCGAACCCTTCTTCACCACCAAGCAACCGGGCGAGGGGCTGGGCCTGGGGCTGACCATCTCGCGCGATATACTGCGCGACTTCGGCGGCGACCTGATGGCCGGGCCGGCGCCCGGCGGCGGCGCCCGTTTCGTCGTGCTGCTGCCGCCCCTGCCGCCAGAATCCCGGGAAACGTCACCATGAAGACGCCGCTGCAAGTCCTGCTCGTCGAAGACGATCCGAACGTCCGCCTCGGTTGCGAACAGGCCATGCAACTGGCCGGCATCGCGGTGCGCACCGCCGCCTCGGCCGAAGAGGCGGAAAAGGCGCTGACCCCGGATTTCCCCGGCATCGTCGTCACCGACATGCGCCTGCCCGGTTTCAGCGGCATGGAACTGCTGCGCCGGGTTCATGCCCGTGACCCTGATCTGCCGGTGATCATGATCACCGGTCATGGCGACGTGACGCTGGCCGTCGAGGCGATGCGCAACGGCGCCTACGACTTCATGCAGAAACCGTTTTCCACCGACGACCTGGTCGAGGTGGTGCGCCGGGCGCTGGAAAAGCGCGCCCTGGTGCTGGAAGTCGAATCGCTGCGCCGCCGGCTCGACCAGCGCGACGACCTGGAAGCCCGGCTGATCGGCCGCTCGCCGCTGATGCAGAAGGTGCGCCGGCTGATCCTCGATGTTGCCGACGCTTCGGTCGACGTGCTGATCTTTGGCGAAACCGGCACCGGCAAGGAAATGGTGGCGCGCTGCCTGCACGACATCTCGCAGGCCGGCCGCGAAAACTATGTGGCGCTCAACTGCGGCGGCATGGCCGACAACCTGCTCGACAGCGAACTCTTCGGCCACGAGCCGGGCGCCTTCACCGGCGCCCAGAAACGGCGCATCGGCAAGATCGAATACGCCAGCGGCGGCACGCTGTTTCTCGACGAAGTCGAAAGCATGCCGATGAACATGCAGATCAAGCTGCTGCGCGTGCTGCAGGAGCGCGTCATCGAACGTCTCGGCTCGAACCAGCAGATTCCGGTCAACTGCCGGGTCATCGCCGCCAGCAAGGAAGACCTCAAGGCCTGGTCGGAGCAGGGCCGCTTCCGCGCCGACCTCTACTACCGGCTCAACGTCGTGCGCATCGAACTGCCGCCGCTGCGCGAGCGCCGCGAGGACATCCCGGCGCTCTACGACGCCTTCCTGTTGCAGGCGGCCAAGCGCTTCAACCGTCCGCCGCCGCCGGTCACGCCGGAAACCATGCACCGCCTGATGGCCCAGGAATGGCCGGGCAACATCCGCGAACTGAAGAACGCTGCCGATTGCCACGCCCTGGGCATCGGCGGCGCCACGCCGAGTGTCGGGCAGGGCGTCATGCCGTCACTGACCGAAGCGGTGGAAGGCTACGAGCGGCAGCTGATCGCCGACGAATTCACCCGCCAGGGCGGCAACATCCAGCGTACGGCCGACGTCCTCAAGGTGGCGCGGACGACGCTGCATGACAAGCTGAAGAAGTACGGGCTGCTTTGACGGGGTGCGCCGGGTGACCCCGACAAGTTCCACCGCGTGAATTTTGCTTAAGTAAAATAAAACAGTGAAAATTTTATTAATGCTCACTGTTAATTAAGCGGCCTTAACTAAGCGTCCATGCCCACCACCCAGATCGACCCATCCCAAGACCCGAACGCCTCGCGGATCGGGCGCTACGTCACCACAGTCGCCTTCGACGAATCTGTGAATGCCTACGTGCCGCCGCCGCTTCCCCCTTCGCCGCCTCTGCTCCTCTCAGACGAGCTGCTGCGCCGCCTGAGTGAGGCCGACCGGGCCGTCGGTCGTTTGGATGGCGTGGCCATGCTGCTCCCGGACAAAGCTCTCTTTCTCTACATGTACGTCCGCAAGGAGGCTGTCCTGTCCTCCCAGATCGAAGGGACGCAGTCCACCCTCGACGAGCTGCTCCGCTACGAGAATGAGGCGCTGGCCGGGAAACCGCTCGACGACATCACGGAAGTATCTAACTACGTGGACGCGATGATGTACGGCCTCGAGCGACTCCGCGATCCCCAAGGCCTGCCGCTCTGCCTGCGGTTACTGCGCGAGATGCACGCGCGCCTGCTCCAGAAGGGGCGCGGCGAAAACAAGGAACCCGGTGAATTCCGCCGATCGCAGAACTGGCTCGGCGGAACCAGGCCGGGTAACGCTCAGTTCGTCCCGCCGCCAGTGAACGAAATGAATGTCTGCCTGAACGACCTGGAGCGTTTCCTCCAGGACGACTCGCGCCCCATGCCGCCGCTCATCAAGGCCGCCTTGCTCCACGTCCAGTTTGAAACGATCCACCCCTTCCTGGATGGCAACGGTCGGCTCGGGCGGCTGCTCATCGCGCTCTTCCTGGTGGACAAGGGCGTCCTGCGCGAGCCGTTGCTTTACCTCAGCCTCTACCTGAAGAGCCGGCGGGAGGACTACTACCGCCTCCTGCAGGAGGTCCGCCTGAAAGGCGATTGGGAGACCTGGATGGAGTTCTTTCTCGACGGCGTCGCCGAAACCGCGAACAATGCCTTCGAGAGCGCCATGGACATCGTCGCGCTCTTCCGGAGCGACCGCGAACGGATTGCCGCCACCGGCGACCAGACGAATTCCATGCTCCGCATCCACGAGCTGATGCAGACCCATCCGTTCCTGAACGCGGCCCAAGCGCAACGGAAAACGGGACTGAGCGCGCCGACGGTCAACAAGGCGTTCGAGGCCCTTGAAGGGCTCGGCATCGTTTGCGAAGTGACTGGCAAGCAGCGCGGTCGGGTTTTCGCCTACGAGGCCTTCCTCGACATCCTCGACGCGGGTACCGGCGTCGTGGCGTAAATGCTGGCATTTACACCATGCCACCTTTGGCGGGGCTCAGTGCTGATTGACCACAAAGCAAGGTGCTTCATCGGCCATCAGGCCCTCAAACTGGCCCCTGATTGGTGAGACATCAAAGTAGAAGGTATCCAGTAGGTTGATTGCCTTTTCGACCTCCTTCAGATGCCTTGGATCGCTCGGCGTCTCACGCTTCAGGGAGTACCCGCAGAGAACCAAAGGGGTCACCCATTAGCCGGCCCGGTGTCAAGGGCGAATTTATCAGGCCCCAGGGAGACCAAAGGGGTCAGAGACATTTCCCGTTTTCTCCGAATCGTCTTTTCCATTTCCATCATCGTCAAAATCCATGATCTGGTTGCTCCGCCATCGCTCTGCCAGCCATTGGAGGTAGCAGTGGTAATCCTGATCGGTGAAAAAGCACGGCTCGCGATTGATGCTGTGCTGAACGATGTGCAGCGGGTAACCGGACAGGAGAACGCGAGGACGGTGGGGCATGGTTATTGGTTCAGAAAACTAAATGTCTCTGACCCCTTTTGCTGCCTTTTGCTGCTTTTCCATTTCCATCATCGTCAAAATCCATGATCCGGTTGCTCCGCCATCGCTCTTCCAGCCAATGGAGGTAGCAGTGGTAATCCTAGTCGGTGAAAAGGGCGGCCCACGATTGATGCCGCGCTGAACGATATGCAGTGGGTAACGGGACAGGAGAACGCGAGGACGGCGGGGCATGGTTATTGGTTCAGAAAACTAAATGTCTCTGACCCCTTTGGTCATTGTGGCTATCCCCATCCATACTTCACCAAGCTCTTGAACGTCTGCAAAATCAAGCAAGGATGGCTTGCTGTGAAAGTTAAAAATGAGGGGAAACCTCAGTCTCTGACCCCTTTGGTTTTTTTGGCTCAGAAAGCTAAATGTCTCTGACCCCTTTAACTTATTTTCTGTGCCCCTTTGACTTTCAGCCTGGCTGGCGATGCATGGTCAAAGGGGCTGAAAACTAAATGTCTCTGACCCCTTTGGATGAAACTCCGGCTGGCCAGCGGGCCGCCGGGTTTGCTGAGTTCGGCGTACCACGCTTCCATATCGGCAATCTGACCGAAGGCCCAGCCGCCGGTCGTGCCGATGGATTCGTTGGTGCCCACCGAGTCGCGCAAGGCGTCGTCGATGAATTCGGTGGAGCGGAAGGAGAGGACGAGATCGCCGAAGGTCAGGCCACGGGTTGGGTCATTCTCCCCCTTGTATCTGAACAAGGTGCCGCTGAAGCCACTGCTGGTATTGGGCTGGTGGGCAAGAATTTCCCACTCATTGACGAATCGGTCGGCAAGTGCTTCGGGAAATTTGCTGGCGTGATCGTTTCCCTTTATCAATACGGCTGCATCAAGTACTGGCTTCGTTAGCGCCACGGGATTACTACTCGTTAGCTCATAGCCATACAACGCCTCGGCTGCCATTTGCAGATTGGCATAGGTCAGATAGCTGGCAATCTGGTTGGTGCTCATCTCATTTCTCCTTGATCTTCAAAACTTTTTCGACAAATTCGCGGGAACTGACCGGGAGTTGTGTTTGAGGGCAGGACCAACGCCTAGCGTGAGCCCACGGCTGCCGTCCTCCAGCGGTTGCACCCAAGCCCTTGTCCACCATGTAGCCGATGCGCTCCGCCATCACCTCGTTAGTCTCGAGGTCGATGACCCGAAGCGCCCCGCCGCCAATCCATTGCAGGCGCTCATCCGGCGTCGTCAGGTCCTCGAAATCGACCGCGTAACGCGGCATTGGTCCGAGGGCTGGCTCCTTGCGAAAGGTCATTTGGGGTGCAGCCCCTGCCCTCAGCGGACGCATTTCACCGGTATAGCGATAACGCTTGCCATCGCCCGGATCGATCGTTTCGATATAGCGGTAACCCGGCTGGTCGTTCTCCCAACGACTCCGGTTTCCCTTCGCATCCCGCCCATGAAGAAACGAAAGAATGAATCCGTCTCCTGAGTCATCACCCAAACTCCCGTACGGGTCTTCGGCATTCTGGTTGGTTGTGAAATAGGGGTCACGCTTGCGCACCTTCACCAGATAAATGCCTTCCACCCCTTCCGCCGTCTTGTAGATCTTCTCGCCCGCCGTCTTGCAGCGTTCCTCGAAAATCGCTTCCGCCTTGGCCAAACGCTCACGTCCGGCCTGTTGCCGCTGTTGGAGCAGGATTTCGTTCCTCACCGGCCAACCGATCATGATCCCGGCCAAGAGTACGCTGACGATTACCTTGGCCGAGCGCTCCAATTTGCTCCGCGCAATGCCGATCAGGAGTAACGCTAGCGCTGCCCAGTAGAGAATGACCATGCCATTGAGCATGGCGGACAACAGCTTGCCGAAGAATTCAAAGCCCATCGCCGGCTCCTTGGGAAATCGGGTTGGCACTCATCTCATTTCTCCTTGATCTGCAAAACTTCTCATCCATTGGCATGGCTTCTTCGTGATTCGACATCACCCTGTTCGGTTGGCCGGACGCGCCATGTTTGTCACTTCCATTCGCAGTGCAGAACGGCTCCAACCCCAACAGGCTTTCATACCCAGCCAACCCCCGATGCAACCCATAACGCTGGCGAACGCCAAAGGGGTCAGAGACATTTCCCTTTCCCAAGCGCTCTTTCCCATTTCGTTTCCCCCAATGGCTTCCCATGCCCAAATCATCATTCATGACGAATGGGCATTCTATTGAATGGTCTCGGAATATGTAACGCCACGCTGGCGCCGAGTGCTGCACGTTGTTCGCACTGGGGCCCCTGCTTGAAAGCGACGGGTGGGTGCAGGGGGCGTGTCGGGCGTCGAAGGCTGTCAGCCGGCCGGCAGCGTCAGCACGAAAACAGCGCCGCCGTCCGGCGCATTGCGCGCCGCCAGCGTGCCGCCGTAGCTTTCAACGATGGTCAGAGAGATGGCAAGGCCCAGGCCGAGGCCGGCGCCGGCGGGTTTGGTGGTGTAGAAGGGTTCGAACAGGTGGCCGCGGACTTCATCCGGGATGCCGGGGCCGTGGTCGCGGACTTCGATGACGACTTGCCCGGTCGCGTCGCGCACCTGCACGTCGACGCGTGCCTCGGGCCGGTCGTGCATGGCGTCGAGGGCATTGAGCAGCAGGTTGACCAGCACCTGTTCCAGCCGCCCGGCTTCGGCGGTCACGCTCAGTTCGGGCGCGAAGGGGGCGACGGCGATCTGCGCGGCGATCTCGCGGCGGCGCGGTTCGACGATCAGTAGCGCGTGCTCGATGGTGGCGGCGACGTTGACCGCTTGCGGCGTGTCCGCCTCGCGCCGGGCAAAGCTCTTCAGCTGGCGGACGATGCGGCCGGTGCGGCCGACCAGTTCGCTGATCATCTGCAGGTTCTCGGCGACTTCGGCGTGGCGGCCGCGGGCGAGCAGGGCGGCGGCGTTGTCGGCAAAGGTCTGCAGGGCGGCCAGCGGCTGGTTCAGTTCGTGGCTGATGCCGGCCGACAGCTGGCCGAGGACAGCCAGCTTGCCGGCCTGCACGGCGTTGTCGCGGGTTTCGTGGAGGATGGCTTCGGTGCGCTGCAGGGCGGCGATCTTCTCCGTGAGGTCGGCGGTGCGTTCGGCGATGCGGCTTTCCAGTTCGCCGTGGATGCGCCGCAGTTCCTCGCGGCGGCGGGCGCGGTGCTGGAAGTGGGCGGCCAGGCCGAGGGCGAAGGCGGCGGCGAAGACCAGGGCGCTGGCGCCGGTGAAGGCGCTGCCGCGCGCCTCGTCCGGCCGGCCGAGCTGCACCACCTGCCAGCCGAGGTTGCCGACCGGCCGCGAGACGACCAGATGTTCGCGCCGGGCTTCGTCGGGCAGGGCCAGGCGCACCGGTTCCTGCGCCGTCAGCGACAGCGGCTGGTCGGCCAGCGGCTGGATGATCTGGTTGCCGTACTGGCGGGTGCTCTCCAGGCGCTGGCGGGCGCTGTCGGCGAGCGGCGCCAGGTGGCGGTAGCGCAGGCGGCGGTCGGAGGCGAGGAAGACGATGCCGTCGCCGTCGCTCAGCAGCAGGGTGTCGCCGGTGCCTGCCATGGCCTGTTCCAGGGTTTCCAGCCCGACCTTGATGGCAACGACGCCGACCACCCGGCCCTGTTCGCGCAGCGGCGCGGCGATGAAGTAACCGGGTTCGCCGGTGGTGACGCCGACGCCGTAGAAGCGGCCGAGGCCCTGGTCGACGGCGTCGCGGAAATAGGGGCGGAAGGCGTAGTTGTGGCCGATGAAGCTGCGCGGCTGGCGCCAGTTGCTGGCGGCCAGCGTCAGGCCGTTGGCGTCGATCAGGTAGGTGGCGGCGACGGCGGCACCCTGCTGGGCGGCTTCCAGGTAGGCATTGGCGGCGGCGATGCGGACCGGGTTGTGCGGCTCGCGCAGCAGGGCAGCGAGCGAGGGTTCGAGGGCGAGCAGGCCGGGCAGGGCCTCGTGGCGGTAGAGCGTGGCTTCCAGCGACAGGGCGAAGGCATCGAGACGCTGCGCCGCCAGCCGCCGTTCATGGTCGAGGTTGTGGCGGAACAGCCACTGGTAGGCGAGCAGGCCGATCAGCAGGCACAGGCCGGCGGCGACGATGGGCTGCAGCCACGGGCGGCTCGACGGGGGACGGGAAGTGCTCATGGCGGCATGCTACCGAGTTTTGTCGGCCGCCGGGCAGGGGCGCAGCGTCAGTACGGCCTCGGCAGGCAGGCCGGGCAGCCAGGCGGTTACCGGCCGGCATTGTCCGGTAACGCAGACGATGTAGGGCTGGACGTGCGGCGAGTGCTGAAGCTGCACTTCCGGCAGCAGCGGCAGTCGCGGCGTGTAGTGCCAGGCCCCGTCGTGCAGCACGGCGTCCGGCGGCGGTTCCATGCCGGCGCCGGTGCCCTGGACGCGGGCCGCGGTCAGGCGCAGTGCGCCGTCCTCCAGCCGGTAGTCTTCTTCCCAGAGGATGCGCTGGACGGAATGTGTCCAGCGCAGCGTGACCGCCTCGCCGAGCGGCGCCAGCAGCAGGCCGGCGGCGAGGCAGAGGGCGCTCACGCCAGTTTCGGCGAGCGGCTGCGCAGCAGGTGCCAGCCGATGAACAGCGAGCAGGCGGCAAAGCCCAGCTCGTCGGTGAGTGGCAGGGCGGCGACCAGCAGGAAGGCGGCGAGGGCGGCCCAGATGCGCTCCCAGGCCTGCAGCGGGGTGCGCAGGTAGCCGATGGTGGCGGCGCCCCACAGGCCGATGGCGAGCACCGCCTTGCCGACGATGTAGGCCACTGCCAGCACCGAGGGATCGCCCTGCAGCATCAGCGCGTTGTCGTACACCGCCATGAACGGCACGACGAAGCCGGCAATCGCGATCTGCACCGCCTTGATGCCGATCTTCATCGCCGGTTCCTTGGCCACCGAGCTGGCGGCGAAGGCGGCGAGCGCCACCGGCGGCGTCAGGTCGGCCATGATGCCGAAGTAGAAGACGAACATGTGGCTGACGATCAGCGGCACGCCGAGTTCGAGCAGGGCCGGGGCGGCGATCGAGCTGGTGATGATGTAGTTGGGAATGGTCGGGATGCCCATGCCGAGCACCAGGCAGATCAGCATGGTGAGCAGCAGCGAGAGGAACAGGTTGTCGGCGCCGACCTTGAGGATGAAGCCGGCGAAGTTGGTCGCGGCGCCGGTCAGCGTCAGGATGCCGATGATGATGCCGACGATGGCGCAGGCGACGCCGACCGGCAGCGCCTGGCGGGCGCCGTCGACGAGGCTGGCGCGCATCACGCGCAGCGTCTCGCGGCCGCCATGGACGAACAGGCAGCCGACGACCAGCAGGCCGATGACGACGAGCACCGGATAGACGCCCCACTTGACGAGCAGCGAGGCGCCGAGGCCGACGGCGATCCAGAAGACGAAGCGGAAGGCGGTGCCGGAAATGCGCGCGGCAACGGCGGCGCCGAGGATCAGGATGGCGCACAGGGCCAGCCCGACCATGCCCGAATACATCGGCGTGAAGCCGTTGAACAGCATGCCGACCAGGCCGACCAGCGGCAGGATCAGGTACCACTGCTCGCGCATGGCCTTCCACGGGTTCGGGCAATCGGCCTTGGGCATGCCTTCGAGGTTCTTGCGCCCGGCTTCCAGATGCACCATCCAGAACACCGTCAGGTAGTAGAGGATGGCCGGCACCAGCGCCGCCTTGACGATCTCGACGTAGGGCACGTTGAGGTTCTCGGCCATGATGAAGGCGACGGCGCCCATCACCGGCGGCATGATCTGGCCGCCCATCGAGGCGGTCGCCTCGACGGCGCCGGCGAAGACGCCCGAGTAGCCGAAGCGCTTCATCAGCGGGATGGTGAACTGGCCGGTGGTCAGCACGTTGGCGACGCCGGAGCCGGAGATCGAGCCCATCAGCCCGGACGAAACGACCGCCACCTTGGCAGCGCCGCCCTTGGCGTGGCCGACGAAGCCGAGCGCCACCGAGTTGAACAGGTTGATCATGCCGGCGTGTTCGAGGAAGGCGCCGAAGAGCACGAAGAGGAAGATGTAGCTGGCCGAGACCATGGTCGGGATGCCGAAGATGCCTTCGGTGCCGAAGCCGAGCTGGTCGACGATCTGGGCGAAATCGTAACCGCGGTGGGCGAGGTCGCCCGGTAGATGCTGGCCGAACAGGCCGTAACAGAGGAATAGCGCGCAGATGGTCGGCAGCGCCAGGCCGAGGATGCGGCGGGCGGCCTCGAAGACGAGGGCGATCATCGCCGTGCCGACGACCAGGTCGAGCGTGCTCGGGTCGCCGGCGCGCTGAATCAGGTCGACTTCGAAAATCCACTGGTAGCAGGCGAGGGCGAAACCCAGTCCGGCGAGCAGCCAGTCGATCGGCGCCACACGGTCGAGACGGCCGCCGCGGGCGATGGGGAAGATGATGAAGGTCAGCGCCAGCAGGAAGCCGACGTGCAGCGCCCGCATGACCAGGCTGGAGAGCGGGTGGAAGGCCGCCATTGCCAGCTGGTAGATGGAGAAGGCCAGCGCGATGCCGGTCAGGACGAGCAGTGCGACGCCCCCGAGACGGCGCTGGGCGCCGTGCTCGGAGAACGTCTCCTGATCGATGGAGACGTCAGGAGTGGTCATGATCGCTTACTTGAGCAGGCCGGCTTCGCGGTAGTACTTCTCGGCGCCCGGGTGCAGCGGCACCGGCGAGCCGGTGGCCAGCTTTTCCTTCTTGATCGCCTTGGCGGCAGCGTGGGCGGTGGCCATGGCATCCAGGTTCTCGGCCATCGACTTGGTCATCTTGTAGACGGTGTCGGCCGGCACGCCTTCGTGGGTGATCAGGTAGTTGGGCACGAGCACCGTGTTCACGTCGGTGGTCTGGCCGTTGTAGGTGTTGGCCGGGATGGTGCCGGACTGGTAGGC
>WBUO01000424.1 GCA_008933675.1 Dechloromonas sp.
CATCACGCCGCGCATCGTGCGCAACATCCATCGGCCGGGTCATTTCCGGCCGATGGATGTTGCGCACGATGCGCGGCGTGATGAGCAGCACGATCTCGGTCTTCACCGCGGTATCGCGGTGGCTGCCGAAGGCGCGGCCGATCACCGGAATCTCGCCGAGGCCGGGCACATGGCTGGTGCTCTTGCGTTCCTCGTCGCTGATCAGCCCGGCGAGCACCTGGGTTTCGCCGTTGCGCAGGCGCAGCGAGGTGCTGGCGCTGCGCGTGCCGACCTGGTAGGCAAGCGAACTCGACGGCCCGCTGATCTCGCGCGCGATGCTGCTGACTTCCAGGCCGACCTTGATCGACACCTCGTCGTCGAGCGTCACGTTCGGTTCGACCTCGAGCTTGAGACCGACGTCGAGATAGGTGACGTTGGCCGACACGCCGACGTTGGCCGTTGAGGTCGTGGTGAATACCGGCAGCTTGTCGCCGATGTGGATCTTCGCCTTGTCGCGGTTCTTGACGCGGATGCGCGGATTGGCCAGGACGTTGGTGTCGGCGTTCTGCCCCTTGATGTTGAGCTGGAAGGCCGGATTGGCGATGAAGGTGGTCAGGTCGCGCAGCTTTTCCGCATTGACGAAGCCGGCAGTCAGCGTGCCGCCGAAGGTCGTGGTCGTGGCGACGGTGGTTCCCGAGGAGGTGGTCGCCGTCGTCGTGTCGGTGGTCAGCCGGCCGAGCCCGACCGAGTCCGGCCAGTCGACGCCGAACTCGTTGAGGCGGCTGCGCGTGATCTCCAGCACCTCGACTTCGAGCATGACCTCTGGCTCGGCGAGATCGAGCGAATCGATCAGGCGCTCGACCAGGCGGATGGCCTCTGGCGTGTCCTTGACGATCAGCAGGTTGAGCTTTTCGTCGGCAAAGACGTCCTTGCTCTTGGCAACCGTCTTGACCAGGTTCTGCGCCTGTTTGACGTCGGTATTGGTCAGATAGAAGCTGCGCACCACCAGCTCCTGGTATTCCTTGGCCTTGGCAGCGTTCGCCGGGTAGATCAGGAAGCTGTTGTCGTTGAGCTGGCGGCGGGCCAGCTGGTTGGTGCTGAGGATCAGCTGCAGGATGTCCTCGAGCGGGCTGTTGCGGACGAACAGGGTGACCTTGGTATCGCCCTTGACGTCCTTGTCGAAGACGAAATTGAGCCCCGACGAACGGGAGAGCACTTCGAAGACACTCTTCAGCGAGGCATCGCGGAACTCGAGAACGACGGGCTTGGCCAGCGCGGCACGGATGGCCTGGCTGGCCGGCGGATTCTCCTCGGCCTCGCGGCGGGCATCGACCGCCAGCTGCAGGCGGCGGGCCGCCGGATGGCGCGGGTCCTGGGCACGGACGATGCGCACCAGGCGCTCGGCACCGAGCAGATCGCCCTTGCCCAGCAGCTGTTCGGCCTGCTGCAGCAGGCCGGCGTGACGGCGATCGACGACGATCTGCTCGAGTCCCTGCAGGGCCCGGGCATTCGCCGGCTCGAGCGCGAGCGCCCGGCGGAAGGCGGCTTCCGCCTCGGCCGTCTGCCCGGCAGCGCGATGGCGCTCGGCGGCGTCGAGGGCGGCGGCAAGGGCCGCTTCGCGCTGGCGGATCAGCTCCGACTTCATCCCGGGATCGCGCGGTTCGTCGCGCACGGCCTTTTCCAGCTTGGCGATGCCCTCGCTGGTCCGTCCTTCGTTGAGGGCCCGCAAACCGTCGCGGAAGGCCGGATGCGAACAGGCGCCGAGAAGGACGGGAAGCAGCAGCAACAGCGGACGGAAACGGACGGAAAAGGGCATCGGCGGGGAGCGATCGGTCGAAGGCAAGGCGCCCATGCTAGGAAGCCCGCGTTACAGGATCGTGAATCAGTCCATGCCCAGGGCATCGTGCCATCCTTTCTTCATCAGCCTGCAATACGCACCGGCCAGGCTGTCGCGCCATGCCTTGCCATGGAGAACGTCAATGTCCGCCCACCTGACCACCGCCCCCGACGAACTCGACCGCCTGCGCCAGCTGATCGCCGACCTGGCAACGCGCTGTGGCGTGGACCCCGGCGACCGGCGCGCCTTGCGCCGGCTCCTCGACGCCCCCGAATCGCCGGCCGGCGAGGAAGCGCCTCAGGACCCGCGCCACGAACTGCGTACCCTGCTGACCCTGCTCTACCGGCTGGAAGCGGCCTGCAGCGAGGATCTCGGCCTGGCCGGACTGCGCCGTCTGTGGCACCTCTGCGCCGAGGCCCACAACCGCGAGGGCGAGCCATGTTGCAGCCGATGACAGGCGGGTGGGCCGAACGGCTCATGCATCGGGCGTCGCCGTCTCACGAGCCTGTCATCCGGCCTGTCTAGTCTGTGACCGTGGCCAGCCCGCCTGGTCCGCCAACAAAGACTGGTCCGCCAACCAATACTCGACAGGGGAATGCCCATGCTTCGTCACTCCGTACTCGCCGTCCTGCTCGCCGTCGGCGCCCAGGCCGCCAGCGCCGACACCATCGTCCAGTGGAATTTCAACTCCGTTGTCGCGGATGCCAGCACCGGCACCGGCAGCACCCTCACCGCCGTCGGCAACGGCACTGCCAGCCTGCTCGGCGTCACCGGCAGCTTCGCCAGCGGCACCGCCAACGGCGGTTCTTCCGACCCGGCGGCCAGCGACAATTCCGGCTGGCAGACCACCGGTTACGCCGCCCAGGGCAGCGGCAACCTGACGCGCGGCGTGCAGTTCACGCTGAGTACGGCCGGTTACGAGAACATCGTCTTCTCCTACGACCTGCGCCACAGCAACACCAGTTCGCGCTACGAGACCGTGCAGTACAGCATCGACGGCATCAATTTCACCAGCGTTGCCACCTTCGACGGCAACGCCGGCGACACCTGGTTCAAGAACCGCAGCGTCGATCTCTCCTCCTTTGCCGACGTCGCCGACGCCAGTCTGCTAACCTTTCTCGTCGTCGCTGCCTTTGCCCCGGAAAGCACGGCCTA
>WBUO01000425.1 GCA_008933675.1 Dechloromonas sp.
TTCCGGTTCTGCTTTTCCTTTGCCTCACCCAGCCCGCCCTGGCCTGGAATGCCGCCGGGCATCGACTGGTCGCGGCCATTGCCTGGCAACAGCTCTCGCCGCCGGCCCGTGAAGCCGTCAGCACCACCCTCGCCCGCCATGCCGACCACGGCCGCTGGATCGACAAGGCGCGCTCGTCCGACCCCGCCGCACTGTTTGCCGAAGCGTCAACCTGGCCGGACGACATCCGCAACGACCCGCGCTTCCATGACGAGGAGCGCGATCCGCCGACACCGCCGCTGCCCGGCCTGTCCGACACGGCCCGCCACAAGCGCTGGCATTACGTCGACCTCGATGCCGACGGCAAGGTCCGCCAAGGCGAACTGGACACCCGGATCGAGCAGTTGATCCGGCAATTGAAATCCGGCCGTTCCCCCGAGCAGATGACCTACGCCCTGCCCTGGCTGCTGCATCTGGTTGCCGACATCCACCAGCCCCTGCATGTCGGCCGCCATGGCGACGAAGGCGGCAATCTGGTCGAGATCGAGAATCCCCACAACAAACGGCTGCCCTTCAGCAGCCTGCATCTCTACTGGGACGACCTACCCGGTCCTCCGTGGCTGCGCGGCAAACGGCTGGACGACAAGGCCCGCCACCTGCTCGACCAGTACCCCCCGCCGGCACAGGCAAGCATCGCCACCTGGCGCGACGAAAGCCACCGCCTGCTCGTCACGGCCTATCCGAGCACAGCCGGCAGCCTGCTTCCCATCATCGACGATGACTTCCATCGGCGCAGCCGCGACACGGCCAACCGACGCATCGTCGAGGCGGGCTATCGACTCGGTCGCCTGCTCGACATCCTCTTTGGCCATGCCGTTTCACGTGGAACGCCATAGAATCACGTCATGAACGGATTGCACCTGATCGCCGACCTGCACGACTGCCGCTGCGACCCATCGCGACTGCTCGATGCCCCGGGCCTGGAAATCTATTGCGTGGACGCCTGCCAACGCCATGGCCTGACAGTCGTCGGCCGGCTGTTCCATGCATTTCGCGATGCGACGGGGCAAGCGGCAGGCGTGACCGGCACGGTCGTCCTGGCCGAGTCGCACCTGGCGATTCATACCTGGCCGGAAATCGGCGCCGTCACGCTGGACCTGTATGTCTGCAACTTCAGCGGCGACAACAGCGGGCGAGCACAGGCCCTGTTCGCCGAGCTCCTCGCCCGCTTCGAGCCGGCCCGCATCGAACGCCATGCGGTTAGCCGTGGCCAACTCGCGATCCCGTAGCAGCCGGGTGCTACCCGATAGGCAGCGAATATCTCCACAATGCGTTGCACGTCGCCAGCGATTTTGCCGGCGCCGATAACCAAAATGGAGACAAACATGGCTGCCAAGAAAATTCTGATGCTGACCGGTGACTACACCGAAGATTACGAAACCATGGTGCCCTTCCAGGCCCTGTTGATGCTGGGGCACACCGTGCACGCCGCCTGTCCCGGCAAGAAGGCCGGCGATCAGGTCCGCACGGCGGTGCACGATTTCGAAGGCGACCAGACCTACAGCGAAAAGCCCGGTCACAATTTCACCCTGAATGCCGACTTTGCTGCGATCAAGGTCGAGGAATACGACGCCCTGGTCATCCCCGGCGGTCGTGCGCCGGAATATCTGCGCCTCAACCCCGAGGTGCTGGCGATGATCCGGCATTTCGCCGGCACGCAGAAACCGATTGCCGCGATCTGCCACGGCGCACAGTTGCTGAGCGCTGCCGAGGTGTTGAACGGACGTTCATGCAGCGCCTATCCGGCTTGCGCGCCCGAAGTGCGGGCCGCCGGCGGTCGCTATGCCGACATCCCCGTCGACCAGGCCCACGTGGATGGCAATCTGGTCACCGCGCCAGCCTGGCCGGCGCATCCGGACTGGCTGGCCAAATTCCTGGTTCTGCTCGGCACGCAGATCACACTTTGATAATCTGAAGGGGCAGGCAACCCGCCTGCCCAGCTGGAGCCATCCCATGTGCGAGATTTACGTCAAAGCCGACCCGATGCTCTACGAATCCCGGGCCCGCTCGTTGCGCATCCACGGTTTCGTCACCAAAATCCGGCTGGAAAACCTGTTCTGGGACATCCTTGCCGAGCTGGCCGGCAACGAGGGCATGACGACCAACCAGTTGATCGCCAAGCTCTATGACGAAATCGAGGAGTTCCGCGGCGAGGTCGAGAATTTCGCCTCCTTCCTGCGCGTTACTTGCCTGCGCTATCTGACGCTGCGCCACCAGAAGGCAGGCGAGAAACCCAGCCTCGCTGTTGTCGGAACCCTCCCACCGCCGCGCCTGGCAACGGCCTGAAGGTCCTTCGCTTCAGCGCATCGCGCGCAGCCGGGCAATGCGCTCTTCGGTTGCCGGATGGGTCGAGAACAGGCCGCGCAGACCGCCAGCCGACAGCGGGTTCATGATCATCATCTGCGCGGTTTCCGGATGCGCCTCGGCCGGCCCCATGGGAATGCGGCCTTCGGCATACATCTGGATCTTGCCCAGCGCATCGGCCAGCGCATGCGGATCGCCGCTGATGTCGGCGCCCCCGCGATCGGCCTCGAATTCGCGGGCCCGCGAGATGGCCATCTGGATCAGGCTGGCAGCCAGAGGCGCCAGGATCGCCACCAGAATGCCGACCAGCGGATTGACCGAACGACCGTTCTCGTCACGTCCGCCGAAGAACATGGCAAAGTTGGCCAGTGCGGAAATCGCACCGGCCATGGTCGCCGAAACGGTCGAGATCAGGATGTCGCGGTGTTGGACGTGGGCCAGTTCATGCGCCATCACACCCCGCAATTCGCGCGCCGACAGCAACTGGATGATGCCAGTCGTCGCCGCCACCGCCGCATGTTCCGGATTGCGCCCGGTTGCAAAAGCATTCGGCTGCGCTTCGTCGATGATGTACACCTTGGGCATCGGCAATCCGGTCTTGTGCGCCAGTTCACGCA
>WBUO01000426.1 GCA_008933675.1 Dechloromonas sp.
ATCCTGAATAGCCCGGCAATGCTCGGCGCAAACCAGCGAGTAGGAGTCGTGCAGCCTCTTGATTGCGGCGAACTGCGCGTCCGTTAGCTGAAAATCGGCCCGCAACCACGCCATGGCATCCTGCTTGGCAAGAGCTGCCTTGACCGCAGGGCTGCCATTTGACCGGTAGGTAAAAAGCCCAACGGTCACCGCTATGAGGGCCAAGATCCCAAGAGTGACGACAAAGTGTTTCATTTTGCCGACGGGGGTAACTTGGCGAGCACTCGTGGATCCAGCTCGGTGAGATAGGCGACAACCATCTTTTCGCGCGCCGCCTCGAGCCGGGCTTGGGCGAAAGTGTGCCCTGTCCAGCCGGCGCCCACAGTAAGCATCACCCCCGCCACGGCCCAGCCTACCAGGTGTGTGCGCACGTATGCGGTCCAGGTTTCACGGGCGCGTTTTTGGATGCGTCGCCAAACGGCCGGCCGGAATTCCGGATCGCTGGGTGGATCTACGCGCCACTCCGCGAGGGATAGGGGGCGCGGTTCGTTTTGGTGAAGCGATTTCATGGCTTTCTGCCTACTAATAACCCACGGAGACAAAAATCCCGCGAAATATCCCGAGGGATTTTGCGCACCGTGGGGTATAGCATGTGAAGCCATCCTATGAACCTCAAAAACGTCCTCCTCAAGTTCATCGTCGCCTCATCCCTAGCCGTTGCGGCACCGATGTTTGCACAGCATCACGCCTCGGGTCATGCCGAGAAAAAGGAATCCAAACAAGCCGCAGGCCACTTGGTAAAGGTCACCGACAAAGATGCCGCGTGGGCGGATCAAGCGCGAAAAAATTATCCCCTCAAGGTATGTCTAGTGTCTGGCGAAGACCTCGGAAGCATGGGCCAATCCCCGGAGTATATCTATCGCGTCGATGGGCAGCCAGATCACTTGGTGATCTTCTGCTGTGATGGTTGTGAGGAAGACTTTATGAAAGAGCCGGCCCAATACTTGGCAAAACTCAAGGCCGCGCGAGGCTCACAGAAAGCGCCCGACGACGGTAAGCCCTCCGGTCACATGGGGCACCACTAACCGCCCTCGCCCATGTCTGCACCTGTGCTTTTCTCTCGTCTTGCCGTCTCGTTGGCGGTGTTGGCCATCCTCCCTCCTTCAGGCCGCAGCCAAGGGACCGAACCGGCAGCGCGTTCGCCCGAATTCCTTGAGACGGTGCTGCAAGCTCCGGCCCTGTCGGCAGCGGCCCGCCGCGCGGTCGCAGCCCGCGAACGCGTAGGAGCCGCGGGCAAGCTGGCCGATGTGACGGTGGAGGGTATGGGTTCTCGCATGGTGGGGCCGATGGACGAACGCGCCACCATGTGGGAAGTCAATGTGCGGCAAGCTCTGCCAAAACGGGGTGAACGGGCCGCTGATCGCGAACGCGCCCTTGCCATCGCTGCTATGGCAGAGGCCGAATATGCCATCATGGCCGGGGAGATGGCCGCCGACACGGCGATGGCCCTTGCCGAAGCTGAAGGGGCCGAGACCAGAGCGCGCCTGATCGAGCGACAAATTGATCGCCTGGATGCGGTCCTGAGAAATATCGAGTCACAACTTGCCATCGGGAATGGTCGAATTGCGGACCGGCTTACTGTCCAGTCCCGCATCGCCACGATGCAACTGATGGTTGAAGAGGAACGCACCATGGCGGCTGATGCCTTGGCTGAGGCCCGCGGTCGACTCGGGCTGAACCCTGAGGCCGCACTGCCGGGCTTTACCGCCCTACCCACCGCCGAGATCAACGCCGATGAGGCAGCGGCTATCCACGCCGCGTCTGCAAGGATCGAAGAGGCGAACGCCATGGCCAAAATGGCCCGGGCTTCGGCCAAGCCCATGACTTCATTTGGGCTGCGTTTTGAACGTGAACGGCGGGCAATGGGAGCGGCAGACACTCTCGGGCTGGCGTTCATGACCGATCTTCCTTTTCGGAGCCGCCGCTATTCCATGGCGGAGAACCGCGCAGCCGATGCCGAACGAACCGCTGCAAAATCTGATGCCAGCGCTGCACGTTTCCGAATCAGTTCCGCGCTTAGCCGGGCGGAGCGGGCCGAACGACTTGCGCTGACCGCGCAACGTTTGAGCAAAGATACCTTGGGACGCCTCAATGCCGAATATGATGCCCTCGTCCAGGCCGCAGGCGCCGGCGTGTCGAAGATGGGCGAATCCACGATCCTCCAGATCGTCGAGATCCTGGAAAAGACCACTGATACCGCCCTGCAAGTCATCCAAGCCGAGACCGCGGCGCGAATCGCCCGCGCGGAACTCTGGCGCTTTGCGCCAGCCAGCCATTTTCCCACCAACTCCTAATCTCATACATCATGACCCGTAACGCTTTCATCTTCATCGGCACATTCCTGGCTGGTGCTCTCATCGCTCTGGTTGCCCGTGCAGCCTTGTTCGAGCCGCACGCCGGCCACGAGGGCCACCCTCCGGCCGGCGGAGACTATGACGCCATGGTCAACAACACTCTCTCGCCTGCCAGCAAGGAGGCAACTCAACCTGGCACGCCAAAGGCGTTGGCGCAGCCGGCTCCGGTTTCAGCAGACCCGCACGCAGGTCACGCCGCAACCGCATCCGGTGAGGAGGCAGCAGAGCGCAAGCCGGTCAACACGGTTTGCGCCATTTGCGGAATGGGCGTTAACCCCAAAATCCCAACCCAGGAGTATCAGGGGAAAACAATCGGCTTCGGGTGCAAAATGTGCCCTCCGAAGTTCACGGCCAATCCCGATCGCTACGGTCCGAGCTATCTGCGCAACGAAGTCTTTCAGAAATAACCGGCCATGCGCCTAAACACTTACACCATTAGTGCGGCCGGCCTTTTGCTCGGTGCCGCGATAGTCTGGCTCCTGCCTAGCCGGGTCCTTTTTTCCGTTTCGAAGGAACACGACCACGCGGCGGCGGCGGCGACCGGCGAACGTTGGG
>WBUO01000056.1 GCA_008933675.1 Dechloromonas sp.
GTCATCTGGCTGCTTTCCGCTCGTTGCGGGTCAGTTAAGTGCAGCCGTTGAAGCCGCCGCCCAACCCATCATTCCACCGGACCTGTCGCGGCAAGCCGCGCCAGGCCGGTGAATTCAGACGTTGGGCGGCTACCAATGACTAAGGACCACCTGCTCGGGTTGTACCGAACAAAGCTGAACCATATCCAGCTCACCTACGCCAGTCTGGTTCTGTGGGCGTACCCCGACACGCCGCGGTTCTTCGAGCAACTTCTCGCTGAAATGGACGGAATTCCCAAGCCATTTCCAACCTTACCGGCGCTACTCCGCAACGACGTTGCGATGCGGATTGCTTGCGAAGAACTGTTTGACTCCGCTCATCGTGCAGCGATCAAGGAACTGTTCCCGCTTACCAAGCTTTACTGTCATCGCACCAATCAGCTAGCGATTCTCAAGGCCCAACCGTGGTATCAGTTCTGGCGAATTCTTCGGAACTGCTGGTCGCACGACATGACGTTCAATTTCAACCCAGACGAGAAGACTCATCTACCTGTCACGTGGTCGGGCGTGACAATCGATCTTTCCATGAACGGAAAACCTCTTAATCACGGTCGTTGTTCTCGCGACAAACTCCGCGAGTTGATCGAAACCGCCCAGGTCTTTGTTGAAGGACTAGCTTGAAAAGAATGCAGCCAATGAGCAGCCCGCCGCCCAACACTGTGCTGCAGCCGACCGGTCAAAAGCTGCGCTTTTGCCCGTCGGCTGAGCTACGACGTTAGCCGTCTTGAAATGCGCTCGCTCAAAACTCTGTTGCTTTCGCTAGCCTTGTGCCTCTGGCTATCCGGGTGCAATTCGCAAATGTATGCCACCGAGGCACAAAATTACACCGCAGCACTCGAGCAAGAATTGGAACGCCTTGGCTCCTGCCAAAATCAAACTTCATGCCCCCAGGTTTTCTGGGAGGCTGGCGGTTTTCAATTAGGCCCCATAAAAACCGGCGGGGTACACCTCACGGTTTATCGGGTTAAAGACCCCGCTGTTGCTCAGGCACTCAGCGAGCGCTGCAAACAACTTCACGCTCAAGCGCCACAGGTTTCCCTTGGGCTAGTCGTTTATTCAACGCCACATTCAGGAAACTCGCCCCATGAAAAACCCGTGGTCATTAAAAGTGTTCGGTATTCTTCATAGCGTCATGCCGGCTAACATTACGGTCAAAGCCGCTCCGGCCTTCGGCCTCCGCTGGACGCTGCGCGATGAAACGCCGCGCAGCGCCCTTTACCTGCAACGTTAGAAATCCTATGCACTCCTTATTGCTCATTGGCGCGGTATTGTGGTTTTCGTTCCTTGTTCCGCTAAAGGTCACGTTGGCTACAGTAATTTCTCTTTTGCTCATTACATCCCTCATTCGTTACGTTGCCCATTCCATGAGTGGGGTCACCATTTCCTTTGGGGATGCCGTCAAAGCCATCGGTAACTCATTCATTCTTCTTGTGGTTGCAGTCTTCACGTTGTTGAGTTTCTTAAAAGGTACCGGGGTAACTCAAATATCCGGGCTGCCCGGCATTGGCATTTTTGGGGCTTTTTTGGCAGCTTATATTCTCGGTTTCCAAATCAGCCTGCGTCTTTCATTTGGCATTAGTTCGGTTATCGCATTGGTATCAACTCTTGCATCCACTGGTGCATTCCTTTTGGCGCGTAGCCTCCTGTGAAGCCATCGCCAATTTCTAACCCTGCATATATGGACTCCCCCAAAAAACAAGGAAACTAATCGATAGGTTTGGCTTGTTGGAAGCGCATGCAGTCGTATATCCGGCATCGATAGTGGGTTCTCTTTGACCCGTGCCGACATGGAATCTGCCCACGGAGCGCCAATCGGTACGAGCGGCAAGCAAGCTGCCGGCAGTGTTAACGGCGTCAATCCGTGTGGGTGCGACCCGAGTAGCCATGATGGGCGATCAGTCTCAACGCAAAGGCGAGGCGGGGGAACAACGGAACACGGTTTCTCCTTTCAGGCAGCAATGACAAAGGCCGTACGGGTGAGCTTCTTTTCCTGGCGGGGCTGCGGGGTGCCGTAAGGCGTGTGATCCCGCAGGACGGCATAACAGACCCTGGCCAACTTGTTGGCCAGGGCACAGGCGGCCTTGTTGTGATGGGTGCGGGCCTGAATTTCGGTAACCCAGGTTCGTAGGCCGTCCAGCGCCTTGCCGGATCGGCGGGCCAGTTCTGCCGCACGCAAGATGGCCCGCGCGCCATGAGTCAGCAGCATGCGCAGGTAGCGATCTCCCTTCTTGGAAATCCGGCCCAACTTGCGGCTGTTGCCTGAGGAGAACTCCTTCGGTGTCAGGCCGAACCAACTGGCGAAATGCCGGGCATCCTTGAAGTGGCTGACACTGCCGCCGGTGGCGGCGACCATCGCGGTGGCAGTGAGCAGGCCGATGCCGGGAATGGTCAGCAGTTCGGTGCAGGCCGGGCTCTGCCGGGCCAAGACAGTCAGTTCCCGCTCCAGTTGGGCAATGCGTAGTTCGAGCAGGCGGATTTCTTCGATCAGCAGCTTCATCGATTCGCGGATGAGCAATGGAATCGCCGAATTCGGATCGGCCAGCGCCCGGCTCATCGCTTCGACACCGGTACGGGCGCCTTGCGGCACGACCAGTCCGAACTCCCGGCAGAAGCCGCGCAGGGTGTTGATCCGCGAGGTGCGGGTCGCCATCCAGCGCGAACGGATGCGGTGCAGGCCCTGCAGTGCCTGTTGCTCCAGCGACTTGACCTGGACCGGTACGATGTCGGCGCACCGGGCGGCTTCGAGTAGGGCGCAGGCATCGGCGGCATCGGTCTTGTTGCGTTTCACGTAGGCCCGGATATAGGCCGCCGGCAGCAATTTCACCGGGATGCCCAGCCGGTTGAACCATCGGCCCCAGTGGTGGGCTGAGCCGCAGGCTTCCATGATCACCAACCCGACCTCCCGATTGTGGAACCAGCGTTCGAACTGGCTGCGGTTCAGGCGTTCCTGTCCGACGACTTTCCATTTGTCATCAGCAACCGCAATCTGGAATACACTCTTGGCCAGATCAACTGCAACGGTAGTAGCATGCATTTCGGACTCCTTTCGTCAAAGACCGATCCCCATCCCCATGAGCACCGGCATCGCCTATTGGGCGATGAAAAGACGGGGGAGTCCATCCCATCAATCAACCGGACCGGCCTGACGGCCGTCCGGTTATTTACACGTTATCCGTGACGCGCCAGTTTCTCGATGCCGTGCATCAGGCGGTACAGCTTCCACTGCGTGTCGACCTTCTTCCGCCCGCGGAGCGTGAACCGATCCAGGCGCTTGTTGTGCCGCTGGTTGCCGAACCTCCCCACCCCCACCGAAACGGAGGTCAGTCGCTGCTTCGGCGAACTGAAATTAAAAATCCCCGCGGGACGCCAGGTCTCGCGGGGATTGCAGGATGCTCCTTAAGCCCGGCCAGGCGGGCGTGGAATCACTGGTAGTACAGGCCGCCGTTGATGTTGATGGTGGCGCCGGTGGTGAAGCCGGACAGGTCGTTGGACAGGTAGGCACAGGCGTAGCCGATTTCTTCCGGCTTGGCCAGGCGCTTCATCGGCACGGAGTCGACGATGGTCTGCAGGACTTCCGGCTTGATGGCCATGACCATCTTGGTGGCGACATAGCCCGGGGCGATGGCGTTGACGGTCACGCCCTTGGCGGCCAGTTCAGCGGCCAGAGCCTTGGTGAAGCCGATGACGCCGGCCTTGGCGGCGGAGTAGTTGGTCTGGCCGGCCTGGCCCTTGACGCCATTGACCGAGGAGATGTTGATGATGCGGCCCCAGCCACGCTCGGCCATCTTGGCAGAGACTTGCTTGGTCATGTTGAACAACGAGGTCAGGTTGGTGGCGATGACGGCATCCCAGCCATCCTTTTCCATCTTGGCGAACATGCGGTCGCGGGTGATGCCGGCGTTGTTGATCAGGATGTCGACCTGGCC
Source organism: Dechloromonas sp. (assembly GCA_008933675.1). GTDB lineage: Bacteria > Pseudomonadota > Gammaproteobacteria > Burkholderiales > Rhodocyclaceae > Azonexus. The sequence goes on from WBUO01000056.1 coordinate 3,966, forward strand.
GCAGGCGGCTTCGGCTTCGGCAACCATCTTCTGGCAGTCTTCCAGCACGGAGACGTCACCGGCAACACAGACGAAGTCCTTGAAGCCTGCGGCAGCCATGTCAGCCAGCCAGGCATCCTTGTTGTCGAATTGCGGGTGATAGGAGGCAACCACCTTGTGACCGGCCTTGGCCAGTTCCTGGCAGATTGCGGTTCCCAGACCGCCCATAGCGCCGGTAACGAGAGCAACACGTTGCGTCATAGTATTTCCTTCCTTTTGTTGATATTTACAGCGGGGTAATAGCGACGGTCAGTACATGTGCTGACCGCCGTTGATGGAGATGTTGGCGCCGGTGACGAAAGCGGCTTCGTCAGAGGCGAGGTAGGCGACGAGACCGGCGATTTCTTCGGGCTTGCCCAGGCGGTTGACCGGGATCTGCGGCAGTATCTTGGAATCGAGGATTTCCTGGGGGATGGCGGTCACCATCTTGGTGCCGATGTAGCCCGGCGAGATGGTGTTGACGGTGACGCCCTGCTTGGCGACTTCCAGCGCCAGCGCCTTGGTGAAACCGTGCATGCCGGCCTTGGCGGCCGAGTAGTTGGTCTGCCCGAAGGCGCCTTTCTGGCCGTTGACCGAGGAGACGTTGATGACCCGCCCCCACTTGCGTTCAACCATGCCATCCATGACCTGCTTGGTCATGTTGAAGACGGAGTCGAGATTGGTGTGGATGACGGCGTCCCAGTCGGCCTTGTTCATTTTCTTGAAGGTCATGTCACGGGTGATGCCGGCGTTGTTGACCAGGACGTCTACCGGGCCGACTTCCCTGCTCACGGTCTCGACGCAGGCCCTGGCCGAATCGAAATCGGTGACATCGCAGGGATAGGCCTTGAAGCCGTATCCCATGTTGTTCATCGTTTTCAACCAGTCCTGTACCTTGTTGTTACCGGGCGAATAGGTCGTCACCACCTTGAAGCCGAGTGCCGCCAGCTTGATGCAGACAGCTTCGCCAAGACCACCCATGCCTCCGGTCACCAGTGCAACTCGCGTCATCTTCCCCTCCTCCAGGGTTTTTTGGCGTTCCTTGACGTAGCGCCCGGGTGCCGGTTCGATCGGCTTGTATTTGGTGTTGCCCGGTTTGCGCGGCGCCCGCGGATTGCCGGCCAGTGGCTTGAGCCAGCCGGCCCAGTCGTTCCACCAGCTGCCTTTGTGTTCTACTGCCGCGGCCAGCCAGCCATCGGCGTCGCTCATCGCATCGTCGTTGAGCCAGTAGCTGCGCTTGTTCTTGCTGGCCGGATTGATGACACCGGCGATGTGTCCGGAGGCGCCGAGCACGAAACGGACCTTGCCGCCGAGAAGGCGTGTGCTCTGGTAGGCCGATTGCCAGGGAACGATGTGGTCCTCGCGCGTCGCCAGCAGATAGACCGGCATGTCGAGCTTGCCCAGGTCGACATGCTCGCCGCACATCTGCAGTTTGCCGGGGACGCGCAGGCTGTTTTCCAGATAGAGGTTGCGCATGTACCAGCAGGCGAAGGGCCCGGGCAGGTTGGTCGAATCGGAGTTCCAGTAGAGCAGGTCGAAGGCCTGCGGCTTCTGGCCCTTGAGATAGTTGTTCTGGACGTAGTTCCAGACGAGGTCGTTGGCGCGCAGGAAGGAGAAGGTGTTCTGCAGGTCGCGGGCCGGCAGCAGGCCACCGCCGCCAATGGTCGCTTCGCGCGCGGCGAGGCCCTGTTCATCGATGAACAGGCCGATTTCACCGGTGTCGCTGAAGTCGAGCAGCGTGGTGAGCAGGGTCAGCGAGGCCACGGCATCGTCGTCACGCGCCTTGAGCACGGCCAGCGCCGAGGTGAGGATGGTGCCGCCGACGCAGAAACCGAGGGCGTTGACCTGCTTGACCTTGCAGATGTCACGGGCAACGCGCAGGGCAGCGATCGGCCCTTGTTCCAGATAGTCGTCCCAGGTGGCAGAACCGAGCTCTTCCTTGGGATTGCGCCAGGAAAGGAGGAATACGGTGTTGCCCTGTTCGACCATGAAGCGGATCAGCGAATTGTCCGGCTGCAGATCCATGATGTAGAACTTGTTGATGCACGGTGGCACAACCACCAGCGGGCGCGTGCCGACCTTGGGCGTCAGCGGCGCATACTGGATCAGCTGCATCAGGTCGTTCTCGAAGACCACGGCGCCTTCGGTCGTGGCAATGTTCTGGCCGACCTCGAAGACCGATTCGTCGGTCATCGAGATACGCCCCTTCTCGAAATCCTTGAGCAGGTTGTTGATGCCGTCGGTGATGCTTTGCCCCTTGGTCTCCAGGGCCAGCTTGATGAATTCCGGATTGGTGGCGGCGAAATTGGTGGGTGCCATGGCATCGGCCACCTGGCGGGCGAGGAAGCGCATGCGGTTCTTCGCCTTCTCGTCATTGGCCGGCACCGCCTCGACGATCTGCTTCAGGTACTGGGTATTGAGCAGGTAGGCCTGGTGCAGGTAGTCGTAGATCGGGCTCTCGCGCCATTCAGGGGCCGAGAAGCGACGGTCGCCGGGCTCCGGCGTCACCTTGAATTGCTGCTCCTGCCCCTGCTGCTTGGCCAGCATGGCCTGCCACAGGGACATCTGCTGATCCATGAATTGTTTCTGCAGCGCTGTCAGCGCCTGCGGGTCGACTGCCGGCGGCTGAGCGGCATTCTGCCCTGCCGTCTTGCCGAGGTATTCCATGAACTGTTGCGCCATGTTCTGCCCGGCCTGCATGAACTGCATGGCAGAACCCAGAAATGCGTCGTTATTGTCCGATCCCTGCGCCATGGGAAATCTCGTCTCTGATGTTGTCGGGGGTTGAGCCTCTGGATTCTCCATACCACCCGGAAGACTGTCAATGCATAATTACGGCATGTACATCATTGCCATCGGCTGGCTTTACGTGACCCTGCTCGTTGCCGTCAACGAAGCCAGCGTCATTGCCGGGTCATCTCCTTTCTCTTCTACGGCCTGCTGCCTTGCGGGCTTCTGTTGTGGATCAGCGGCAGCAAGGTACGCCGCCAGCGGCGGGCGTACCGGGAGCATCTGGCGACTACCCAAGCCGCAGACGGTGCTGGCGATAACAGCACCGACCCTGCCACGCCAACGGTAGCCAAGGACTGAACCGGCGCTCAGCGCAGCCAACCCGCGATATCCCCGGGTAGCATGGGGCGGGCGAAGTGGTAGCCCTGGATGTTCACTACGCCCTGCTCCCGCAGGAATTCGGCCTGACTGGCCGTTTCGACACCTTCAGCGACGATCTCGACATGAAAGCTGTCGCCGAGTGCCAGGATGGTGCGGACGATGGCGACATCCTCGGCATTTGCCGGAATACCGTCGACGAAGGATTTGTCGATCTTGAAACAGGTGATCGGAAACATCTTGATATGCGACAAGGAGGAATAGCCCGTACCGAAATCATCAACCGCCAGCAGTACCCCCAGTGCGCGCAAGGCCTTGGTGATCGTACGCGCCACCTCCCCTGATTGCAGGGCGCCCTCGGTGATTTCAAGTTCGAGGCACTCAGGCGGAATCTGCCAACGACCGATCGCTTCCGCAACTTCGTCGACAAAGCTTGCCTTCAGCTGTGCCGGCGCGACATTGACCGCCACGCGCGGCACCGGCACACGATCGTCGCGCCATGCTTTCATCTGGCGACAGGCTTCGTTGACAACCCAGCGGCCGAAATCGGCGATCAGTCCGATTTCCTCCAGCAGGGGAAGAAACTCGCTGGGCGGGACCACGCCGCGCACCGGGTGCCGCCAACGAGCGAGTGCCTCGACACCCTTGAGGGCGGCATCACGTGGATCGACCTGCGGCTGATACACGAGAAAGAACTGTTTCTCCTGAAGCGCATGGCGCAGGTCGGCGACCATCTGCAGTTTGTCGCCAAGATCATTGGTCATGTCGCGAGAATAGAAGGCAAAGCCGTTGCGACCGCCCTGCTTGGCACCGTACATCGCGGTATCGGCTGCCTTGATCAGTTCCGATGGCCGCTTGCCGTCACCCGGATATAACGCCACGCCGATGCTGGCAGTGGGAATCAGTTCATGGCCGGCCAGATGCACGGGCAAGGCGAGCTGCTCCAGCATCCGATTCAGCGCCTCGCTGATCCGATGCACTTCATCCAGCCCCTCCATGGCCAGCACGAACTCGTCGCCTCCCCAGCGCGCCAGCAGGTCCTCGCGGCGCGTTGCTGCCTGCAGGCGCTCGGCGACCACCTTGAGATACTGGTCACCAATGGCATGTCCCAGGGTGTCGTTGATCATCTTGAAATGATCGAGGTCGATAAACACCACGGCGGCACCGGTATTCTGGCGTTTGCAGCGCAGCAGTGTCTGGGCCAGACGCTCGCTGAAACTCATGCGGTTGGGCAGATTGGTCAGGGAATCGTGGTTGGCCATGTGATAGAGACGCTCTTCCGCCTGCTTGGCCTTCGAGATGTCGGAAAACACCGAGACGTAGTTGCGTACCCTCCCCTCGTTATCAAGAATGGCCGAGATGCTGCCCCACTGCGGATAGATTTCGCCGTTCTTGCGCCTGTTCCAGATTTCTCCGGCCCAGCGCCCTCTTTCGCCGAGCGCTTTCCAGAGTTCCTCATAGAAGTGCGGCGTGTGGACGCCCGAGCGCAACAGACTGGGCTTCCGGCCCAGCGCTTCCGCTGCCATATAGCCGGTAATCTCGGTGAAGGCGCGATTGACGGAAGTGATACACCCCTCGCCATCGGTCACCATGACCGCTTCCGCTGCTGCGTCGAGAATGACTTCGGTGGCCGGCGACGCTCCGGCAAGCTGCTGGTCATCCGCTTCACCGAATACGACGACACAACCGGTCACCCCCTCCTCTTCGATCAGCGGCGTACAGACATACTGCAACAGCTGCGGCTGGCGATCCGCAAAGCCGGCAACACTGCGTACGCCTTGCCGTGTCTCGCCGTCTCTCAGCGTCTCGATGAACGGACAATCATGAAGCGAGAATGCTGCCGCGTTATCCCGGGCTGCCCAGCAAAAGACATTGCAGCAATAGCGACCGATCATCTCCTCCTCTTCGCGGCCAAGCAGTTTGACCGCCGTCTCGTTGGCATAGACGACGAATCCCTGCCGATCCAGGCTGATCAGCCCTTCTCCGGCGGCTTCCAGAATCTGGGTGTGCCGGCGGTGCACATCCTCGATTGCCAGTTGATAGTTGTATCGTTGCGTCACGTCACGGGCATTCAGCAGGATTTCGCTGGAACCATTGGCACCCCGGGTATGCTTGAGAGCTGCCTCGATCCACAGATTCGAGCCATCCGGACTGCGGCCGCGCAAGATGCGTGTCTGCATGGCCCCGAGCGAGGACAAGGATGCGAGGAGCGTTGCCATTGTTTCCGCCGGTTCGTCTACCACGTCAGCGAATGCCAGCCCGATCACATCGTCGCTGGCGCGCCCGAATAACTCACGACAAGCCGGCGACGCAAAGCGGAAGCGGCCATCAAGTTCCAGACGGGCGATGACATCGGTGGAGTTTTCGGCCAGCAGCCGGTAACTCTCCTCGCTGCTACGCAGGGCTTTCTGGGCAAGGACCTCGATCAGTGCGAGTGACAACGAATTGGCGGCGTCCACTTCGACTTGTGACCACGGCATGGATTTGTCATGGTAAGTCTGGACCCAGGTGGCGAACGAGGTGCGTGGCGACACGCGGACGCCCTGTTCATCGCAGATCAGCAGCTTCTGCGGATCGCCCGCCCAGCGCATGGTGCGCATGATTCCTTGACGAAACCACATCACGAAGTTGTTCATCTGATGGTCCAGCGGTGCGACCATGAGGCCGCTGACCGCTTCGCTGTCATGGCGCAGATCACTCTTGCCAATCAATTCACCCAGATCATCGGTCGAAAAAACCGGCGCTGGCGGCATTTTCCGCAGACTGGCGAGCAATTGATCGAGAACCATGTCGGAAGGAACCTGCCCGAGCTTCTGGAAACTGCCATCGATCATGACGATGGCACCAACGGCACGCACCAGACCGAGCAGCTTCTCACGCAAGCTGGCGATGACGGTCGCCGGCTCGCGTGAGCCACGGATCCTCTCCGTCAGTTCGTAGAGCAGATCACGTATCCTGCGATGCAGCGCATCACGCTCGAGCGTATCCATGTTGATCAGCTTCAGCGAGACGACGCGGCCGATGAATTCGTCCATTTCCCGCGAACGCAGTGGCACGTACTTGGGCGTCAGGTGATGGCAGGCAATCAGACCCCACAGGCGGTCGTTCTGCACCAGCGAAATGCTCAGACTGGCCCTGACGCCCATATTGCGCAGATACTCGATATGCACCGGGGAAAGGCTGCGCAGCCATGAATGACTGAGATCGAGCGGCTCCTTCCGGTGTCCGGAATCGAGCACGACAGCAACCGGATCAGCATCCACGTCGGCGATGATGCGCACCAGGTTCCTGGTATACAGCGCCCTCGCCTGCGGCGGGATATCGGAGGCCGGGAACCGATTGCCAAGATAGGAGACCGCCTCTTCCGATTTCGACTCGGCAATCACTTCGCCGTCCCAGTTGCTGTCGAAGCGATACATCATCACACGGTCGAAACCGGTCAGCGATCTGACCTGCTCGACGGTGAGCTGGGCATAGCGCCCGAGATCGGATTCGGAATCGAGTTTCCACAAGGCATCACGGATCGGGATGAACAAACGGTGGAAGACATCCCCGTGGTCGACCTGGGGCTCCTCGACCTCGATGACCAACAGATCGTCAGCCAGGAATACCTGGGCATCGCAACGAATCTGCACGCCTCCTCTTGTCAGGCTGACCGACCACACCTTGGCACCTGACCACTCCCCCTGGTCAATGAGCGCCTTCAGCCACTCCGTCTGTTCCCCGCCGAACAGTTCCGCCGCTGCCATGCCGATCGCAAGCTCGGCAGTAAACGGAAAGATTTGTTCCAGATTGCGACTGGCTGCCCTGAGTCGGAGTTGTCGCCGCTCGAAAGCCAGGAGTACACCGAAGGGCTGAATGCTGCCGATCTGGTGAATCGCCTCGCTGGCGCAGCGTTGCAAGGCCTCATCGAGCGGCAGCAACAGGGGCTCAGCCGGGACGGTGGTTGGCTTGTTCATCAAGCACCTGCTCCATCGTGCAAAAGGTTAGTCGTGCCGCATTGCCGGCCTGGGCGCGCGTGGCGGAATCGGCAAGTTGAGATTCAAGGCGGACAGCAAACGTCTGCCAGCAGGTACCGACGGCTTCGCCATAGCCGGTGAAAAAGCGGGCACCGTTGCTCGCGCTCAATCCAAGATTTGCCGCGAGATGGGCGGCTATGACCTTGCCGCCGAGCGACGATCCTTCGATGGTGTACAACACACCGAACACTTGGCTCGCATTCAGCGCATCAGGGACTGCCAAGCGCGACGAACTGGTCCAGGCGGCGCTGTCCGGGTCGATACCCAGTTTGTCCAGATCCTCGGCAAGCCACGGCAGTTTGCGCCGGTCTTCATAGCTGAAGTCGTGTTTCAGCCTGGTCAGTGATTCGTCGATCGCCGATTCGAATACACGGTAGAAGTGATAATAGGCAACCAGAACATTCGCATAGCGTCCTACCGGATATCCGGGACGTGTAATGCCGCTGAGCAAAGGGTGCTGATTGAGCCGGACGTGCTCGGCGTGGGTGGCCCGACGCAGGAATTCACGGGCCGACAAGGAAACGCCAGTGCTTTCACTTGTCGCGAGCCTGCTCACGAGCGGACGCCTGCCAGCTCATGAAGCATCTCCGCAGCACGCCCCAGATCGGAAAAGAGGCTTACCCCGGCCGGCGGGCGACGAATCGCCTCAACGCCCTTGCCGCCCGCCCAGATGGCGACCGAGGCAGGCAGCAGGTGACGCAGTCGCAACAATTCCGGGCGCACCTTGCGCCGGGGATAGGCGAAACTGAACGAAAGCGCGACCATGTCGGCACGACAGGCTTGCGCCGCCTGATTCAACTCTTCTGCCGGAACCTGTGCGCCAAGATCGAGGCACTCGGCACCACTGTCGGCGAGGACGACCCTGGCCATCAACAAGCCAAGCACGTGAGTCTCCTCGCCAGGCGTGGCAAAAATGATGCGCGGATAGTTCGGCTGCGCCTGAAGCCCCCGCAACTCCTCATTCAGCCTGGCCATCAGCAGACTGCTGCAAAGATGCTCCTGATAGATGGCCAATTTCCCGGCCGCCCATGCATCGCCCACGGCAGTCGTCAGAGGCGCCAGCAGGTCGATGACAAATTCCCTGGCCGAGCATTTGCGGCGTTCCCGCTCAAGCCGTTCATCCAGCGCTTCGATGGCATTGCTGGCAAGCAGTTCGATCAACTCTTCGATCACCGGGCGTTCGCAGCAAATCTCACCGCCACAAGGCAGTGATGCGAGCAGTGCCGTCAGGTGTTCGGTCGGTGCGCCCACAATCTGTCCGGGGCGGAATCCGCCGTCGAGCAAGCGGCGAATCAGCCTGAGCTGGGTAATCTGTTGATCCGTATAAAGCCAGCCGCCCTGCTCACGGACATATTCCGGTATGGGAAAGCCGTAGCGCGCCCGCCACTTGCGCAAGAGATCCTTGCCCAGGCCGGTTTCCTGCTCCAGCCCTGTCGCGCCAATGATCCGCTCGTTTCCCATGGGCGCGCACTCTAACATAATGCATTTGTCCGTGACAAAGAAGTGACAGCAAAGAAAGCACTCCAGATGGGAAAGGCGGGGAAATCTGTTGCGATATCTACGGAAAAAGGCTCAATGATCCGTATCAAGCCAGATCAGCGAAGCCATCCTTCCCGTCACGCCGTCCCGGCGATAGGAAAAAAAGCGGGAGGAATCTTCGAAAGTACAGATATTGCCGCCGTAAACGGCCACGACTCCACAGGTCGCCAGGCGGTGGCGGGCAATGCGATAGAGATCGGCCAGCCATTTGTCACCGGTGCCAGCGCTGAAAGCTTCGGCGACCAGATCGTCATGGTCGACAAAGAGCTGCCTTACCTCGTCGCCAACCTCAAAACGTTGCGCACCGATGGCCGGACCGAACCAGGCCAGCAACTCACCCGGCGCCACCTGCATGGCTTCGATCGTCGCTTCCAGCACACCGGCCAGCAGACCGCGCCAGCCGGCATGGGCAGCGGCCACCACGGTACCAGCACGGTCGCAGAAGAGGACCGGCAGGCAGTCGGCCGTCATCACCGTGCAAACCGTCAACGCCTGTCGGGCGAAGGCCGCATCGGCATGCGGAACGGGATTCCTGACAATGCTCGCCGCGTCGACCACGCGCGTACCGTGCACCTGATTCAACCAGCAAGGCTCCGCCGGCAGCAGGCTGCGCAACGCGGCCCGGTTGGCGGCAACGCGTGCGGGATCGTCGCCGACATGATCACCCAGGTTGAAGCTGTCCCACGGTGCCGGACTGCCGCCGCCCGTGCGCAAGGTCTGCAGGGCACGCACATGCGTTGGCGCTGGCCAAGCCGGAATCAGCACGTCAGCCATAGCGCAGCTTGTCGAGCAGGTCGCGCATATCCTGCGGCAATGGAACCTCCCACTGCATTTTCAAGCCACTCAGCGGATGCACCAGACCAAGCCGCGTGGCATGGAGGGCCTGACGCGGAAAGTCCGGCAGTTTGGCATTCGGTTTGCCATAAACCTGATCACCGACCAGCGGATGGCCGATCGACGCGAGATGGACGCGAATCTGGTGCGTCCGCCCGGTCTCCAGCGAGCACTCGACAAAGGTGCAATAGGGAAACGACTCCATGATGCGGAACCAGGTCAGCGCCGGCTTGCCGCCGCGACTTTCGGGAACTACCGCCATCTTGATGCGCTGTACCGGGTGCCGGCCGATCGGCGAATCGACACCGCCACCGCTCTTCATGACGCCGGCGGCCAGCGCCAGGTAAACACGGCGCACGGTACGCGCCTGCAACTGGCGGATCAGGTCGGTCTGCGCCTCCAGCGTCTTGGCAACGACCAGCAGGCCGCTGGTGTCCTTGTCCAGGCGATGCACGATACCGGCACGCGGAATCGCCTCGATGCCCGGCACGTGGTGCAACAGGGCGTTCATCAGCGTCCCGTTCCAGTTGCCGTTGCCGGGGTGGACAACGAGTCCGGCCGGCTTGTTGATGACGAGCAGCGTCTCGTCTTCGAAGACGACATCGAGCGGGATGTCTTCCGGCTGCTCCGGACCGCCATGGGCATCGGCAGGCTCGCTGACGGTCAGGTTTTCGCCACCGTGCAGCTTGCGTTTAGGTTCCTGCTCGACCTGGCCGTCGATGGCGACGTACCCGTCACGCACCCACGACTGCAGGCGGTTGCGGGAGTGCTGGGGGAGCAGGCTGGCCAGCACCTGGTCGAGACGACGGCCGAAGTCGCCATCCGGGACGGTCAGGTGCAGCGGTTCAATTCGGCTATAATCGCCGCAGTTTTCCACAGGATCTTTCATGATGCGAAGTTTAGCCGCATTCGGCCCTTCTCCCGCCTTCTTCCGAGTTCTCGCCGCCATTTTCACGGCCATTTTCCTGAGCGCCTGCAGTTCCCTCCCCGAGCAGATCGACGAGACTGCCGGCTGGTCGGCCAGCCGTCTCTACTCGGAAGCCAAGTACGCCCAGGAGGAAGGCAATTGGGAGCTGGCGGCCAAGCATCTGGAAAAGCTCGAGGCGCGCTTCCCCTATGGCCGCTTCGCCCAGCAGGCCCAACTCGAGCTCGGCTACGTTTACTGGAAGGGCAATGAAACCGGCTCGGCCCTGGCTGCCTGCGACCGCTTCATCAAACTGCACCCGAATCATCCGGCCGTCGATTACGTGTATTACCTGAAGGGCCTGATCAATTTCAACGAGGATCTCGGCATCATCGGCTACATCAGCGACCAGGACCCATCGGAACGTGACCCCAAGGCTGCCCGCGAAGCCTTTGAATCCTTCCGCGACCTGATCACCCGCTTCCCGGAAAGCAAATACACGCCGGATGCGGTCAAGCGCATGGACTTCCTGGTTAACACGCTGGCCTCCCTTGAGGTCAATGTCGCGCATTACTACACGCGTCGCGGTGCCTACATTGCCGCAGCCAACCGCGCCCAGTATGCAATCAAGACCTACCCGCGGACGCCGGCAACCGAGGAAGCCATGTTCATCCTGGTCAACGCCTACGACAAGCTCGGCCTGACCGAACTGCGCGACGATGCCGACCGCGTGCTGCGCAAGAACTTCCCGAATAGCCGTTTCTTCCGCGACGGACTGGTGCGCAAGCAGCCCTGGTGGAAGCTCTGGTGATCAACCGCCCTGCTTGATGGCCAGAATGGCCTGATTGCGCAGGGTACGCAGCAGGGAAAGTTCCTTTTCCGGAATCGAGATACCGTCCGGTTCGTCATGATCCGCGTAGATCAGGGCAACCGGATTGCCCTTGATGTTGAGCGGGAAGAGGACGAAGGAATGGGCGGGAACCGCCTTGCGATACCAGGCAGGAATGCGCTCGGCGATCTTCGGATCGTTGATGTCGCTGATCAGGATATCGACCCCCTTCGAAGTTGCCGCGTGGAAGATGTCGGGCGTGAAGGTCAGCGGAAAACGGAAGGCCCTGGCGACATCGTTGGCCTCCGGGCCGAAACCGAAGCGGCCCTGCATGGTGCCTGACTTGGCATCGCGGATGCAGAGAATGACCCGCTTGAAACCCATCGCCCGGTACATGGTCTCGAGAATAATACGCAGGATGTCGTTCAGCTTGTAACCATCCACCAGCGTGTTGCTGATGTCCTGGATGCCCGCCGTCAGCACGCCCTGCGCGTCGATCTGGCGGCTCGCCGTATCTTCCGGATCGCTGCCGCCCCCCAGGGGATCGACCTCGCCGAGCACGGTGCCGGCCATCGTATCCGGCTCGTCTTCCTGGACCGGGGCCCCCGTGCTCCTGGCAAACTGGCGCATCAGCTTGCCGAAGGTGGTCTGCTGCAGGTTGAGGTGGATGATGCGGGCGAAATCGGCAACCTCCTCGATGGCCCGCTGTACGGTCTGCTGCACTTCCTTGTGGTCGAGCGCCACGGCATCGGCAAAACGCGCCATGGCCCGCTTCATCTCGCGCTCGCGCCCTTCCGGCGTCGCCTGGGCAATCACCGCGCACAGTTCGTTGGCAAAGCCGGAGAGCAGACGCAGCTTGTCTTCCGGTGTATTGGGTTTCTTCACGTGGCCGGGCGGCAGGCCGCGCATGCTGCTGACCAGCAGCGGCGGAAACCCCCACTGGCGGGCAACGGCAATCCCCATGTCCTCGAAGGAAATGCCAAGCACCTGCAGCGAGGCGGATTCCTCGCTGCAGGTCTTCTGTTCCATCAGGCGGCGGATTTCCTCTGACTCGTCGGGAAAGTAGTACTGCGCCAGCAAGCGGCCGAGGCTGTGGAACAGCGAGCAGATGAAGGTCTGCTCGAGGTCCCGCATGTTGGCCGCGGCACCGATGTCCTTGGCGAGGATGCCGGCCAGGTTGGCGCGCAGGAAATCCTCTTTCAGCTGGTTGGCGTTGGCCTTGTTCTGCAGGTGCTCGAAGAGCAGCACGGTGATGGCGATATTGCGCACCGCTTCAAAGCCGAGCACGATCACCGCCCGCGATACGGTGCTGATGCTGCCGCCGCCGGCCGGCCGGAAATAGGCCGAATTGACCAGACGGAGAATCTTGTTGGTCAGCGCGAAGTCCTTGAGGATGGAGTTCGACAGCTTGTTGATGCTTTCCGTCTCGCTGTTGGCAATCTTGTTGATGGCGCTGACCGATTCCGAAAGTGCCGGAAAATCGCTCTTGTGGCGCATCCGGCGCAACAGGAAGTCGAGGGTCGATTGCCGGGAATCGCCAGGCTGCGAGCCATCGTCTTCGGGATCAAGATAGTCGTCGAGCGCCTCGGCGAATTGCTGCGCGCTCTGGTAACGCAGTTCCGGATCGCGGGCCAGCGCCTTATGGAGTATGCCGGCCAGACGTTCGTCCACCGGGCTGCCCGAGGGCAGCCGGATGTCCTCGTTGGCGATCCGGTGCATCACCATGAACAGATTGTCACCGCCAACAGCCCGCTGGCCGGTCAGCAGTTCGTAAAGAACCAGACCGGCGGCAAAGACATCGGCCCGGGCGCCGATCTCGCGCCGTTCGATATATTCGGGCGCCATGTAAGCCGGCGTACCGCTGTATTCCTGCAGCGAGGCATCCTGCTCGCCGATGCGGGCAGCGATGCCGAAATCCATGACACGGGGCGTACCGTTGTCGTCGAGCAGGATGTTGGATGGCTTGAGATCGCGGTGGATGATGCCCTGGGCATGTGCATGGGCCAGCGCATCGAGGATCGCCCGCAGCGTGGTGACCGCCTTGACCGGCGTCAGCGCCCCGCTGCCGCGCAGGAATTCGGCCAGATTCTTGCCCGGCACGTACTCGAAGACCAGATAGAGATCGCCTTCCTGCTCACCGGCCTCATAGATCGGCACGATGTTCGGATGGCGCAACTGGCTGACCAGGCGGGCTTCGTCGAGCAGCACCCGGTTCTGCTCCGCGGCGGCACGGCTGAAATGCACCGTCTTGATGGCGATCTCGCGCTGCAATTGGGGATCGAACGCGAGATACACCGTACTCTGCGCCCCCCTCCCCAGTTCGCGGCGCACATCGAAACGACCGATTTTCCTGCTCATTATTGTTTTATCCAGACCAGCTGCGGCACCCCGTCGGCGCCGCCACACACCACGGCATTCTGCCCAAAATCGGTGGCCAGCGCACAGGCATCTTCAATGGCCAGTTCGCCGACGAAGCAGCTTTCCTCGACCGGCCAGCCGATATCGTCGGCCACGTTCTCACCGGCGAATGGTTCGTAGTTTCCCTCGAGCAATTCGCACTCGAGTTGCGCCTGACGGCCGGCATTCTCCTCGGCGCTCAATGGCTGGGCACCGGGGTTGCAGGCAGTGATGATGCTGAAGCACGTATACCCTGCCTCGGCCAGCCACAGGCGCAAACGCTCGCTGGCCTGATCGATGCGCAGATCGAGCACGCCGCCGGGCAGGAAAACACGGTAGGTGGTCGCCCGGAAGGCCGTTTCCAGTTCATTCATCGTCGCTCTCCAGATCGACCGTGCCGATCAGCTGTTCGGCCATGCCGACCGGCAGGGCCTCGACTTCCTTCAAGCGCCGCGACAGCTGCCGGGTGCGCGTTTCCGCCTTGCCGATCGAATTGCTCGCCTCGTCCAGCTTCTTGCGCGTGTGGGCAAGGGCCTCGCCGAACTTGCCGAACTCGGTCTTGACTGCGCCGAGCACCGCCCACACTTCGGCCGAGCGCTGTTCGATGGCCAACGTGCGGAAACCCATCTGCAGGCTGTTGAGCATGGCCGCCAGGGTCGTCGGGCCGGTCAGGCTGACGCGGAAATCGCGCTGCAGCATCTCGGCCAGGCCGGGGCGCCGCAGCGCCTCGGCGTACAGACCTTCGATCGGCAGATAGAGCAGCGCAAAGTCGGTGGTCTGCGGCGGCGCCACGTACTTGTCGCGGATGCTCCTCGCCTCGTTCTTCAGGCGCAGCTCGATCGCCCTTGCCGCCTCCTCGACCAGTGCCGGGTCGCTCCGCTCCTGCGCGTCGAGCAGGCGCTGGTAATCCTCGATGGGGAACTTGGCGTCGATCGGCAGCCAGACGACCGCCCCGTCGTCCTTGCCCGGCAAGCGAATGGCAAAGTCGACACGTTCGTTGCTGCCCGGCCGCGTCGCCACGTTGGCGGCGAACTGCTCGGCCGTCAGCAGCTGTTCGAGGAGTGCCGACAACTGCACTTCACCCCAGGTGCCGCGCGTCTTGACATTGGTCAGCACGCGCTTGAGATCGCCGACACCGGCCGCCAGCGTCTGCATCTCGCCAAGGCCGCGGTGCACCTGCTCCAGGCGCTCGCTGACCAACTTGAAGGATTCACCGAGGCGCTGCTCCAGCGTCGCATGCAGCTTCTCGTCGACGGTACGGCGCATTTCCTCGAGCTTGTTGGCGTTGTCCGTCTGCATGGCCAGCAGGCGCCCTTCGACAGCCAGCCTGAGGCGCTCGAACCGTTCGTCGAGACCGAGCGAGAAACGATTGAGCTCGCGGGCGAAGGCCTCCAGACGCTCGGCCTGCAGCGCACCGAACTGGCCGAACTGGGTAGTCACCGACTGGCTGAGCAGGGTCGCCGCCTGCGCCCTTTCCTCACGCTCGCGATGAGCCACCTCGGCATCCTCGCGCCGGCCACGCGCCAATTCCTCGCGCAACTCGCGTTCGAGGCGGGCGAAGCCCTGGTCGGTCAGTGCCCGCAACTCGTCCATCTGCCGCCCGGCCGCGCCCCCCCTGCTCCGCCAGAGGAGCGCCAGCAACAGGAGCAGGATCGCCAGCACGCCGGCCGCCAGCAGCAGCCCCATCGTTTCGCTCATGGCAGCAGACCTATCTCAGCGAAAAATCGACGCGCGCGCCTGGCTGCACCGAACCATCTGCCTTGGGCGGCACCAGGAACAGCCGCTCGGCCGGCACCTTGCCCTGTTCGATCAACCAGACCTGGACATTCTCGGCGCGCCGCCTGGCGAGTTGCCGGACATCCTCATCGCTGACAGCCGTATTGGCCAGAATCAG
>WBUO01000427.1 GCA_008933675.1 Dechloromonas sp.
ACAACCATGGGCAAGCCCGACCTGCCGGCAGCGCTATCCGCGACGCTGGATGACAAATACACCCGTAGTTCCGGCCGCGTCTTCCTGACCGGCACCCAGGCACTGATCCGCCTGCCGATGCTGCAGCGCGAACGCGATCTGGCCGCCGGATTGAATACCGCCGGTTTCATTTCCGGTTACCGCGGCAGCCCGCTGGGCAATCTCGATCTCGGCCTGTGGAAGGCCAAACAGCATCTGGCCTCGCACCACATCACCTTCCAACCGGGCATCAACGAGGACATGGCGGCGACCGCCGTATGGGGTAGCCAGCAGGTCGGCCTGTTCCCCGGCGCCCGATACGACGGTGTTTTTGGCCTGTGGTACGGCAAGGGGCCGGGCGTGGACCGCTGCGGCGATGTCTTCCGCCACGCCAATGCCGCCGGCACGGCCAGGCATGGTGGTGTTCTGGTCATTGCCGGCGACGACCATGCAGCCAAATCATCGACATTGCCGCACCAGACCGAACACATCTTCAAGGCGGTACTGATGCCGGTGCTGTATCCGGCCAACGTCCAGGAATACCTCGACTACGGCCTGCACGGCTGGGCGATGAGCCGCTATTCCGGTTGCTGGGTGGCCTTCAAGGCGCTGGCCGATACGGTGGAGACCTCGGCCTCGGTCGAGGTCGATCCGGCGGCCTTGCAGATCGTCCTGCCCGACGATTTCCAGCTGCCGGCCGACGGCCTCAACATCCGCTGGCCGGACCCGCCACTGCAGCAGGAGGCACGCCTGCTCAACCATAAGCTGTATGCCGCCCTCGCCTACTGCCGGGCCAACCGCCTCGACCGCTTGGTCATCGACACACCGCAGCCGCGCCTCGGCATCCTGACCGCCGGCAAGAGCTATCTCGACGTCCGCCAGGCCCTCGACGAACTGGGTATCGACGACGCACTGGCCGCCGAGATCGGCATCCGTCTGTACAAAGTCGGCATGGTCTGGCCGCTGGAGCCGGAAGGTGTACGCCACTTTGCCGAAGGACTGGAGGAAATCCTGGTCGTCGAGGAAAAGCGCCAGTTGCTCGAATATCAGCTCAAGGAAGAACTTTATAACTGGCGCGAGGATGTCCGCCCGCGCATCGTCGGCAAGTTCGACGAGAAGGGCGAATGGACGGTCGAAGGGGATGGCGGCTATCTGGCGCACAGCGACTGGCTGCTGCCGGCGGCCGGCGAGCTATCGGTGGCCGCCATTGCCCGTGTCATCGCCGGACGTATCGGGCGTTTCTTCACCTCGCCGGCCATCGAAGCCCGTCTGCAGCTGATCGCCGCCAAACAGCAGGGCGGACGCGCCCCGATCATGCTCGCCGAACGCAAGCCGCACTTCTGCTCCGGCTGTCCGCACAACACCTCCACCCGCGTCCCGGAGGGCTCGCGCGCCGTCGCCGGCATCGGCTGCCACTACATGGTGACCTGGATGAACCGGCAGACTTCGACCTTCACCCACATGGGCGGCGAAGGCGTGCCCTGGGTCGGCCAGGCCCCCTTCACCGAAGAACGGCACATCTTTGCCAACCTCGGCGACGGTACCTATTTCCACAGCGGCTTGCTGGCCATCCGCCAGTCGATCGCGGCAAAGGTGGCGATCACCTACAAGATCCTCTACAACGATGCGGTCGCCATGACCGGCGGCCAGCCGGTTGACGGTCAGCTCAGCGTCGGCCAGATCGTCCGTCAGCTGGCGGCGGAGGGCGTCAGCCGGCTGGTCATCGTCACGGTCGATCCGGACAGGTATCTGGCCGCCCACGCCGCCACCGGCATCCGCGCCAAAGCCTGGCAGCCGGGGCGCGATGACGGAGATGACCGCGTACCGATCGCCCATCGCGACGATCTTGACGCCGTCCAGCGCGAACTGCGCGACTGCCCCGGCACCAGCATCCTGATCTACGACCAGGTCTGCGCCACCGAGGCGCGCCGCCGGCGCAAGCGCGGCCGGATGCCGGCCGTCAGCCGCCGGGTGTTCATCAACGAGGCGGTCTGCGAGGGCTGCGGCGATTGTTCGCGCCAGTCGAACTGCCTGTCGGTGACCCCGGTCGACACACCGTTCGGCACCAAACGGCGCATCGACCAATCGGCCTGCAATCAGGACTTCTCCTGCGTCAAGGGTTTCTATCCGAGCTTCGTCAGCATCGAAGGCGGCAGCCTGAAGAAAGCTGCCGCCACGGCCGACAGTGGCGACCGGCCGCTGCTGCCGGCACCATCGCTGCCGGCGACCGGCCAGCCGTACAACCTGCTGCTGACCGGCGTCGGCGGCATGGGCGTGATCACCCTCGGTGCCCTGATCGGCATGGCCGCCCATCTCGATGGCAAAGGTGTCTCGGTGCTCGACATGACCGGACTGGCACAGAAATACGGCGCGGTGTTCACCCATCTGCGCATTGCCGACCGGCCGCAGGACATCCACGCGGCCCGCATCGCCACCGGCGAGGCGCATGCCGTGCTCGGCGGCGATCTGGTGGTCAGCGCCGGCAGCGAAGCCCTGGCCAAGATGCTGGCGGGACGGACACGGGCCGTGGTGAGCTCCAGCGAAACACCGACCGCCGAATTCACCCGCAACCGCGACTGGCATTTCCCGCAGGGCGGGCTGCGCCAGACGCTTGTCGAAGCCCTCGGCGACGGACAGGTCGCCTTCATCGACAGCAGTCGGCTGGCCAGCCAGCTGATGGGCGACGCGCTCTACGCCAACATGCTGCTCCTCGGCTACGCCTGGCAGAAGGGTCTGGTCCCGATCTCGGCTGCCGCACTCGACAAGGCCATCGAACTCAACGGCACCGCCGTCGATGCCAACCGCCAGGCCTTCCTGTGGGGCCGGCGGGCTGCCGCCGACCGCCAGCGGGTCGCCCGCCTGGCCGGCCCGCTGCCCGGTGAGGCCCCGCAGGAGCCGACGATCGATGAGCTGATCGCCCAGCGC
>WBUO01000428.1 GCA_008933675.1 Dechloromonas sp.
GGGCGAGGCCTTCGGCCAGTGTCTCGGCGGTGGCGATGGCGCCCAGCCAGTCGGCGAGCACCGCGCGGATCGCCGGGTCGTCGCTGCGCACGCGGGCGGCCAGCGAAGCTTCCGGCGCCGCGGCGGCCGCCATGTCGCCACCCAGCATCACCGACAGCCGCGCGTCCGGCCGGTCGTGCAGCCAGGCATCGAGCTGCGCCGGATCGTCGCTGGCGATGGCCGACAGGCGCTCGCGCAGCACCGCTTCGACCGCTTCTTCCCAGCCGGCTTCGACGTGGATTTTCTGCCACAGCGGCGGCGCATTCTCCAGTCCATGCCGGCGCAGCCATTCCGGCAGCTTGCCCGCCGCCTGCGTTTTCGCCTGCATCTGCTCCAATGCCGCCCGCCGGGCCTGGCCGGCGGCCAGTTCGCGCTCCAGGCGCTGCAGTTCGCCCTGCACTTCCTTGCGCCGCGCTTCCAGTTGCGGCAATTCCTGCTGCAGTTGCTGCAGGTGCTCCTGGTCGCCGGCCAGCTCCTCGCGCAGCAGTTCGAGTTCTTCTTCCTTCTCGGCCAGCGCCAGCTCGTCCGGCGCCTCACCGAAGGTTTCGTCGCGCAACCGCTCACGACGCTGGGCGATGGCTTGCAGCGCGCGCTGGGCGTGCGCCTTGTTGGTCAGCTCAACCTCCAGCTTCTGCTCGCCGTTGGTGCTACGCGTCTTCAGGCGCTGCAGCTCCTCCAGCGCCTGGACATGGTCTTCCTCGACTTGCGGCGCCAGGTTCATCTGCTGATGCAGGCGTTCCTCGGCCTCCTCGACGCGCAGCCGGGTGATTTCCTGCTGCTCTTCCCACTTCTGCCGATCTTCGGCCAGCTTCTCGGCGGTCTGCGTCCAGTGCTTCAGCTCGTCTTCCAGCTGCACCAGGCGTGCTTCCAGCTGGCTGCGCGATTCGCGCCGGTGGCGGATTTCCGCTTCGAGGCGGGCAACTTCGGCGTTGGCCGCGTACATCTCGCTCTGCGCCTGGTGCAGCGCGTCGCCGGCGGCGAAATGCGCTTCGCGCGTTTCCTCGGCGCGCGCCTCGGTTTCGCGCAGCGCCGCGTTCTGGGCTTCCAGTTCGGTCGTCGCCCGTTCGATGTCGAGCGCCAGGCGCTGCCGTTCGGCCTCGGCCTCGCGCTTCTTCAGCAGCCACAGCAAGTGCTGGCGCTGCACCAGCTGCTCGTTCAGCGCGTGGTAACGGCGCGCCACCTCGGCCTGCGACTCCAGCCGCTCCATCTGGTGGCCGAGTTCCTGGCGGATGTCCTCGACACGCAGCAGGTTCTCGCGGGTGTCTTCCAGGCGGCCCTGCGTCTCCTTGCGCCGCTCCTTGTAGCGGGTGACGCCGGCCGCCTCCTCGAGGAACACGCGCAGGTCGTCCGGCTTGGCCTCGATGATGCGCGAGATCATGCCCTGGCCGATGATGGCGTAGGCACGCGGCCCGAGGCCGGTACCGAGGAACAGGTCGGTGATGTCCTTGCGCCGGACCTTGATGTTGTTGATGTAGTAGTCCGACTGCGCCTGCCGCGTCAGCGTGCGCTTGACCGACAACTCGGTGTACTGCGACCACTGGCCCATGGCCCGGCCGAGCGAGTTGTCGAAGATCAGCTCGACGGAAGCGCGCGACACCGGCTTCCTGTTGGTCGAGCCGTTGAAGATGACGTCCATCATCGACTCGCCACGCAACTCGGACGCCTTCGACTCGCCGAGCACCCAGCGCACGGCATCCATGATGTTGGATTTGCCGCAGCCATTGGGTCCGACGACGCCGACCAGTTGCCCGGGCAGGGACACGGCGGTCGGATCGACGAAAGACTTGAAGCCGGCGAGTTTGAGTTTGGTCAGGCGCATGCGCGATTCCGGCGGGTTGGAAGGCCCCGCCACATTGGGGGTCGTATGATAGCATCGACCGCATCGACAGCCCTCCCGGTGCGACGCCCATGAACCCGGATGACATTTTCCTCACCCGCGCCATAGAGCTGGCCCTCCAGGGCAGCCGGCAAGGCGACGGCGGCCCCTTCGGCGCCATCATCGTGCACGAAGGCAGGATCATCGGCGAAGCCTGGAACCGCGTCGTTGCCAGCAAAGACCCTACCGCCCACGCCGAAATCGCCGCCATCCGCATGGCCTGCGCCAGCCTCGGCCATTTCCACCTGAGCGGCTGCGTCCTCTACGCCTCCAGCGAACCTTGCCCGATGTGCCTGTCGGCCGCCTACTGGGCCCGCATCGGCCGCATCGTCTTCGCCAACAGCCGGGCCGAAGCCGCCGCCATCGGTTTCTGTGACGATGATCTCTACGCTGAACTCAACCGCACGCTCACCGAACGCAGCATCGTCATGGAGCATCGAGCGTTGCCCGGAGCCCTGCAGCCCATGCGGGAGTGGTCCGGCAATCCGCAGCGCACTCCCTACTGAGCCGTCATCGCGTGACCGCAGCTTGGCGCTCGGCGGCACGCAGGATTGCCACCCACTGCAGCAGCAGCGGCTCCCCCGTCAGGCAGCACGCTCATCAACCAGCGTTGCGTAGCGATCGGCTATCAGCTGCTCGACCCGCGCCGTCAGTTCGTGGCCGGCATGGCGGCTCGCCAGATCGCGTACAGCCGTCATGAATTCCGCCTCGTCGATACCGGCTCCGTCCACCAGTTGCAGCCAGAACGAGCGCTGCGGCACCGGATCGATGGCTGGCATGGCGAGCCCGGCGGCCTGCCAGCGTGCCTCCCAGTTTGCCATCCCCACCTGCGTTCCCACGCCTTCCTCCGTTTCCGGCGCCAGTGCAGGGTCGTCGCGAACCAGCCTGGCCATCGCATTGGCAATGTCAAATTCGCGCTGCACGTCGGCCTCGCTGCCCATCGGCGTTTTCCAGCCCTGCAGCTGGAGGCGCATCGACAGGTTCATCAGCAGATTGAAACGTGCCGAGGCAGACTCGTCCAT
>WBUO01000057.1 GCA_008933675.1 Dechloromonas sp.
GGCCAGATCGGGATCGGCGATCCGCGCGCGAACCTTGTCGCGCCAGAAATCGTAGGCGTGGCGATTGGCTGCGCGATTGGTAAGCAAGTCGGCGAAGTTGTGGTACCAGAACCTCAATCCGCCTCGCTGCCATAAATCTTCGAAGTGGGCATTGCGCTCAATCTCGTCGACTTCGAGCGCCGAGACTTCAAGTGACTGGCTTTCAAATCCTCCGCTCGTCTGCCTGCGCTGTTCGAAAAGGGCAGGATAGCTGTGCTTTTCGCGTTCCTGATCCTCCCGCGTCAGCCGCTCCTGCCGCATCGGCAGGGCCAGGATCGGGGTTCTTTGGAACAGGATCAGCGCTTCAGCCCGCTTGGCTGCTTCTTGGGCGACCTGCACACCGCTCGCTCCGGTTCCGATCAGGGCAACTTTGCGCCCATCGAGATCAATACCCTCCTGCGACCAGCGCGCCGTGTGGCACCATTCGCCCTCGAAATCCTCAATGCCCGGAATGTCGGGGATATACGGCTTCGACGCAAAACCGAGGGCTGGGAGCAAGAAGCGTGTCGATACGGATTGCCCGCCCTCAAGCTGTAGATTCCATAGTCCCCGCCCTGCATCAAAATCGGCGCTTTCGACCCTCGATCCCATCCGCATCAGCGGCCAAAGGTTCAGCGTATCGCAGACATGGCGGAAATAGGCCCTGAGTTCTTCCCAGCCGGGAAAGCGCTCACTCCAAGTCCATGTCCGCCACACTTCGGGGATCGAGAATTCATAGAGCGGAATCTGCGAATCCACGCGTGCGCCGGGATAGCAATTCCAGTGCCAGATGCCGCCCGGATCGGTCGCAGCATCGACCAGCAGCACGTTGAACCCGGCGTCCCGCAACTTGTGGAGCAAGTAGATCCCGCTGAAGCCAGCACCGATGATCACAGCGTCATAATCGGGCGAAGTCTGATTCGTCATGAAGCGGCAGTCAGGCTCTCGGCAATTGCCTTCGCCGTTGCATAGTCGGCCTTGCCGTTCGATGCGCGCAGGGGGATCTTCGTTGGATATATGGCCTTCGGTGTTTTGTAGCCTGCCAACTGCCCCCGCACATGATCCTTGACGGCTTGCTCGTCGAACGCAACGTCGCCGCTGAGGTGGACGACGGCGGTGACGGCCTGACCCCATTTTTCGTTTGGCACGTCCACGACCAGCGCGTCACCAATCGCGGGATGGGTCTTGAGAATCTCCTCGACTTCCTCGGGGTAAACTTTCTCGCCAGCAGTGTTGATGCAAACGCTGCCACGGCCCAGCAAGGTCAGGCTGCCATCGGCCTCGACCGTGCACCAGTCGCCCGGAATCGAATAGCGGACCCCATCGATTGTGCGGAAGGTCTTGGCGGATTTCTCGGGATCCTTGTAATAACCCGCTGGGATC
This sequence comes from Dechloromonas sp., assembly GCA_008933675.1. Taxonomy (GTDB): domain Bacteria; phylum Pseudomonadota; class Gammaproteobacteria; order Burkholderiales; family Rhodocyclaceae; genus Azonexus. The sequence goes on from WBUO01000057.1 coordinate 1,402, forward strand.
GCACCCATGAGGGCGATAAATCCCGGTACGCCGCTTCCCGGCGTCACTTTCTGGTCGTTTTCATCAAAGACATGACAGAATTCGCCAATCGCAAATTTCGCGGTGTTGGTGCCCCCTTGCGCGGTTGTGATGGAGCGGCCGAAGCCGAGCCCTTCGGAAGCGCCGAAGCTGTCCATCAGCACCACCTGGGGGATATGCTTGCACAGCCCAGCCTTGACTTCCTTGCTCCACATCACGCCGGATGAAACGATGGTGACGAGGCTGCTGGTATCCCAGCGGCCGGGATTCCGGTCCAGCGCCTGCAGCATTGGCTTGGCAAAGGCATCGCCCACAATTGCGATGCTTTGCACCTTATGCTTATCAACTGTTTCCCACAACTCCGTCGCATCGAAGGACGAGTCTGCGAGTGTAACGATGGCGCCGCCCGACATAAGTGTGCCGATCGCGGTGATGAAGCCGGTCCCGTGCATCATCGGGCAGGATGGCAGGGTGCGGTTGCCGGGCCCTTGACTTGTGATCAACGCGACGTGTTCTTCGAGTGTCTGAGGAACGAGGGCGAGCAGCTTCTGGGCCTCGAGCTGTGCTTTGCGCATTTGGTCGTGATGCCACATCACGCCCTTGGGCATGCCCGTCGTGCCGCCGGTATAGATGAAGAGCTGATCTTCGGGAGAGCGCACTATGCCGAGCGCCGATCCGTCGCCTTCTTGCGCGAGTGTTTCGTAAGGGATCGCAAAAGGCGCGATTTGCGAAGCCTCGCCAATTTCCACAAAGGTGTGAACCTTCTCGAGCCGATCCTTGAGCTCGACGATACAGTCGCGGAATTCCGAGCTGTAGACGATCACTTCGCTATCGGAATCGTCGAAGATATAGAAGACCTCCTCGGCGACATAGCGGTAATTGATGTTCACATGGATCAGGCGCCCCTTGAAGCAGGCTGCCATCAACTCGCCATATTCGGGTCGGTTGCGCATATAAAAGGCAACCTTGGCCCCATTGCCGGCTCCGCGCTGCCGGAGCGCGCGGGCAACATTGTTCGAACGTCCCGACATTTCGGGCCAGGTGATGATCCGGTCGCCGTGTATCAGGGCCGGCGCATCCTTTGGCATGACGGGCTCGATAGCGTCGAGAATGTCGCCGAGATTCCAGTCGATCACATTAGTTCCCCTCTCCGAACGGGGTGGCGGCTTTGGCGCACTTCCCTTGGAAGAAACATCACGCAGCTTTGGTCCAGCCCTGAAGTGCCGCAGCCTCCGCCCGGACCGCTTCTGGCCCACCCAGAACCTGCCGGTCGAATCCGATCCGTTTGAACCAGTAATGCAGGCCAAGCAGGTCGGTGAATCCCATTCCGCCGTGCACTTCGGTGGAAGTGCGTGCGACAAATCGATAGACCTCGGCCGTGTGCGATTTGGCATGGCAGGCAAGCAGTGATGCCTCATTCGGCACCGCGTCGAAGGCGTGGGCGGCGTACCAGACGAGCGAACGGCACGGTTCATGCCGCGCGGCCATCTCGGCGCACATATGCTTTACGGCCTGGAAACTACCGATCAGGCGGCCGAACTGTTCGCGCTGACCAGCATAATCGACAGCCCTTTCGATCATGGCCTGACCTGCGCCAAGGCTGTCTGCGGCGAGGATCACGCGGCCCGCATCGCGCAGCCGGGCCACTGTAGCTCCGCCATCGTCAGCCAGTGGTTCCGCTTCGTCCCCGTCAAACCGCAATTCCCCGACGCTACGGGTGCGATCGATGGTCGTCAACGCGATAGCTTCCAGCCCGGACGCCTTGGCACCGACAAGGTGCAGCCTGCCACCGGAATCGGCGACGACGTAGGCATCAGCTCCTTCGAAATCGAGCGCGAACAGGGCGGTGCCGTTGAGCTTCCCGCCGGCAGAGGAAACTCCCGCGCCGTCGCGCACCTCGATCGTCTCGGAAATCGCGACACCGACACGCGCCTCGCCGCTCGCTATCTTTGGCAGCCAGTGGGCCTTTTGCTCCTCGTTGCCAGCTTCGCGCAAGGCGATCGGTGCGAGAACCTGACTGGCGAGAAACGGCACCGGTGCGACCGCATAGCCAAGCTGTTCCGCCACCACCGCCGCGTCGAGCAAGGTCATGCCGAGCCCGCCATGCTCTTCGGGGACGAGCATTCCGGCAACGCCCAGATCGTGGAGGGCGCGCAACACCTGGTCGCTCAACGGATTGTCCCGCTCCGCACATTCGCGGACGTGACTGAGCGGGCTGGTATCGGCGAGGCACCGCGAAACGGCGTCGCGCAACATCTGCTGGTCCTGCGAAAGTCCAAAGTCCATCAGTCTGCTCCCTGCTTCTGTCGCGCCATGTCCGCGGGGTTCGGCTCACGTGGCATTTCAAGGCCGCGTTCGGCGATGATGTTCTTCTGGATCTGAGCGGTCCCGCCGCCGATGATGAGACCGAGTTGGAACATATAGTTCCATTGCCACGCCCCGCCGTCCCGCTCACGCGGGCTGTGGTGATAGAGTATGCCCAGTTCGCCCATGGCGTCGATTGCCAGCGCGGATATCTGGTGAGCGAGTTCACAGCTTTGCAACTTGACGATCAGCTTCGCCATGCCGCCCGGCTCTCCCCTAAGGCTGTTCGAAAGGATGCGCATCCCATTGTATTTCATCGCCGCTACTTCGGCCTGAAGTGCCACTAGCCGGTCGCGCAGTACCGGATTGTCGATCGCGCGACCCTGGCCCAAACGCTCTTCCTGCATCAGTGCGATCAGCGCCTGCAGCCGGTTTTCGAGCGCGTCGGGATCGCCCAGCATTCCGCGCTCATGGCCTAGGGTTGCGTTCGCGACGAACCAGCCCTGGCCCCGCTGGCCGACGATCTGGTGCATGGGGACGCGCACATCGGTGAAGAACGTCTCGTTGAACTCGGCGTGACCGGTCATCGTCTTCAAGGGGCGAACCTCGATGCCCTGCGTGTCCATCGAAAAGATCAGGTAGGAAATGCCGCCATGTTTGGGTGCGTCAGGTTCGGTCCTGACCAGGCAAAAGATCATGTCGGCCTGCTTGGCGGTGCTGGTCCAGATCTTCTGGCCATTGATAACAAATTCGCCGTTTTCGATGTGCGCGCTGGTCTTGAGGTTGGCTAGGTCCGACCCGGCACCGGGTTCGGAATAGCCCTGGCACCATACGATATCGCCTTTCAACGTGGGTTCGATCCAGCGCCGTTTCTGTTCCTCGGTGCCGAGTTCAAGCAGGGTCGGCACGAACATCGAGATTCCCTGATTAGAAAGCCCGCCCGGCACCCTGGCCCGCGCAAATTCCTCTGCGATGATGCGCGATTGGAGAATGTCCGGCTCCGCTCCATAGCCTCCATACTCCTGCGGGATCGTTCGCGCGGTATACCCATGCTCGATCAACAGCTTCTGCCATTCGACTGCCTTGGACGAAGGTCGGGCCGCCCGGTCAGCAGAAGGCGGCGCGAGATGGCGGTGCGCTTCGATGAAAGCCCGCACTTGCTTGCGGAAGACATCGTATTCGGGCCCGTAATCAAGATCCATGACGCTTCTAACTTTCACGCAGGCGGAAAACAGGAAGGCGGAAGTCCTCACCGATCAATTCGAATTCCACTTCCACCGGAAGGTCGAGCGCTAGGCGCTCGTGATCGCAACCAATCAGGCGCGTGGCCATGCGTACGCCCTCTTCCAATTCCACCACCGCCGCCACGAAGGGAATTTCGTCGGCAAAAGCCGGGTGGAGGGCCTGGTGGGTAACGGTCCAGGAAAACAGCGTGCCCTTGCCACTGCTGCGTTCCCAGGAGAATTCCGGCGAGCCGCACTTTGCGCACATATAGCGCGGTAGGTGGCGGAAGCAGCCGCAGCCGCCGCAGCGCTGGAAATAGAGATTGCCGTCTTGGCACCGCTTCCAGAATTCCTGCTCAACCGGGTCTTGCGGGCGAGGTCGCGGTTTGGGCGGCGCAACCTGCGCGGAGGGCCGCATTTTGGGAGGCAGATCGCTCTCGCTGCTCATGCAAACCTCCTGAGAATGGCAATGCTTCCATCGCCAAGGTCACCCCAGCCGGTCACAAGACCAGTTTGGGCTCCCAGCACCTGGCGCTCGCCGCAGTCGTGACGAAGCTGGCGCACTGCCTCGACCACGTGGTTGAGTCCCCAGACATGCGCCTCACTGAGCAAGCCGCCATGGGTGTTGATCGGATAGCGGCCACCCAGCTCAATCTGGCCATTGGCGACGAATTCGAACTGTGCACCCGGTTCGCAATAGCCCATCGCTTCCAGTTGCAGCAGAACGACATAGGTAAAGCAGTCGTAAATCTGCAGGAAATCCATGTCCTCGCGCTTGACGCCCGCCATGTCGAAAGCGCGCGGGGCAGCATAGCTGAGGCCAATCTTGAAGGGATCGGGCCGCGAGGGGATGTCGTCGGCGGGATAGGGGTGGCCTTCCGCGGCACCGGCGATGCTGACGGGCACATGCGGCATATCCCTGGCCCGATCCATTCGCGATATGACTACCGCGCAGGCGCCATCGGTTTCAAGGCAGCAATCGTAAAGGCGGAAGGGCTCGGATATCCAGCGCGCCGAATGATAGGTTTCCGCGTCGAGTTCGCGCCCATAGGTAAAGGCGCGCGGATTCAACTGCGCGTGACGCCGGCAGGCTAGCGCTACCGCTGCCATCGCATCCGCGCCCACGCCGTAAAGCTTCGAGTGACGGGTCGCCAGCCAAGCATACATCTGCACCGGCAGGAACACACCATAGGGGATGTAATAGCCCTGGATGGTATTGGTCAGCGTGTTCATGTTCATCGCCCGAGTGGGCGGGGCACCCGGCTTGGGCCTGAGGGCGGAATAGCCGTTCCAACCGAGCGTCACCAGCACGTGATCGCAAAGCCCGCTGGCGATCGCCATTGCCGCGTTCTGCAGCGCCGTCGTCGGGCTGGCGCCGCCCATGTGAACGGTGGCCGCATAGCGCAGCACATCAATGCCGAGATTGGCGGCCATTTCCTCCGAGGTCGTATAGATCGGCGGCGGCACCATGCCGTCGATGTCGCAAGGTTTCAGCCCGGCATCTGAGATTGCGCGGCGCGAGGCTTCCAGCATCATGTCCACCGCGGTCCGTTCGGTGCCCTTGACGAATGCGGTTTCGCCCACACCGGTTATGGCGGCCTTGTCGGCAAAGGATAAGGTCTGCGAAGCGTTCATACAGCGTACCCGTCTTGCCGCAATTCAGGAATAGAATCTGGCATCGGCCAGCGCCCTTTCGGCCCCTTCGACAAGATCGCGCATGACCTCTGCCGCTGGACGGATCGAATGGATCAATCCAATTCCCTGCCCCGCGAAGCCGGGCATGATATCCTTGCGCTGAGCCTTTATGCCCGAAGCCATGACCGGCCCTGAAATCATCGACTGGTAAGGCATCGGAAGCGGCTCCTTGCCCGCCGCAACCCAAGCATCGGCCCATTTGTTGCGGATCATGCGCGCAGGCTTGCCGGTCAACGAACGGCTAACGACGGTATCTGCATCGCCGCCGTCGGTTATTGCTTCCTTTTGGAACCGTTCAATCCCTGCCTCTTCGGTTGCCAGGAACGCCGTTCCGACCCACGCGCCCAGAGCGCCCAGCATCATCGCTGCGGCGACTCCGCGGCCATCGGAGATTCCACCTGCTCCGATCACGGGAACCCGATCGCCCACCGCGTCGACTACCTGCGGAATCAGCGAGAAGGTTCCGATCGGGGAGTTGTGCCCGCCGCCATCGTGGCCCTGCGCCACAATCATGTCGATGCCGGAATCGACCACCTGCTGGGCGTGCTTGACCTTGCCGATCACCGCCATGACCCTGGTGCCATTGGAATGAAGGCGGTCCATCCACGGTCCGGGATTGCCGAGGCCGGCGGCATAGACTGGCACCTTTTCCTCGATTACCACTTCCATCTGCGCCTCGAAAAACTCCCGCGTGAACAGCTGCGGACCGCCCTTGCCCATTTCCGGCGCGCCAGCCGCGCGCATGGCCATTGCGGCATCCACTTCGGGCAGATCCTCGCGTTCCATGAAATCGCGGGTGAACTGCTGATATTCGCCAAGCAGTGCCATCGGGTTTTCGAGCGAGGCGCCGCTCTGCGGTGCCGAACCGCGCCTGACGGAGGCAGGCAGAAGGGTGTCGACCCCAAATGGCTTATCGGTCAGTTCGCGGGTCTGGCGGATCCAGCTGCGCAACTGGTCTGGCGAGCAGGCCGCAGCGCCAAGAACGCCAAGTCCCCCGGCATTCGATACTGCGGCCGCGAGCGCGGGGACACTCGCCCCGCCCATTCCTGCCAGAAGGATCGGGTATTCGATCCCGAGAATTTCGCATATGCGGCTCTTGAGTGCCATCGTAATACCCTCTCCATCCAGCGCCACCCACCGGCGCCCGTTTTTTACGTCTGTCCCCACCTGACCTTCTGGGACACAAGCTCAGGGCTTCTCTGTGCGAGATAGGAGGCGGAGCCCGCCACGAGACGCGCCATAGCCTGCCGCGCTCCTTCGGCATCGCCCTTGCGCACAGCTTCAAGGACGCGGCGCAAGAAACGCAACTGGACCGCACGCTCTTGCGCCGAATACCCCAGCGAGAGCGAGAATTCGCGGGTAAGCATATGCAACGCGGAAGTCAGAAGGCCGAAAAGCGGATTGCCGCTGGCCCAGCCGAGCATATCGTGAAAACGGCGATTCAGTTCCTCGAACTGGCTGCTCGCTTCGTTTCGCTCCAGCTCTTTGAGGCAATCGGCAAGTGCGCTCAGATCACCCGTGGTCGCGCGCTGGGCGGCATAGGCTGCAACATCCGCCGCAATCGCTTCGCGCAATTCGAGCAAGCCCCTCAAGTCCGCCTCCATGAAATGCAGGATCAGCGAGAGGCTGTTTGCGAAATCGCCAGTCTGCGGGCGAGCGACCACCGGCCCGCCACCGCGACCTAGTTGAAGATGGATAACGCCTTGGAGTTCAAGGAAGCGAAGCGCTTCGCGCAAGGTCGCTCGGGCGACATCGTATCGCGCAAGCATTTCGTCCTCGCGCGCCAACCTGTCGCCCGCAACATGCGCCCCGGCTTCGATATCGCGTACGATGTCCTGCGCAAGCGTGAGCGCACGCTTGGCCTTCCTCGAATCATCGACCTTCGGTTGCATCACTGGGAATCGCTCCTCTGATAAAACCTTATAAGAGTTTATCGGATGGCATGTCCAGCATCAGTCTATGAAGTTTGCAGTGCGGTCAAATGTCGCAACAATCCTTATAAGCTTTATTGACCACACCCTGCGAAACATCTACCTGTTTGATAGCAAGGTGAGTCTGCTTGCCTGGGATGGAGGACGAGACATGAGCATCGACACGATGGAGCTGGATACTGCCGGAAAAGTTGCAGCCATTCCGATCGACGAAATTGATGTCGCACGGCCGAGTCTTTTTCAGCAGGACACGATCGGCCTGTATTTCGACCGGCTGCGCAAAGAGGAGCCGGTCCACTATTGCCGCGAAAGCTATGTTGGGCCTTACTGGTCGATCACCAAGTTCGACGATATCATGGCTGTCGACACCAACCACAAAGTCTTTTCGTCGGAGGCAAAGCTCGGCGGTATCGCCATTCAGGACATGCATTCGGTGGAAGGCGCGCTCGAACTTGAAATGTTCATCGCTATGGATCCTCCAAAGCACGACCAGCAACGCAAGGCCGTCACCCCCGCTGTAGCGCCGTCCAACTTGCTGTTGCTCGAACCGACAATCCGCGAACGAGCGTGTCAGATTCTCGATGATCTGCCGATAGGCGAGGAATTTGATTGGGTTGACAAGGTCTCAGTTGAATTGACCACGATGACCCTTGCTACCCTATTCGATTTCCCGTGGGAGGAACGCCGCAAGCTCACGCGCTGGTCCGACGTCACAACGGCCGCCCCTGAAACCGGCATCGTCGAATCGTACGAAGCGAGGCGTGAAGAACTCATCGAGTGCGCGATGTATTTCAAAGGACTGTGGGAGCAGCGCATCAACGAAGAACCGAAGAACGATCTGATTTCCATAATGGCGCATTCCCCGGCGACACGGGATATGCCCTTCCTCGAATTTCTGGGTAACCTGCTGCTGCTGATCGTGGGCGGCAACGACACCACGCGCAATTCGATAAGCGGCGGTGTGCTGGCGCTCAATCAGAACCCCGATGAATATCGCAAACTGAATGACGACCCTTCGTTGATCGCCAGCATGGTGCCGGAAATCATCCGCTGGCAGACGCCGCTGACTCACATGCGCCGCACTGCGCTGCAGGACTGGGAGATTGGCGGCAAGCAGATCAAGAAGGGCGACAAGGTCGTGATGTGGTACCTGTCGGGCAACCGCGACGAAACGGTCATCGACCGGGCTGACCGGTTCATCATCGACCGCAAGAATCCGCGCCATCACCTGTCATTCGGTTATGGCATCCATCGATGCATGGGTAACAGGCTGGCAGAACTGCAGTTGCGGATCATCTGGGAAGAAATTCACAAGCGGTTCGCCAAGGTCGAAGTGACCGGCGAGCCCGAGCGCCTTTTCTCAAACCTTGTGCGCGGGATCACCAATCTGCCGGTGCGGCTGCACGCGCGCTGATTTGCTGAAGCAGAAATACGGAGTGTATGATGGTCAAAGTGACGTTCGTATCCAGCGATGGAACGCGGCGGGAAGTCGAAATTGCCGAGGGCGAAACCGCACGCGAGGCGGCGCTCTTCAATGATGTACCGGGCATCGACGGCGATTGCGGCGGTGTCTGCGCCTGTGCGACCTGCCATGTCCATGTCGATCCGGCCTGGATCGACAGGGTTGGTCGCCTGGTCGAAGGGGCAGCGGAGGCAGAGCTTCTGCAATTTGCCGAAGGTGCCAACGAATACAGTCGCCTCGCCTGCCAGATACCCATGGTGGAAGGAGTGGAAGGTTTGATTTTGCACGTTCCCGAGCAGCAATACTGACCAGACAGAGCGCAGCCCTGTCGTGCGCGTGCGGCGTCGCAAATTCAGTTTTGAACGGAGGTTTCAGTGCCAACTCAGCTAGAACCTGATGTCTAGACGAGCGAAGACGCATTTCGCACCGAAATGCGGCAATTCCTCGCCGCCCATTTCCCTGACGAATTAAGGGGCGCGGGCAATATGCTGGCCGGGCCCATTGGCAGCTTCGGCTTGTGGATCATCCTGGCCGACGCGCATCCGGAAGCTTCGAGGGACAGCTCCAGCGTGTCGGTGACATCCCCGGCCCGCATGGTGGTACACAGCTTCCAAAGGATGACATAACGGGAGAAGTCGTCGAGCACGGTCGACAGGTACACCAAGCCCCAGCCGATGATCTTGAAGTAGGTGAAGTCGGTCTGCCACATCTCGTTCGACCGCGTCGTCTTGGTGTGGAACCCGTCGGCGGCCTTGATCACGATGAAGGCCGGACTGGCGATCAGGTCATGGGCTTTCAACATACGGTAAACCGTGGCTTCCGACACGAAGTAGCGCTTCTCGTCGGTGAAGCGCACCGCGAGCTCGCGGGGTGACAGGTCGGTTGTATCCAACGCCATGTCGATGATCTGCTGCTGGATATCATCGCAGATGCGGTTCCACACCCGCCTCGGGGCCGATGGCCGATCCTCCAGCGCCTCCGGCCCGCGCTCGAGGTAGCGGTCGTACCAGCGTTAGAAGGTCCGGCGCGGGATGCCCAACTGCTCCAGCGTGCGCTTGGCCGGCAGGTGCGACTGCTCGACGATCCGAATGATCTCCAGCTTCTCGGATGCGGGTTACCTCATTCGTCGTCGGCCCTATCCGCGATCATGCTTTTTTTGAGCAACCGGTTTTCCAGCGTCAGATTGGCCACGCATTCCTTAAGGGCACGGGCTTCGCGGCGCAGGTCGTGCACCTCGCCGGTGGTCGCGGCACGGGCGGTGTCGCCCGCCAAGCGCCGCTTGCCCGCCTCCATGAACTCCTTCGACCACGTGTAATACAAGCTCTGGGCGATGACATCCTTGCAGCACAGCTCGGCGATGCTGTCCTCGCCGCGCAGGCCTTCCAGCACGATCCTGATTTTGTCCTCTGCAGAGAAGTGCCGGCGCGTCGCACGCCGTATGTCCTTCACCAGCCGCTCAGCAGGGGCCTTCGGCGCCGATTTTTTCAAGGAGGATGGGCTTCATCCTCGTTCCTTAGTCACTACGACGAAGCCCAAATCCTCCTTAAATCACAACCTCAAATCTGTGCCATTGGTGCTGACGGCGGACAGCACCGGCAATCCGCCCTCACATGAAGCGCTCGGGTTGAGCCATGTCGGTCTCCACGCAGAGGTTCGTTTCTTGGTAGACAACTCGTTGCACGAAATAGCTCGTCGGTCAATTGGCGCTGGCACGCGAAGCCAAGAGCGGCCCGCCTCGCGGGAGGGCGCTCACCGCCGAACGATTGCCGGCTCGATCGGACTATTCTGCAACACGGCGGGAGGCAGGTAGGGCTCCGTGCCGCGATATTCGCAATTAGTTAGCCGTCAGTGCTGGCAACCTGATGCAGCGGGGGCAGAACGGCCGCGGCGCGCCGCCTCAGACGCGAGCGGTGCCAGTTGGGGATATCGGCTTGCTGACGATGAATGGCGTCGGCCATTTCAAATCTTCCACGGCTCCTATCGAGGAGGCATGTCTTCCGATCCGCTTTCGAGATTGCCGGACATTTTCGTCAGCAATGAGCGCATCGCGCGTATCTCAGTTGGGGAAATCATATGGAGCAGTCGCGCGTAGATCATGTCGGCTTCGGCGCGCAGCTGAGGCAGGATTTCGATCGCTCGGGGCAAAAGATGAAGTTCCCAGACGCGCCGGTCGCCCTTGGCAGCGCGCCGTTCCGCGAGCACCATTCTTTCCAGCTGGTCGACAACATGGCCAACGCTGGCACGCTCCAGTTCGAGGCATTTGGAGAGGTCGGTTTGGGTCATGCCCGGGGTCCGATAGATATAGACGAGCGCGCGCCACTGGGTTCGCGTCAATCCGAAGCGCGCCGTTGAGGCATCAAACTTCCGACGCAGTTTGCGGGGCACTTCCTCGATGAGAAAGACAAACTCGTCTGAGGCCGTCAGAAGACTTTTCGCGGGAGAGATGCCGCTTGTATTGCGAGGTTCAACCATCGTCATGGACTGTAGAGCCAACATCATATTCTGAAAACCCTTTACTGTAAGATATGATATAGTATGATCGTGGAATGATTGATCAGTCGATCACGCTTGCCGGGAAAGCGGGCCATGAAATCGCAGCGTCGGTTGATGGCCCGGAACTCGGATTACCGGTAATCCTCGCGCACGGCGGCGGACAGACCCGAAGGGCATGGAGGGCGGTAGCCCACCGGCTCGCGAGCCATGGTTTCCGGACCATCGCAGTCGATATGCGCGGGCACGGCGAGAGTGCATGGGCCAGCGACGGAGCCTATGATATCTCCGATTTTGCGGCCGATCTCGTCGAGATCGCTGCGGCGACGGCGAGCAAACCGGCGCTGATTGGCGCGTCTCTTGGTGGCCTGGCCGGGATCATCGCCGAGGGAAAATGCGCACCGGGAAGTTTCGGATCGCTGACGCTGGTCGACGTCACACCTCAGATGGAACCGAGCGGCGTCGCCCGCGTGGTCGGTTTCATGGCGGCGCATGCGCGCGATGGTTTTGCGTCGGTGGAAGAGGCCGCACAGGTCATTGCCGACTATCTGCCCCATCGCCCCAGCCGGAAGGCTTCGGCCGGGCTAGCACACTATCTGCGCCGCAAGGACGATGAACGCTTCTATTGGCACTGGGACCCCGCCTTCATCGAAAGAGTGACGCAGCAGGGCGGCGGCGTTTCCAGCGACCATGGCCGCACCGAGCTCAGCGCGGCCGCTGCCTGCTTGACCTTGCCGGTGCATCTGATCCGCGGCGGGTCAAGCGATCTCGTCTCGCTGGAAGCCGTCAAGCATTTCCAGGGCCTTGTCCCTCATATGGCGTATAGCGACATTGCGAATGCGACTCATATGGTGGTGGGGGACGAGAACGACGCTTTCGGGCAATCGATCCTAGAGTTTTTGCTCGGCATCCATGAAGCGGAAATGAAATCATGAATGCCCCCGCCGTCCCGGGGCTTGAGGAATTACGTGACCTATTGGCGCTGGCCCCTTTTCACCGCTGGCTCGGGCTCAGCATCGCTGAGGTCGGCGCCAACGAGTTGGTGATCTCCATGCCTTGGCGAGACGAAATCATCTCAAATCCGACGGTCGGCGCGGCGCATGGTGGCATCGTATCGGCTTTGATCGATCTGACCGGCCTCTATACGATCATCGCGATGGGGGGTGCTGCGCGGGCGACGGCGGACCTCCATGTGGATTTTCACCGACCGGCCAAGCTGGGGCCGCTTCGCGCGATCGGCAGCCCGGTGAAATTAGGGCGGCAGATAAGCGTCGCGGCTACCCGGATCCTAGCCGCAGACGGAACCTTGGTGGCGAGTGGTAGAGGGGCCTACGTCGCCTGATAACCGCCCGAGGCGAGCCAATCTGCGCGGCCAGATGCATGCCCAGCAGCTTTCGGAGCCGAGGCAGTGGCGGCAGCGACACGCTTTTTGGCGACGTGTCCCTAGGCCGAACCCACGACCGGACGGCCGCGCATCGGCCATTCAGTCAAATCGGCTCCCTGCCGGTCACACGCGGGTTTGGCCGCTCGCCTTTGAGCCGTCGACTTTGCCTAGTCCGACAGGCCAGCCACGCAGCGCATGGAGATCAAGTTCTCCTGTGCTGCGTGACTAGACTGCTGGGTCAGGTCAGGGCGCCGGGGTGCGATTCGCGATCGCATCCTCGATCAGATCCTGCATGACCTGTTCGAGCTCGACGCCTTTCCGGTCGCCTCCGCTCGATATTTCGGTGGCGATCAAAGCGTAATAGCCGGTCTCGCGATCGATCCAGCCGGTCCAACCATAGGCACCCGGTGAGGAATTGATCTTGGACGTCGCGCAGGCCGAAGGCGTGTCGCATTCGACAAAGGAGCCGAGCGCATATTCCCAATTGCCCGCGCTCGCCGGCACGAAAACGCGCGGCAAGCCTGCGGTACGTTGCTGGGTGAAGCTTGTCATATCGGTAATAAAGCTGCCGCCAAGGAAGGCACGCAGAAGTTTCGCATAGTCGCGCGGCGTCGAATAGGCGCCGCCCGCGACCCACGGGTTGGTGGGAGCGCTTCCCGCAGGGTCATACCAGGTCGTGCTCGTCATCCCGAGCGGGGTCGTCACATGCTGCGCGAACAGTTCGTGAAAATTGCGCTGGCGTGCCGGTGACGTGCCGGGCGCGATGCTTATATCCTTTGCCTCCAGATAGGCAGCGGCGACCTGAAGGCCGTGCGGTCCATAGCTATATTGCGCGCCGGGCGCGTTGCCCGGGCGCAAAATATCATAGCGCAAATCGTGGATGCTCTTCGCGCAATTGTAGAGCGTCATGGCCGGAAGCAGCTGACAGCCGCCAACGAGCGGGCTCGCATTGAAGCCCGACGTCATCGACAGCGCATGCTTGAGTTGGACATCCTTCTTCGTTCCGATCGTGGTCCAGAAGGCAAGCGGCGGCCGCATCGGATCGTCGAGCGTCGCGATGCCAGCCTGCACCATGCGCATCCCCAGCGCGCCGGCGAACCATTTGGAGGCCGACGCAAGCGGGGTCACCCGATCGATACCAAAGCTGCCCTTCTCGTAAGCGAAGAGATAGTCGGGATCCGAAGCATTCCCGACGATGAAATAGCCGTTATCGACCTCGGTATCAGCGTCGATTGCCGACTGTAACGCGGTCCAGTCATAGGTATAACCGCCGACGGTGGCCGAAAGGCTGGCGGCCGCGGGCGCCGATGCCGCCGACGTCGACGCTTTAGCAGCGGGCGCCGCAGGCGGAAGCTGCACCATGGGACGCGCCTCGCCGCCGCCGTTGCCCCCGAACCCGCCCTGCGCCGAAAAGGCCGCAGCCCCAGCCATCGCCGCACCAGCGGCAAGCCACATCCATTTCGTTCTTCCAGCCATTTTCTCTCTCCCAGCTTCGTTGCACATCGTCGAAACGGAGGGCCTAGCGCGGCCGGACGGGCTAGGGCCTGGGCTGGCCGTTCCCGAAGTGAACATTGAGCAGATGGTCGAGCTGCGCCTTGCGAAAGCCGGCGACGACGCCAGACTCGGGCGCAAATTTTGCGAGACGGTCGCTTGCCGCATCGTAACGCGGCCAGTCGCGAACGAGTGCGCAGCCAGGAACGCCCGTCTTGGCGAAGCCAACCCAGCAGGCGGCGATGCCTTCGCCGAAGCGGCGATCCTCGTCACCGACGGCGCCGGCGACCGACGCGAAATAGTCGAGCGTCCCGAACAGATAGGGGATTTCAGACCCGTGCGCGGCGCCCTTGGCGCGGTCGCGCCGCGCCGCTGCGACATAGTCGAAATGATAGAGATACGAAGGCGCCCCTCCCGCCGTCCGGGCCGCGAGCCAGCGCGCCGGGGCGACGAACCAGGCGTCGCCCAACACCTGGCGCGCCAGTTCATCATCGGCCAGCCCCATGCCATAGGCGGCCCGGCCCGCCGCCTGGTCGCGCCCTAGATAGGCGAGCGCGGGGGATGGCGGCACGCCCATGGCAAGGATGACGCTCGCCTCGTTGCTGTTCGCGCCGACGAGGAGCGGAACGTCGATCGGCTCGCTACGCGCAAAGACGCGCCAAGGCGCTTCGCGTACCAGGTCGCCGTCGAGGATGGGGCCGGTCATCGCGCCCGGCGTCCGGACCTCGCCAGCGGCAACGAGCGCGGCGGCGGGCAGCGCGCGAAGCGCGTCGAGCGATGCTGAAGGCGGCGCACCTGCGCGCGCTGCCAACGCCGCGCCTAGCGCTTCTTGCTCGCCAAGCGGGCGCGGATCGAGGAGACCAACGCCCGACTGAACGATCGCCTTGGCGAACAGGCCTTTGGCTTCGGGCTGGGCAAGGATCGTCGTCACTCCGATCGCCCCGGCGGATTCGCCGAACAAGGTGATCTGGCGCGGATCGCCACCAAATGCGGCGATATTTTTCTTCACCCACCGCAGGGCGGCCAATTGGTCCATCAGGCCGTAATTGGCGAGCGCCTCGCCGCGCGGCTTGGCCGCGCTGAGCGCGGGATGGGCGAAATAACCGAGCGCGCCCAACCGATAGTTGATCGTCACCAAAACCACACCTTGCCGCGCGAAGGCGGTGCCGTCGAAAACCGGGAAGGTGCCCGAACCGACCACATGGGCGCCGCCATGGATCCAGACCATCACTGGCAGCTTTCGCGCCCCCGCCGGGCGCCAGATGTTCAGCTGGAGGCAATCCTCAGACTGATGCTCGGCTACCCCGCCCGCGACAAGTGCGGGGCGCACCGTCTGCGGACAAGCCGGGCCGAGTTTTGCGGCATCGCGGACGCCCCGCCAGCGCGGCGGTGCCTGCGGCGCCCGCCAGCGAAGAGCGCCGACCGGTGCGGCGGCGAAAGGAATATCAAGGAAGCGCTCGACGTCCCCCGTGCGCGCGCCCGCAAGGCGCCCCTGCGCGATTGTCGCCGCGGGGGCCGTCTCCGCCGCCGCGACAGACACCGATCCGGTCAGCATCGCGGCACCGAACAGTGCTGCCATCACCAAATGCCGCATTGCGCCCTCCTACCCTTCCCGACCAGCGGCTGGAGGCCGCGGACGGGAGCGCGACCTAGAAAGAAATGCGTCCTTCGACGCCGACGACGCGAGGCTGGCTGTACCGGTTGATCGTCGGCGCCTGCGCGACGAAATAAACCTTGTCGAAGACGTTGTTCGCGAACGCGCTGACGCTGATCTTGCCGAAGTCGACGCCGACCCGAAGATTGACGAGGACATAATCATCGAGGTCGACCGAGGTCGCTGTCAGCTCCTGTTTGCCGCCCCATTGACCACTGATCAGGACATTGCTGGTCAGCGCGACATCCTTGGTGACCGGGTAGCGCAGATTGAGGTTGGCCGAGGCGAGCCAGTCGGGAACCTGCGCAAGGTCCAGCCCGTCATAGCGGCCGCTCTTGACCTTGCCCTCTTGCCGCGAGCCACTCAAGGCGAGGCGGCCATTGCCTTCGCCGAGATCGAAGCCCTGGCTATATTCGGCCTCGATACCCCAGCTTTTCGCATCGCCTGCGTTGGTTAGATAGGCGACCGCGGCGATCGGGCACGCCGGATTGGTGAGCGCGCAGCCATCGTCGACCTGCGCGATCAGGTCTTCAAGCTCGGTGTAATAGCCCGCGATTGCGAAATAGCCGCGGCGGATCGGACTGCCCTTGATGCCGACTTCGTAAGACGTGCTGTTTTCGTTGCCGAACAGCACCTGCACAGGACTCGGCGCGCGCGGATCGGAGAGGCGCGTGTTGAACCCGCCGGCCCGATAGCTGCTGCCGACCTTGCCATAGGCGAGGATGTTCGACGTGAGCTTGTACGAGAGGGTCGCATTGTAGGAGAGATTGTCGGCGTTGATGCTGTCGTCGATGATCCGCGATGGCCCGCCGGTGGGCAGGCCAGTCCCCAAATCGTAAAGCCGCGCCGAGATGCTCCGGCTGTCGCGGGTATAGCGCAGTTCGCCGGTCAGGTTGAGGCTGTCGGTGATGTCGAAACCGAGCGAGCCATAGGCCGCATAGCTTTCGAAATGCAGCCGCGCGGGCGCGATATTGCCCGGCGACGGATTGGCGAGCGTCGGCGTGCGCGTCGTCGCCACCGAGAAATCGCTGTCGAGCAACAGCATTTCGGCGCCGACCAGCCATGTGAAGCGATCGCTCGCCCCGCTGACATGAATATCCTGCGAAAAATTGTCGGTCGTGTCGACGACGTAGGACGCGGTGCTGGCATCGAGCGGCGTGAGAGCGCCGATCTGCCCCGCGGCGCGCGCACGCGCCAGCTCGGCGGGGCTGATCGCGTCATTGTCGAGATCATATTCGGACGTGCGCTTGCGAAAGGAGGTTGTCGACGTCAGGTCGGCACCGCCCAGATCCACGCGGACGAGCGCCTGAAGGCCGTCCACGTCCTGGCTGGCGCGCGGCGCGGTGTTCCAGGGGTAGCGAAAGCGATCCTGCGTATAACCGCCGGGAAAGCCTGGCGTGCCCGCGGGAATGGATATCTGGTAATGGATCGTCGGCGTGGTCAGCCGCTGGGTCTCGGCCGTGATGATCGCGTCGACCGGCCCGCGCTTCAGCCGGATCTGGCCGCGCAGTCCGTGGCCCTTCTGCTGGTCGAAATAGACGTCGTTGTCGGGATTGTAGAAGAAGCCCTTGTCCTGCTCGACGAGATCGCCGCTG
Organism: Dechloromonas sp.; assembly: GCA_008933675.1. Lineage (GTDB taxonomy): Bacteria > Pseudomonadota > Gammaproteobacteria > Burkholderiales > Rhodocyclaceae > Azonexus. The sequence goes on from WBUO01000057.1 coordinate 18,649, forward strand.
ATGCGGATCGCCAGGCCATCGGCGAGCGGGACATTGATCGCGCCCTGCGTCTGGAAGCTGTTGTTCTCGAAGCCATAGCGCGCGCTCGCCCAGCCCGAGAGATCGAATTCGGGCTCGGCCGAGATGATATTGATCGCGCCGCCGACCGCGTTGCGGCCGTACAGCGCGCCCTGCGTCCCGCGCAGAACCTCGACGCGGCCGATGTCGAGCAGGTCGAGCCGCGTGAAGTTGCGACCGCCCACCGGACCGCCGGCGATATAGGCACCGTTGCGATAGAGCCCGACGCTCGGGTCGCCATTGGTGGCACGCGCGGTCGACGAAGCGCGGATCGAGATCTCCGACGTGACGGACGAGTTCAGATTGTTGAAGCGAACGCTTGGCTGATCGGCGAGGAGTTCGCCGCTGCCCGTGGCGCCGCCGCGATCGGTGAGCGACGTGATATCGATGACCGACGCCGCGGTCGGCACATCGGCCAGCCGCTCTTCGCGGCGGCGCGCCGTTACGACTATGGCGCCGTCATCATCCGCTTCAGCCGCGTCCGGAAGAGCTTCGGACGGTGCGTCT
>WBUO01000429.1 GCA_008933675.1 Dechloromonas sp.
CGGTGTTCTCTACCCGTGGCAGTTTCAGGCTGGCACGAAGGGCAACAAGCCCAACGCGCACGGCAAGATCATCGGCGACACCGGCGGGGGCAAGACGACGGCAATCGAACGCCTGTTGTCGGCATTCCTAACTATCCCCAGAAGCCGGGTCTACATTTTTGACGCCGACGACGGCACCTATGTTTGGACGCGGGCGAATGGCGGGGCCTATGTCCGCCTCTCGGGGCAGGATGCGACGTCGACGCTTAACCCGTGGCAATGGCCGGATTCGCCGGAGAGCCGCGATTTCCTTCACTGGTTTCTCACGACGATGATCGAGCCAGAAAAAGGTGATGGAATCACCGCGTCGGAAATTAGTCGAGCCATCGAAATCAACTTCCATCGCTCTACGCCGCCACATCTGCGCAACCTGCGCGCCATTCGGGACGCGGCGTTCCTTCGGTCCGATGCCCGCCAGGGGTACCAGCGCGTCGCCGAATTCACCGACGAGGCTACATACGGCCGCCTGTTCACGGGCGAGCGAAACTTGCTCAACCTGGGACGCAAGCTTACGGCGTTCGATCTTACGCAGATCGCCTCCAAGGAAGGCACCGCCGTTGACCTCGCCATCGGCACGGTGTTCGAGGCCATTCTCCTTGAGATGCATCGTGACCCTCGCCCGACGCTGATCTTCGTCGACGAGGCAGCGACGGCGAACCGCATCGATGCCCTGAGCGCACGACTGGAGGTGCTTCTTGAGCGAGCGCGAAAACTGAATGGGGCAGTCTGGTTCGGTTTCCAAACCCCGGCACAGATCCGGCAGACGCGGATCGCCGACAAGATCCATGGCCTGACGCCTACGACAATCATTATCCCGAACGGGCAATCTTCCGTCGATCAGTACCAGGACCTCAAGCTATCGGAGGCCGCACTCGCCGCGGCGGTCAACGACCAGGTCGCGATCCCGGCCCTCTCGAAAATGAGCTGGCCCATGGTCATACATCGGCAGGCCGGAGCCGCCCTGGTCGACAACGATCTAGGGCGCATCGGTCGGTGGCTCAGCCTCTTCGAGGGAACTGAATCCGCAAAGATCTGGCAAGCGCTGGAGGCCGAGCATGGCGAAGACGCCAGCACGATCCTGCCGCTGTACTTCAAGGAACGAGCGAGGGCCTGATGAAGAGTGCTGCAATAGCTATCACCATCCTCGCCGGCATGGCCTGGGCACCAGCCACAATGGCGCAATACGCGACCATCGACCAGATGAACATTGCCCAGGCGTCAAAGATCGCCGCCGAAGTGGCGCGCCAAAGTGGCATCCTCGACGGCATCCAGCGGCAGGCTACCAAGATTTCAAGCCAGATCGGCATCCCACTTCCCAACATTGTCGACCTGGCAATCGAATCCGCCGCGATGAAGCGGTGGACCTGGTACAACCCATCCGCCCGTTCAACCGAACTGAAGCAGGTGCCGGGTCTTGATTGGTCCAACCCGGACGCCGCCGTTCGATCGACTGGCGCTCTCTACTACACCCGCTCCCAGAACCCGACCGAGGAAGAGAAGGCGCGGCTGCTATCGCGGCGCCGCACCGGCCTGCAGGATGCAGCGCAGAACCTGCACGCAATGGCGCAGCTCTACCGTGACACGCTCACGCAGCAGAAGGCGGAGGTTGAGCTCGCAGCATCGCAGTTGAACGGCGGCAACCTCGCCAGCCAGGTCCAGCTTCAGAACAAGCTGCTCCTGGCTCTCTATCGGCAGCAGGTTGCAGCGAACAACATGGTTGCGGCGCAATCCGAGCTACAGGCGATGCACGCGATCTTGGCGGACGGCTATGTCACCGGGAGCCGCTAGTCATGCGACGCGCAACGTTCGCAATCGTTTCGGCAGCGATGGTCATGTCGACCTCCTCGGCCCAAGCCTTCATTCACTGCGCTTCGAATCCTTTTCATCCGCTCTGTTGCCCATCGCCCTGCCCTGTCACTGATTCGACGCTGATACAACGTTTTGTTTCGACGGCGAAGGACCTCGGCAAGAGTGGGGAATTCCTCGTCGTAGCCGAGGTTGCCCTTTCGGCCGCCCGACAGTCGATCGGCGTGCTTACCAGCTTCTCCTGGTACGCCCCGGGCGTAAGCCCGCTGGCGCGTGACGATGGGATGGAGAACGTCAGAGATCTGTGGCGCGCATCATCGTCTGCCTCGGACGAACGCGATATCCAGGGCCGCCTCCGACGCCTGGGTGGCCAACTGGCTGTCGCCGCGTTGGCGGAATGGTCTGTGCGGCGAAGTTCGACCCCATCGAGTTGGGCGCCTGCCGCGAGCTCGCTCGCCGCCGGCGGCGATGTCACGACCCTCGCACAGGCGGCAGGGAAGGCGTTTGCATCCGTCACCCTCCTGCGGATCGAGCAATCTGCAGGACAAACGTCGATCGCGCGCTATGCGTCGGTGAACACCCCCCTCCGCCCGACTTCGGGCGATCGGGCCGCCGCTGACGCCGATGCCGGCATGTCACCGAGCCTGCCTTCATCACCCGCGCGGGCGATCACCGAACTGGAACTTGCCCTGGTCCCCATCATCGGATGGAACAACGACCGTGTGTCGGCCGCGGCGATCGCCGCGCGCTACGACGACCTGGGCTTCGCGATCAACCAGCACATTGCCGCCACGCGCCAGGTCGAGGCCGGCCAGCGGGCGATCGAGGACCTTATCTCGCGTGCCTATCGCGACCCACGGGCGGCGCGCGTCAACGCAGTGCTGCTGCTGCGGGAGCGCGACGCGACCAATTATGAGGATTCCTTCGTCAAGGGGCTCGCGGCCCAGCGTGCTGGAACGGAGCTTTTCGACGTGCTCTCCGCGACGCCCCGGCGCCTAGGTGTACCGACGGGCGATCCATTCTGCCAGGACAGCGGGGATGATAGTATCGGCGGTCAGGCATGCCTC
>WBUO01000431.1 GCA_008933675.1 Dechloromonas sp.
CCGCCGGGGCGTCATGGCGGCGGGCCGGCAGGCAGGCAGCTGCATGGTTTGCCGGCAGCTGGCCGGGATGGGTTCATCATGTTGAAACAATTTGCCTGGTTTTTAGGCGTTGTGTCGGCGATCTTACGTTCGCGTGTCAGTTTCGCGACTATCCACAGGGTGATGCACAGGCTTATCCACAGAATCTGTGGAGCGTTTGCGATGCCGGCACGGTGTCCGCTGTCTTGCCCGGCAGTCGATCCGCGATTTCTTTTCGCAGCTCCGATCTATAAACTGCCCCCGTTTACCATGCGACAAACTGGAGAATGAAACATGCAAGGTTCGTTTGAGTACAAGCTGACGGGTAGCGGCGACGCCATCACCCTGGCGATCGATCTCGATTCCGTCAGTGCCAACGCCATGGCCCGCCTGGATCGCTACATCAACTGGGCCGACGTTCTGAAACTGACCGAGAACGATCCGGAAGCCGCCCATGTGGCTGAACGCCTGCATACGGTTCTGCAGCACATGGGGCGCTGACCGCGGCGCATCCGCGCAGTCGGCGGATGGATGTGCCGGTACAACCCGGAACGCGAGTTCCGGGTTTTTTTACGCCTGTCGGGCGCGGGCTCCTGGCTGTGCAGGCCGGCAGTCGGCGAATTTTTTATGCGATAAATGCATAACAAAAAAATAATTGATTCTTTTTGATTCGAAAGGCGGGCGCTATCCTGCACGCCCTCATTGCCGCACTCCCGCCTTTCGATGTCGCTCCCCGAACACCTGCATGCCACCGCCGTTGGCATCGTCCTCGTCGGCCTGTTCACCGTCTTCGTCCGCGAATGGCTGAAGCCGGACGTCGCCGTCATGCTGGCGGTGGCCCTGCTGCTCGGCCTCGGAGTGCTGGCGCCGAATGAGGTGACGGGCGTTTTCGCCAACAGCGCGCCGATCACCATCGCCTGCCTGTTCATCATCAGCGGTGCCTTGTCGAAAACGGGCTGTGTGGACCGCCTGGGCGACTGGCTGGGGACGATGGCCGGCGGCAGCGAGCGGCGCCTGCTGGTGGCGCTGCTGCTGGTCGGTCTGCTGGTTTCGCCGTTCATCAACAACACGCCGGTGGTGATGGTGATGATTCCGGCCGTCATCGCGCTGGCCGGACGCTACAACATCGCTCCGTCGCGCCTGCTGATACCGCTCTCCTATGCGACGATCCTCGGTGGTTTGATCACCATGGTCGGCACTTCGACCAACATCCTGGTCGATGGCGTTGCCCGGGCGCACGGACTCGCTCCCTTCTCGATGTTCGAGATCAGTGCGCCGGCGATCGTCATGGCGCTGGCCGGCGGCCTGTTCATGTTCCTTTTTGCCCAGCGCCTGCTGCCGGTGCGCGAGACCTTGACGCAGCAATTCACCGGCAGCGGCGACCGCCTGTTCATGACCGAACTCTTCGTGCCGGAAGATTCGCACCTGATCGGCAAGACCCTGAAAGAGGCACGGCTGGCCAACGGCGTCATCCAGGTACTCAACCTCTGTCGCGGCGACGACGAGTTCGCCAATCCCGATCCGGCGACGCGTCTGGCTGCCGGCGATCGGGTGGTCGTACACAGTCGCAGCAGCGCGATGATGGATCTGCGCAGTACCGATCTCGTCGGCCTGCGTACGCAGGATGGTCATCACGATCTGGAAACCCTGCGCCGGCGCGACGTGGTGATGGTCGAAGCCATCGTCGGCCAGACCTCGCGCTACGTGCTGCGCCCGGTACGCGATCTCGATCTGCTGGCCCGTTACGGCATCCACCTGATTGCGGTGCACCGGCGCAATGCCTCGTTCTCGCAGATCGGCGACGACTTCCAGTTGCAGGTCGGCGACGTGCTGCTGGTCGAGGGGACTCCGGCCCAGATCAAGCGCTTCTGCGACAACGGCGACCTGTTTGCCATCACCGACGGCCGGCATGTCACCAACCGCCAGGGCAAGGCGCCGGTTGCGCTGGCCACCATCGCCGGCGTCATGCTGCTCGCCGCTTTCGATTTCATGCCCATCGAAGGTCTGGCCATGATCGGCGCTGCCATCGTCGTCGCCACCGGCTGCATTCGTGCCGACGAGGCCTACAAGTCGATCGAGTGGCCGATCCTCATCCTGATCTTCGGCATGCTGGCGATCAGCATCGCCATGCGCAATTCCGGGCTGGCCGAACTGCTGGCCAGGCAGCTGGTCGTGCTCGGCGACGGACTGTCGCCCTGGCTGATGCTGTCGCTGGTCATCCTGATCACTTCGCTGGCCACCGAGTTCATCAGCAACAACGCGATTGCCGTGCTGTTCACCCCGGTCGTCATCGGCGTCGCCCAGCAACTGGGAGTCGATCCGCGACCCTTCGTCGTCGGCGTGATGTTCGCTGCCAGTTGCAGCTTCGCGACGCCGATCGGCTATCAGACCAACACCCTGGTCTACAGCGCCGGCAACTACCGCTTCGGCGATTTTGCCCGGCTCGGCATTCCGATGAACATCATCACCTGGTTGCTGGCCAGCCTGCTCATCCCGCTCTTCTGGCCGCTGCACGGATAGGCATTTGCCGGCCGGGTGAGCCCGGATCGGCACTATGATGAAGAAGGGCATCCGGGAGTTGATGATGGGCAAAGCTACGTCTTCCGTTACGACGCGCTCCGAGCGCGATTCCTTCGGCATCGTCGAGGTGCCGGTGGCGCGTTTGTGGGGCGCACAGACGCAGCGTTCCCTCGAGCATTTCGCCATTTCCAGCGAATGCTTGCCGACGGAGTTGATCGCTGCACTGGCGCAGGTCAAGCAGGCCGCCGCCGAGGTCAATGGCGAACTCGGTCTGCTCGCACCGGAAAAGGCCTCAGCCATCTGCCGCGCACGATCTCGGCGAATTTCCGCTGTCGGTCTGGCAGACCGGTTCGGGGACGCAGAGCAACAT
>WBUO01000432.1 GCA_008933675.1 Dechloromonas sp.
GTATATAGCGGCGCAGCGGCACAATCTGCCGGTAGCCGTTGCGCGGGCAGGTCGTCGGCAATTGCGCGCTACATCAATGGCATGGGAAGGGATTCGTCTGAACAGACCCGGAGGAGGAAGTGACCGACGCCTGAAGCTCCGTAATCGAAATCGGCCGAATACAATCCCTTGCTATCGGTGGGCCAAGCATCACCTGCCGGCACGCTTTCCTTGTATGCGAGACAGCGATGCGCGAAGTCTAGGGCACGCTCTCGCCACAGCGCATTTCCGGTAGCCCGGTAGGTTTCGATGAAAAGCTCACCGCTGCCGGCAAGGCCGCAGCATTGGGTGTAGTTCTGACGATAGTCCCCATAGCCAAAGGTTGCTTCCGCGGCCAGAACGCCCGTCTCAAGATAGGCGGCGTCACCCAGAACTCGGTAAGCGTTCAGGAAGGTGAGGCCAATCCCTGCGGCGCCGTGGCTCCATTGGCAACGCGTCATGTCTTCTTGGCAGACGGTGCCGGGCCAATTCAGCCCGCCATGCACCGGCCGGGCATAGCGAGTAAGGGTAGCAAACAACTCCCTCGCTATGCTGGCCCAACGTTCGCTGCCAGTCTCGCCGGCCAGGCATACAAAGAAATGTGCCACGCCGGAAATTCCGTGAGCTACGCCTAAAAAGACTTTGGCCCAGTTTCCTGTTCGGTGATGCTGATGGGGGAGGCAATATGTGCCACGTTCATCGCGGATCATCTGCTCCTCCAGCCACCGCGCACACCGTTCTGCCCCTTGGAGAAACTCCGGCTCCCGCGTGTGGGTCCACACCTTTAGCAGAAAAAGCCCATTGGACGCTTCCCCACCGAGCAGATCCGTGATCGGCCCTGGTGGCTCGCTCAGTATGTTGCGCGCATTTGCGAACGTTAAGTCGGATGCGGCGGTCTCTCCCATTACCGCAGCCCGGTGCAGAGCGGCCAAGGCGGCGCCGGTCTGACCCATGTGCAGGCCACGCTTATGATGCTTGTCCCGGAAATTTGCGCACCATTCAATGGCACCACGGCCTAGTTCTAGGGCCTTTCTGTTGCCGTAGCACCGGTGATAATCGGTTAGGAAGAATGGGATGCCACCGACGCCGTTGAACACGCTGATATCGTGCTGCGGCTTGTTTTCATAGTCGATTGTGGTCCATGTGGTGCCGTGCTCCGCCTTCTCTGCGGTTCGCTCGATGAACCCAAAGATCGAGTGGATGGCTTCCTCCAATGTCTTCATACGGGAAGTCATGGCGCAGTGTTCTGGCGTTTCCAATCAGGCCGGTCGGCCGCCCAATGTCGACAGATTTGCCTGAAGGGGTAGACCACAGGCATAAAAGATCGCGGTTGAGATTCCTTGTTGCGCGAAAATCGACAACCGATTGTTAATGAACAATAACCGCATCTCATTCCCTCGAACGCTAGGGAGGCGATGCCACGCCCCGGAATCGGAAGGCCTATGGTGCTAGAATGTAAGGCACCCTGCAAACCCCATGGACCTCGATATCCCCACACTCACAACGGATCAGCTCAAAGCGCAGCACCTGAATGCCGGTGACTACGAGACCTACTTGACGCTGTTCGATTCCCATGAGCGCCTTGGCCCACTCGTTGAGATCGCGCCACTCCTGTCTGATGCGCAATTCTGGCAACTCGTGCGATTCGCATGGATGACCTCTGAGACGACGCACCGCGCGAGGGAAACGTGGTATGCGCTGCTCACGGCCAGGCGGAGTGATAGGGAGCATCTCATGGATGATGAAGAGCGTGTGGCGTTGGCGCATTTGCCCAAGAAGGTTCGCATCTATCGGGGTTGTGGCGACGATGCTGGCATTTACGGTATGTCGTGGACGCTCGATCGTCACCGCGCGAAGCGGTTCGCGTTTTTGGCGCACGGCTTGCGTCGATTCCTGAGGGGTGAGGTGCCTGCCGACCTAAAGCCAACGGTCGCCGCGGGTTGGTGCAAGAAAGAGGACATACTCGCGCATTTCACGGCGCGCGATGAAGCCGAAATCGTCATTAACCCCAAACACGTGACGGTGACACGTGCTGTGCAGTGGTCCTGGCCGCTTAAGCGTCGGTAGTTGGTGGCAAAGGCCCTAACGTCAGCGCATCGCTCTCCGGCAGCTTGACTGAGACCAAACAGTGAGCCCTTCTGCGATTGCCAGCCACATTCGGCTCGACCCCACCCCAAGTGAAGACGGCCTTCGTGATTTATGATGGCATGATGGTAACCAAAACATGAAACATCGCGGACTCCTCCACCATCTCATAATCACCGTTTCGAGTGTGCCTCGCTCCTCAAGATTTTACGGTCCGCTATTCCGTTATCTCGGATACGAGATATCTGGCCAGAGTGAGGGGTATGAAGACTGGAAGCGTTGGGACCATGACACACCTCACGAGATCAGCATCGTCCAGGCTGATCCGAGTCTCGCTCATATTGGACACATGCGGGGTGCGGTTGGCCACCATCATCATTTGGCTTTCTGCGCGCTAGATAGAGCTGACGTCGATAGATTATATACTGAAGTGCTTGTCCCGCTTGCGGAGGCAAAGCTATGTTCGATTGAGGACGCGCCGTGCGATTGTCCAGAATATGGGGAGGGATATTATGCGACATTCTTCCTAGACCCCGACGGGCTGAAGTATGAGTTTGTTCTGAACCCAAATCATGCGCTCAAGAAGCGAATGCGGACGGTGGAGACGCAGGAACGAGTCTAGCAAAGGCCCATGCCAAAATCTGAGCTGGCGCCAAACTGCGCCTCATCGTAGTCGTCTGGACCAAGAGCATGACCTGCATCTTTTGCGATATCATCGCCGGCAGGCGCGGTGCCTCGATGGTTTATCGGGACGACCGAGTCGCAGCGTTCATGGATATCCAGCCAGTTAATAAGGGGCATGTTC
>WBUO01000433.1 GCA_008933675.1 Dechloromonas sp.
CCGCCCAACTGCCCATTACTGACGAATGGACGGACGATCCCGCGAAGTTCAATACCTACCTTCGCCGAATCGTAGATGGTCTAGGGCCGCTGCCAGGCGTACGGGCCGTGGCCCTAGCCTCGGGCGTGCCCACGCGCCCGACGTATGGCACCGGGTTTGAGATTGTCGGCCAGAAGAAAGATGAACGGTCCGATGGGCAGGGTTGCTTTCTAAAGACCGTGACGCCTGCATATTTCGATGCGATCGGTCTCAGATTGCTCAAGGGACGGGCGTTGAATGAGCGGGATGTCTTCGGCGCGCAACCCGTCACCGTCATCAATGAAACCATGGCACGGAAATATTTCCCCAACCGGGATCCCTTGGGAGAACACCTCCTCATCCGGGAGATTACCCTTGGGAAGATGGCTCGGGGTCCGGATATTTCGTGGAAAATCGTCGGAGTGGTGGCAAACGAACGCGTCGGAGGTTTGGAGCGGGAGCTCTATGAAGGTGTCTACGTGCCCAGCGAGCAAAGTCCGCAGATACACCAGGCACTCGTGGTGCGCAGCGCCATAACCCCGGAACTCCTCCACGCTGCGATTCGGAAAGCTCTGCACCGGATTAATCCCGACCAAGCGTTGGTAGACATGAAGACGCTGGAAGTAATCAAGTCCGAGTCCATGGGGAATGATCGGCTGCAATCCCAATTGCTCGGCCTGTTTGCGGGTATTGCGTTGGTGCTTGCGGTCATCGGTATTTACGCCGTGCTGGCGTTTTCGGTCGCACAGCGAACCCGCGAAATGGGAATACGATGTGCGCTCGGTGCCAACCCGACGGGAATTCTGAGGCTGGTGCTGAGTGAGGGCATGGCGTTGCTCGGATGGGGCTTGGCGCTGGGTTGTGCGTTCGCACTTGCCCTGGCCCGGGTCCTATCGTCTTTGTTGTTCGAGGTGGACGCATGGGATCCGATCACCTTTTTCGTCGCGGCGACAATCATGACTGGGGCGGCGCTCCTTGCCTGTTGGGTGCCGGCGCGGCGGGCGGCTAAGTTGGATCCAATGGTGGCGTTGCGGTGCGAGTGAAGGTGAAGTGCTATGCGTCAATCAACACTCCCAATCGTTACGGGTTTCCCGATCGCTGCGGGCCCTGGACGTAATGTCACGGCGTGCCGCGCCATTACGTTGTGCGATCTAGAATCCCGCTTTGGCGGCGGCCTCGGCGAGGAGGATATGGTCATGCCGAAACCACGTAACACCGAAGCGCACGGCATCCGAGTTCGCGCAATACGCGGCGTAGCTCGAGTGCCTAGGGCGTGGCATCGCGCCTTCTTTGCTGGAACGATCAGTATGAGCGGTCCGATATGAGACGACTTCCACACCTGGTGCGATCATCTCGACTGCAACGACGACGTTTCGTTCGGCGGGATGCCCTGTCAGCTGAACTCCAGTGTCCTTTAGTCGCAGTTTAGTGCGGCCAAATGTGGAGGAGCAGGAATACAACAAGGGCTCCAGACGCGGCGCAGGCGACGCAAGGCCAGAGCAATTGCCGCCAGTTTAGCCAATTCAGGCACTGTTGGGCTTTCAAAGCGACGGTGCGGTGCTCCTTGGTCGATGCGGTTAGGTCCGTGATGACTTCGGTCAACCTCTGCACTTGCCGCTCCACAGATTTTTCGAATTGGCTTACCGCTCGTCCTAGGTCCTCTACGGTCTTTTGCTCACGGTTTTGCCATTGGCCCATGTTCTGTTCTATCAGTTTTTGATGGGCGGCAAACATGGTTCGGCAATCCGCCGTGGCACCCGAGGTCGCTGCCTCATGTTTGCGGCACAACAGTGCGAATTCCACCAGCAGCTTCTCCCGCTCGGCCGCCACGGATGCCGGCACCTGTTGGGCCACGGTGGTAAAAAATCCGATCCCCATGGCGAGCAACAGGAGTTCATCTTTCGGGTCCAGATTCCGCAGATGGGCAACGTACCGGTAATACGCGGTACGCTGCTCCGTCGGCAGGCACTGCGCGATCCGGTCAAATAGCGAACCGTCGAATATGGCCGGTTCGCTCATGGCAACAGGATCGCCTGCGCCGATTCCAGCGCGGTGTTGACCTGACGGGCATAGGCCTCAGCCCTCACCCGGGCCGTGCCGCCGTGGAGCAATGGTCCCCGCCGAATCGCATCGGCTGTCATCGCCTGGGCCGCGCTCAACCCCCGGTTGTCGAGTTCAGTCTGAATCTCCCGGGCGCGGGCCTTGAGATCGATCACCAACGGCCGGGCCTGCGCCAAGAATGCCCGCCCCGGCTCGGTCCGCTCAAGATAGCCGAAGTCACCCCCCGAGACATGATTTCGGACCACGAGGTATGCAACCCGGTCCTGCAGGGCCTCGGCCCAGGTGAAGAGTGACTCCACGCTGCTCGCCGCGCTGGTGATAGTCGCAACCGCCGTGAAACGAACGCCAGCCGTGCCCAGACCATCGAACATGGTGTCAAACCATTGGAAGGTATCGCGGCCTGATCCCGCCGCCAGATCGGCCAGGGCCACCGGTGCATCGGCTGACAGGGCCGCATCGACAAATTGATCCAGTCCCCGCTCCGTGCGGATGTCCAATTTACCGGCATTCGGGTAGTAATGGCTGAGTGAGCCCCGCTGCTTGTTTTCAGTGTCGCAATCAAAGAGCGTGGCCGCGATGCCACGCGCGACGTAGAAGTCCGCGATGGCCGTGGCGACAGTCGTCTTGCCGACACCGCCTTTGCCGCCGCAGGAGAATACGATTCGTTTGGTTGGTTTGGTCACGGTGGGTCCTTTTCGAGAGGTTTCTCCGGGTCATAGGAAAGCCAGCTGCGCCGCGCCCCGGCATCGCGGACAACTGGAATCGGTCGTGCGGCGGTGGGTGCTGCCGGCGCCGCCATCGGTTCCGGCAGGGTAAGCAC
>WBUO01000058.1 GCA_008933675.1 Dechloromonas sp.
TATCTGCTCGGCTCCGTTCCATTTGCCATGATCGCTTCGAAACTGTTCGGCCTGGCCGATCCGCGCACCTACGGGTCGGGCAACCCGGGCGCCACCAACGTGCTGCGCAGCGGCAACAAGAAGGCGGCGATCTTCACGCTGATCGGTGACGCGTTGAAGGGCTGGCTGGCCGTCTTCGTCGCCCAGCAGCTGGCACTCTCCGACACCGTCATCGGCCTGGTCGCGCTGGCCGTGTTCTTCGGCCACCTGTTCCCGGTCTTCCTCAGGTTCAAGGGCGGCAAAGGGGTCGCCACCGGCGCCGGCGTGCTGCTCGCGCTCGATCCGCTGCTCGGCCTGGCGGTGCTCGCCACCTGGCTGTTCGTTGCCTTCGCCTTCCGTTACTCATCCGCCGCCGCAGTCATCGCCGCCGGCCTCGCACCAGTCTATTCGGCCCTCGGCCACGGCAGCGGCGGTTATCTGCCGGTGGTGGCAATCATCGCCATCGCACTGATCGCCAAACACTGGCAGAACATCCAGCGGCTGCTGACCGGACAGGAAAGCAAGATCGGCAGCAAAAAGAAGGCTTGATGCGACCATAGCCGGCAGCAATGCGGCACATATCGACAATCGATTGGCCCTGTCGAACCAGCCTCCCTAAACTGAGCTCATCAGGTCAGCACGACCTGCCTTGCAACAGGAGGCCATCATGATTGCCCGCTTCATCCAGCGCTTCATCGAGGAAGCGCCCGCTTGGGACAGCTATTTCGACGCGCTCGCCGGACTGCCGGAGAACTTCTGATGCGGCTGCCGAGCCACGGGGAAATTACCCGTGAGGCGCTGGCCGCCAGTTTCGGCGCAGCGCTCGCACGCTGATGGGTGCCGCTCAGCGTGATACCGGTGCACACGCCCCCCTTCGTCGCACAGGGTGCAATATGGCTCGCCGGCAACGGCGTCACGCAGCCCCCGCTGGCCGGCAATCGTTGTGCGCTGGAACGCGACACGCCGCATGCCGAACGCGATGGCAGCACTGGCGCCACCAACCGGGTGGCAGGTAAGCACTGAACGCCGACAGCAAGGAAACGGATGAGCAAGAAATGCCGCAAGATCAGTCCGCCTTGCAAAAACTGCCCGAACCGACGCAACAAAGCCGGCAGTAACGACAAACGCGGGGCGGCGCTGTGCTATTGCGTGCCGCTGACCGAGATATCCATCAGGGGCCAGCGCGGCTGCACGGCAAACGAACCGGCCGGCTTGGCCGGTGTGCCGGCCTGTAAACGCAGACAGCCGGCCAGCGCAATCATTGCGCCGTTGTCGGTGCAGAACTCCAGCTCCGGGTAGTAGACGCGGAAGCGCTTGCGCCGCGCTTCGTCGTCGAGCATCGCCCGCAACTGCCGGTTGGCGCCGACACCGCCGGCCACCACCAGCTGCTTGAGGCCGGTCTGCTTTAGTGCCTTCAATGACTTTTTGACCAGCACCTCGACAATGGCCTCTTGGAAGGCGCGCGCAGCGTCGGCCTTGAAGGCCTCGCTCAAGGGTTCGTGCTGTTCGCGGACCAGGGTCAGCACAGCGGTTTTCAGGCCAGAAAAACTGAAATTGAGGTCGCCGGAATGCTGCATCGGACGCGGCAGCTCGTAGACGCCGCTCCGCCCCTGTTCAGCCAGCTTCGACAACAGCGCCCCGCCCGGATAAGGAAGGCCGAGCAGCTTGGCGCTCTTGTCGAAGGCTTCGCCGGCCGCATCGTCCAGCGTCTCACCGAGCAATTCATATTCGCCGACGGCGCTCACCCGCATCAGCTGCGTATGGCCGCCGGATACCAGCAGGGCGACAAACGGAAAAGTCGGGGGATTCGCCGACAGTAGCGGCGACAGCAGATGGCCTTCGAGGTGATGCACCGGAATGGTTGGTTTGCCGAGCGCCAGCGCCAGCGCCTCGGCAAAGGCGCAACCGACCAGCAGGGCACCGGAAAGCCCCGGGCCACGAGTGTAGGCAATGGCGTCGACGTCGCCCAAGCGCCGCCCGGCCCGCGCCATGGCCTCACGCAACAGCGGCACGACACGGCGGATGTGATCGCGCGAGGCGAGTTCCGGCACCACGCCGCCGTACTCGGCATGCATCGCCACCTGCGAGTGCAGGGCGTGCGACAAAAGCCCGGCTTCGCTGTCGTAGAGGGCAATGCCGGTTTCGTCGCAGGAGGATTCGACACCAAGGATCAACATCGGCACGCATTTTACCACTTGAGCCCAAAAGGTTTTTTGCAATATACTACTCGGCTTTCCGCGACCATGCGGATACCAATTTGCGCGCACTGCCGTTTACTTGACCTGGCGGGCGCCTAACGGAAGGGGGTGATTTATATGCCGAACATTCGTGTCAAGGAAAACGAGCCGTTCGAGGTGGCCATCCGCCGCTTCAAGCGTACTGTCGAAAAGACGGGCCTCCTGACCGAGCTGCGCGCCCGTGAGTTTTACGAAAAGCCCACCGCCGAGCGCAAGCGTAAGGCTGCCGCTGCTGTCAAACGTCAGCACAAGCGCCTCCGTAGCCTGACCCTGCCGCCGAAGCTGTACTGATCCAGCCACGGTGATCGCCGCAGGAACAAGCCGCCCGCCTAAACAGCCGGCGGCTTTTTCGTTTGAATTTCCAGAATCCGCCCCCAAGTTCCAGCAATCCATTACGAACAAGCAGCAATCAACCACTGGCAACCCAGAATGAGTCTCAAAGCCCGCATCACCGAAGACATGAAGACGGCCATGAAGGCCAAGGATACCGCCCGCCTGAACGCCATCCGCCTGCTCATCGCCGCGATCAAGCAGAAGGAAGTCGACGAGCGCACCGAACTCGATGACACCGCCACAGTCGCTGTCATCGAAAAACTGACCAAACAGCGCAAGGACAGCGTCACCCAGTACGAAGCAGCCGGTCGCCAAGAACTGGCCGACGCCGAGAAATTCGAAATCTCGGTGCTCGCCGCCTACCTGCCCGAAAAGATGAACAGCGCCGAGACCGCAGCCGCCGTGGCCGCAGCGGTCGCCGAAACGGGCGCCAAGGGCCCTGCCGACATGGGCAAGCTGATGGCCGTGCTGAAGCCGCGCCTGGCCGGCAAAGCCGACATGGCCGAGGTCTCGAAGCTGGTCAAGGCAGCCCTGGCGGGCTGACTTGCCGCCCCGGCCCGAGCCCCACCGCTGATTGCCCCCGGCTGACCAATGATTCCCGACGCCTTCATCCAGGACCTGCTTGCCCGGATCGACATCGTCGACCTGGTGGATAGCTACGTACCACTGAAGAAGGCCGGAGCCAATTACGCCGCCTGCTGCCCCTTTCACAACGAAAAGACACCTTCGTTCACGGTCAGTCCCAGCAAGCAGTTCTATCACTGCTTCGGCTGCGGCGCGCACGGCACGGCAATCGGCTTCGTCATGGAATACCAGGGTCTCGGCTTCGTCGATGCGATCAAGGAACTGGCCAGCCGGGCCGGCATGCAGGTACCGGAGAGCGAAGGGCGCGGCGTCAACGACGAGAAGCCTGGACAGACCCGCACATTGCTCGAGGTCATGGCCCGCGCAGCGCAGTACTACAAGGAGCAGCTCAAGGCCTCGCCTCGCGCCATCGAGTACTGCAAGAAGCGCGGCCTGAGCGGCGAAATCGCCGCCCGCTTCGGTATCGGCTACGCGCCGGATGGCTGGCAGAACCTGCAAAGTGTTTTTGCCGATTACAACGCTGACGAACTGAAACTCGCCGGCCTGGTCATCGATAACGAAACCGGTCGCCGCTACGACCGCTTCCGCGACCGCCTGATGATCCCGATCATCAACCAGAAGGGCGACATCATCGCCTTCGGCGGCCGCATCATCGACCAGGGCGAACCCAAGTACCTGAACTCCCCCGAAACCCCGCTTTTCGAAAAGGGGCGCGAGTTGTTCGGCCTGCCGCAGGCCCGCCAGGCCTTGCGCGACACCAACACGGCCATCGTCACCGAAGGCTACATGGACGTCATCGCACTGTCGCAGAACGGCGTCGGCAACGCCGTGGCGACACTTGGCACGGCCACCACGGCCACGCACGTCAGCAAGCTGCTGCGCCAGGTCGACCGCATCGTCTTCTGCTTCGACGGCGACAACGCCGGCCGCAAGGCTGCCTGGCGCGCCCTGGAAAACTCCCTGGAGGCACTGGCCGACAACAAGCGCCTGGGTTTCATCTTCCTGCCCCGGGAACACGACCCCGACAGCTATATTCGCGAACACGGCAAAGCCGAATTCGACCGCCAGGTGATCCAGGCGATGCCGCTGTCCGATTTCCTGCTACGCGAACTCGCCCAGCGCTGTGACCTGACCAGCTCGGAGGGCAAGGCCCAGCTGATCTACGAAGCCAAACCGCTGCTTCTCAAGTTGCCGACTCCCCTGCTCCGTCTGCAACTGGTCAAACGCCTGGCTGAAGCGAGCGGCTTCGCACAAAGCGAGGTCGAACGCCTGTGCGACCTGAAATCCTTTGCGCCCGTAGCACCAGCCAAGGTGAAACGGACCGCCCCCTCCCTGACCCGCAACCTCTTGCGCATCGTGTTGCACAAACCACAACTGGCCACCCGCCTACCGCTCGAGCTCCTGCCCGACACGCCGGAACGTCCCGCACTGACGCGCCTGCACCAACTGGTTACCGGCAACCGCGAAGCGAGCAGCTATGCAGTCCTGCGCGAACAACTGCGCGGCCTGCCCGAGGAAAGCATGATCGAGAACGCCGCCTCGGAACTTCTTGGCCAACCGTTTGACGAAACGGAAGCCGAAACGGAATTTGGCGACACCCTGGAAAAACTCCGTTCAGGAGAACAGAAGCGCCTGTTCGCCGAATTGCAGATGAAAGCCCAGCAATTCGGCGTAGCCGGCCTGAGTGCCGCCGAGAAGCAGGCCTACATTCAGCTGCTCGGCACGCAGCAAAACCGCAGCTAAGTTGTGGTATAATTTATGGTTTTCTCCAATTACATGGAACGTGTTCATGGCTAAGGCAAAAGACACCGCGAAGGAAGCCCCGAAGGCTCGCACCACCAAAGCCAAGGAGAAGGCTGCCGAAAAGGCGCTGCTCGAAGGCGCGATGGCAGAGACTCCCGAGCCGCTCGACGCTGAAGCGCGCAAGATGCGCCTGAAGGCGCTGATCAAGCTCGGCAAGGAACGCGGCTATCTGACCTACGCCGAAATCAACGACCATCTGCCGGATGACGTCGTCGATGCGGAAAGTATCGAAGCGATCATCTCGACCTTCAGCGACATGAGCATCCAGGTCTTCGACGAAGCTCCTGCCGCCGAAGACCTGCTGATGTCGGACACTGCCGCCACCGCCACCGACGACGAGGAAGTCGAGGAGCAGGCCGAACAGGCACTATCCACGGTCGACTCGGAATTCGGCCGGACCACCGACCCGGTACGCATGTACATGCGCGAGATGGGTTCGGTCGAACTGCTCACCCGCGAGGGTGAAATCGAGATCGCCAAGCGCATCGAGGAAGGCCTCAAGCACATGGTGCAAGCGATCTCCGCCTGCCCGACCACCATTGCCGACATTCTCGACTCAGCTGCCAAGGTCGAAACCGACGAAATGCGCATTGACGAACTGGTCGACGGCCTGATCGATCCGAATGCCATCGTCGACGAACCCGCCGCCGAAGTGCCGGAAGAGGAAGAAGCCAGCGACGATGACGAAAGTGACGACGAGGAAGGCGGCGGTGGTGCCGTATCCGCCTCGCTGCTGCAACTCAAGGCGGACGCACTGGAACGTTTCAAGATCATCCGCGGGCTGCACACCAAGATGCAGAAGGCACTCTCCAGCAAGGGCTCGCAGGACAAGAGCTACCTCAAGCTGCAGCAGCAGATTTCCGACGAATTGATGAACATCCGCTTCACTTCGCGCTCGATCGAGCGCCTGTGCGATAGCGTACGCGGAATGGTCGAGCAGGTACGCGCCTCGGAACGCAAGATCCAGCAAATCTGCGTCGAGCGCGTGAAGATGCCGCGCCCGCAGTTCATCCAGTCCTTCCCGGGCAACGAAGTAAACCTTGACTGGGTTGATGGCGAAATTGCCGCAGCCCCGAAGACCTATGTCGCCATCCTGACGCGCAGCGCTCCGGACATCAAGGAACAGCAAAAGAAACTGCTCGCCCTGCAGGAGCATATCGGCATCCCGCTCAAGGAACTCAAGGACATCAACAAGCAGATGTCCACCGGTGAAGCCAAGGCCCGCCGCGCCAAGCGCGAAATGACCGAAGCCAACCTGCGTCTGGTCATCTCGATCGCCAAGAAGTACACCAACCGTGGTCTGCAGTTCCTCGACCTGATCCAGGAAGGCAACATCGGTCTGATGAAGGCCGTGGACAAGTTCGAATACCGCCGCGGCTACAAGTTCTCGACCTACGCCACCTGGTGGATCCGCCAGGCGATCACCCGTTCCATCGCCGACCAGGCGCGGACCATCCGCATTCCGGTGCACATGATCGAGACGATCAACAAGATGAACCGGATCTCCCGCCAGATCCTGCAGGAAACCGGCGCCGAACCCGATCCGGCGACACTGGCCAAGAAGATGGACATGCCCGAGGACAAGATCCGCAAGATCATGAAGATTTCCAAGGAGCCGATCTCCATGGAAACCCCGATCGGCGACGATGACGACTCCCACCTCGGCGACTTCATTGAAGACCAGGCGACGCTGGCCCCGGCCGATGCGGCGATGTACTCCAGCCTGCGCGGCGTCACCAAGGAAATCCTCGACACGCTGACGACGAGGGAAGCCAAGGTTCTGCGCATGCGCTTCGGCATCGAAATGAACACCGATCACACGCTGGAGGAGGTCGGCAAGCAATTCGACGTCACCCGCGAACGTATCCGCCAGATTGAAGCCAAGGCTTTGCGCAAGTTGCGTCACCCGAGCCGTTCCGACAAGCTGCGCAGCTTCATCGACAGCAACAGCAACTAAGGTTTATCGGGCCTGTAGCTCAGTTGGTTAGAGCAGAGGACTCATAATCCTTTGGTCCACGGTTCAAGTCCGTGCGGGCCCACCAGTAACGAGCAGGCGGCCATCCCTTCCGGGATTGGCCAAATGCTTTACCGGCTGCCAATCTCCGCCCGGCCGACGCGTCTGCGAAGGCACAGCGAAGATCCGGCAGTCAGCATTTCCAGAAAGGTCCCACATGCATACCGAATCCATCCTCACGCACCTCAAGAAGCACGGCCAATTGCTTGATTCCGAGATCGCCAAAGGGACCGGCATCGGCCTGCAGGAAGTCCGCGATTCGCTCCAGGAACTGTCCGCCAGGAAGGCCATCTCCACCTGCAGCATGACCACCTTCAAGGATGGCAAGCCGATCGAAGGCATCTTCTGCCGCGTTGCCGGTTACATCCCCTCGGCGGCTCCCGGCCGCAAACCCGGCGTCAAGAGCTGAGTCACCGGAGGGGCCGCAGCCCCTCCCTTTCCGGCTGACAACCGGCTTGATTCCTGCAGCAGTACCCCGACTGGTGCGAATGGCGGCAGCGTACTATCATCTGCGCCATGTCTCGCTGGACGCCCACCCCCGGAGCACTCGCCACCTACGCCGGCCAAACCAGAGCCGGCCGGCGCAATGTCCGCATCGTAGCCGAAGCGGTGGCCGGCCACCTGATCGTCGAGGCCATCGGTCGCAAGGGCATCTGCGTACGCTTCACCGTCAAGCGCCATAGCCTGAGCCAGCCGCAACCCGATCTTTTCGATTAGGCACCGGCGAAAACACCGACGGCTTCCTGGCCCCCGCTCACCCGTGCTGCTTATAATCGCCGGATCATTTCTCCGGAGAGCCTCGCCGTGTCCGCTCGCAAGCTTGTTTCGCTTTTCCTGTTCCTGCTGGCCGGCAATGCGGCCCTGGCCGACATCAAGATCGGGGTAATCGCCTCATCCACCGGGCCGACGGCGGTCGTCGGCATCCCGCAGAAGAACACGGTTGCGCTGTTGCCGACCGAGATCGGTGGCCAGAAGATCAGCTACATCGTCCTCGACGACGCCTCCGATCCGACCCATGCCGTCACCAACGTCAAAAAGCTGATCAGCGAGCACAAGGTCGATGCATTGATCGGACCGACCACGACGCCGGCCGCCCTGGCCATGCTCGACTTCGTCGCCGAATCGAAGACACCGTTGCTCACCACCGTCGGTTCATCCTCCGTCATCCTGCCGATGGACGACAAGAAACGCTGGGTTTTCAAGACGACCCAGAATGATGACCTGATCGCCGAGGCACTGCTCGACAACATGCGAGGCGCTGGCGTCAAGACGGTCGGCTTCATCGGCTTCAACGATCCGTACGGCGAGCACTGGTTCAAGGTATTCGCGCCGCTGGCCGAAAAAGCCGGCTTGCGCCTGGTCGCCAGTGAACGCTACAACCGCACTGATCAGTCGACTACCGGGCAGGTTCTCAAGCTGCTCAGCGCCCGTCCCGATGCGGTGCTGATCGCCGCCACCGGCAGCCCGGCAGTCCTCCCCCAGGCAGGTCTGCAGGAAAAGGGTTACCGTGGCCGCATCTATCAGACGCACGGCGTTGCCACCAACGATTTCATCCGCATAGGTGGCAAGGCGGTCGAAGGCACACTGATGGCCGGCGGCCCCATGCTGGTCGCTGCTGATCTGGCTGCGGGCAATCCGATCAAGCCAGTCGCCCAGGGCTATGTCACAGCCTACGAGGCAAAATATGGTCCCGGCACCATGTCCACCTTCGGCGCCAATACCTTCGATGCGGGCCTGTTGCTGCAAAAAGCCATTCCGCCAGCCCTCAAGGCAGCCAAGCCGGGCTCGCCGGAATTCCGTGCCGCACTGCGCGACGCGCTGGAAGGCAGCCGCGAAGTGGTCGGCGCCCAGGGTATCTTCAACATGAGCCCGCAAAATCACAACGGCATGGACCAGCGCGCCCGGGTGATGATGGTGGTTCGCGGCGGCAAATGGGTGCTGCTCAACGATTGATGGCCATACGGTAGCCGAACCGGGACAAGCAATGGATATCACACTTCTGCCACGGGCCATTGCCGCCCTTCCGTCCGGGGAACAACTCCGATGGGGCAGTGTCCTGTTTGCCATCCTGCTGCTGACGCTTTTCCTGCTGCTGCGCGAACGGCAGTACTTCAAATCGCGCGGCAAGGCCGGCAGCTGGTGCAGCTTACGTGCCTTCAGCTTTCTCATCCTGTTGCCGCTAACGGTCGCCGCCGTTCTCGTACCGGCCGGTATGACATCCGGCATGGAGGCGCTCGCCGTCTTTTACGGCACCCTGCTTACGGCGGCTCCGCTGCTCTGGTTCGGCGGCCATTTACTGATCGGCCGCCTGCTGCGTCCGGCCATCGGCAGCAGCGAGAGCCTCGTCCTCGCCATCAGCGGTCTGCTCATCGCCGGCGTGCCGGCCATCGGCATCGGTTGGATACATGACCCGATCATCCAGGCCAGCCGTGGACACTGGGAACCCGGCATCGACCCGGCTGGCAGACGCCCCTTCCCCCTGCACGCCGAGGCCACCCGACTGTTCGAGATTCCCGGCATCGGCAAGGTGTTCAGCCAAAGCCTGCTGGCCCCTCCCGGCCTTCATATCGAGCGCATCGAGCACCAGCAGGGAGAAAACTTCTACGACACACGCGGCGTTGACCACCCGCTGTTTTGTCGAGAAGGGGAAAACATCCACCTGATGTGGACTGCCAGAGAGGAAGCCCCCCGCTTGCGCGTCCACTGGAGCGGCGAACCCGGCAAGCACGTCCATGCACAATGGGATCCCGGCACCATGACTCAGCCGGTTGGCGAAGCATTCATCGTCGATTTTCGTGAGGACGGGCTGGATCTGCCGGTACCGATTGCGCGCAGCCGCGCTTCGCTGGTTTTCCGGACCGCCGACGGCGGCCTGTATCGCAACATGCTAGACCGTCTGCAGCCGGGGGAAACCCACGAGAATGATTGCCTGCCGAAGCAGTACCGGCGACAGGACTGGCAGAAGGAAGGTCCGATACAGATGCTGAAGCTGATCTTCTACCTGCACGACGGTCGGCCGCCTTTGCAAGCCGAGATTCGCCGCCCCGGCATGGACACGGCCGAGGCTTTGCAATAGTTACGGCAGACAGTTCTCGTAACGGGGCTTGCCTCCCGGAACGCCCCCGACGGATTTAGCAGCCGACCGACAGTCGCCAGAGCGAAGTCACCTCGGCAGCCCGGGCCGCATGCAAGGGGTCGCCCGGATCGGTTGCCTTGCCGTGCCGCGGCCGCGTATCCAGACGCCCGGCTACCCGAAGGCCGGCAGCGGCGATCCACCCGAGCAATTGTTGGCGGCTGCGCAGTCCCAGATGTTCGGCGATATCGGAGAGAATCAGCCAGCCCTCGCCCCCGGGTAGCAGATGCGCCGCCAGCCCATCGAGGAAACCGCGCAGCATGCGCGAATCCGGGTCATAAACGGCGTATTCGACCGGTGAACTCGGTTGCGCCGGGAGCCAGGGCGGGTTGCAAACAACCAGTGGCGCCCGCCCTTCGGGAAAAAGATCGGCCTCGACAATGCGAATTTTGTCGGATAGTCCGAGATGCTCGGCATTTTCTGCCGCACAGGCCAGCGCTCGCGGCGCCATGTCGGTGGCGACGACCGCCAGGCCGCGCCGGGCGAGTACCGCGGCGAGCACGCCGGAACCGGTGCCGATGTCGAAGGCGAGATCGCAGCCCGCCGGCAACGGCGCCTGGGCAACCAGGTCGACATATTCACCACGCACTGGCGAGAAGACCCCGTAATGCGGATGGATGCGCCCGCCGACAGCGGCCACTGGCACGCCCTTCTTGCGCCATTCGTGGGCGCTGATCACCGCCAGCAACTCACGCAGCGCAACCACGCTGTTGCTGCCGTCGGGCTTGCCCCAGGCCTCGCGGCAGGCTGGGCGAACGTCCTGGGCGCGACGCAACGGCAGCTTGTAATCTGGACCGAGCGGCACCAGCAGACGGGCAAGCAAGGCGGCGCGTTTGCCCTGACGCTCCCGGTGGCTGGCAAAGCTGTCGGCCGGCGTAATTCTGTCATCCGTTCTTGCCGCGAAATGGCGATCAGCACGCCGGGTCAGCGCCTGCATCAACTGCCTGCCGTTCATCCAGTCGCCGCGCCAGAGCAGCGCATGCCCTTCCGCCAAGGCGGCGAAGGCGGCGTCGGCAGAAAGCCTGTCGTCGACGACGTCAAGCGTCGACGGCGCCGCCAGGCCGGCTTCGGAGCGCCAGCGCGCGCGGCGGGTCTGACCGTTTTCCGGCCATTCGAGAATAGCGTGCATGGCGCGATGAACTCCGCGGCGAAAACTTCTGAACTCCTGCGGACGACCGCAGAAACACCCTCAAACTGGTGGAAAGCCGGCCGATAAGCCGGGTTCTGTTCCCCTCTTGCGAGGTTCGGCAATCATTCCTCTAGACCTGCCGTCACCGACAGGCTCAAGCAACCTACCCGGAAGCAGCGCGGGCCACGCCCATGCTTCCCTATTTGGTCTTGCTCCGGATGGGGTTTACCGTGCCGTCCGCCGTTACCGTGGACGCGGTGAGCTCTTACCTCGCCGTTTCACCCTTGCCTGTGCGTCTTGCGACGCCATCGGCGGTCTGTTCTCTGTTGCACTGTCCGTCGCTTTGGCCTTGCGGCTTATGGCGCCCAGCCGTTAGCTGGCATCCTGCCCAATGGAGCCCGGACTTTCCTCCCGATGCCGGAGTTTCCTCCGGACATCCGGCGATTGCCTGGCCGACTTTCCGCGGCGGATTATACGCGCGGCAGGCGCTCAATACGGCAGCAACCGGTAAAGACGCAATTCGATACACTGCGGTTCGTTGCCGTCGGCTTCGCGGCGTGTTTCCAGACGACGCTCCGAATGCGCCAGATCGATCGCGAAGCGGGCCCGATAGAGGCGGGTGATTTCGCCGGAGATTTCCGGGAAACGGTCATCGGTTTCGCCCTCCTCCGGGTCCTCGGCAGTCAGCAGGAATACCGGGCAGTTTTCCGGCGTCAAGCGGTGCATGTGCTCGACGTAGGCGGCACGGGCGCTTTCCGGCAGAGCCGTGAGCGCAGCACGGTCGTAAACGGCGGCAATCGGACCGAGAAGCTCCGGCGTCAAGGCAAAGAAATCGCCGCAGTAGATACTGATGGCCCCATATTCCCAGCGCGTCAGCGCTCCGAGCTTCGTCCGCCTGGGCGTCAAGCGCTGCTTGCGGAAGAAGTCACGGACGGCGACCGGGCTCAGTTCGCATCCGACCACCTGGTGCCCTTGTTCGGCCAGCCAGACCAGGTCAAGACTGCGCCCGCACAGTGGCACGAAAACCGTGCCACCTGGCGGCAGGCCGAGGCTGGACCAGTAATGCGCAAGCAGCGGATTGACTGCCGCCTGGTGAAAGGCCATCCGGCCATCGCGCCAGGATTGCTGCCAGAGTTCGTTATCGGGGCTGCTCATGGCGCTTCCTTGGCGGGAAACCCCGAGACTAACACCGTTTCCCGGGTCACCCCGGCCCGATCAGGCGAAGTCGAGCGGCAACGCGGTGCGGTCCACCACCTTGCGCAGCACGAAACTGGTGTGCACGCCGGTGACGCCCTGGATGCGGGTGATCTTGTTGAGCAGCAGATCCTGGTAGGCATCCATGTCGCGAACGACGACCTTGAGCTGGTAGTCCGACTGCTGGCCGGTGATCAGCAGGCATTCGAGCACTTCGGGAATGTCCGAGATGGTCGCTTCCAGATTGGCGAAGCGCTCCGGCGTGTGCTGGTCCATCGAGATACCGATCAGCGCCATCAGCGTCAGGCCGAGCTTCTTTGCGTCGAGCAGGGCGCGGTAGCCTGCGATCAACCCGGCCTCTTCAAGCGTACGCACCCGGCGCAGACAGGGCGACGGCGACAGGCCGATGCGGTCGGCCAGTTCCTGGTTGCTGATCCGCCCATCCTGCTGCAGTACGGCGAGAATTTGCCGGTCGTAACGATCGATCGTTAATTGATTGTCCATTTCTTTTCCGAAACGCAATTTTCTGCCAATTTGATGGCAAATCATGCCACAAAACGCAAGCACCTGCCGGGCGCTTTTGCTTAATATTTCGCCATCGCAACAGTTTTCCGGAGCCGTTCCATGTCGCAGCAGAATTCGTCCAAGTACACCTCCTTCCCGCCAGTTGGACTCACCGACCGCCAATGGCCGAGCCGCGTCATCACGCAGGCGCCGATCTGGATGAGCACCGATCTGCGCGACGGCAACCAGGCCTTGTTCGAGCCGATGAACGCCGACAAGAAGATGCAGATGTTCAAGACGCTCTGCCAGATCGGCTTCAAGCAGATTGAGATCGCCTTCCCGTCAGCCTCGGAAACCGAATTCGGCTTCGTCCGCCGCCTGATCGAGGAAAGGCACATCCCCGACGACGTCACCATCGAGGTGCTGACCCAGGCGCGCGAACACCTCATCCGCCGCACCTTCGAATCCTTGAAGGGCGCCAAGCAGGCCATCGTCCATGTTTACAATGCGACCTGCCCGAGCTTCCGCGACTTTGTCTTCGGCATGAGCAAGGCCGAAGTGGTGACCATGGCAGTCGATGCGGTCAAGTTGATCAAGTCGCTCGCCGAGCAGATGCCGGAAACGAAGATCACCCTCGAATACAGCCCGGAATTGTTCACCGCCACCGAACTCGACTTCGCCAAGGAAGTCTGCGACGCGGTCACCGCCGCCTGGGGCGCGACGCCGGACAACAAGGTCATTCTCAACCTCCCGACCACGGTCGAGATCGCCACACCCAACATCTACGCCGACCAGATCGAGTGGATGCACCGCCACCTCGAACGCCGCGACAGCGTGATCATCAGCCTGCACCCGCACAACGACCGCGGCACCGCCGTCGCCGCCGCCGAACTCGGCTTGATGGCTGGCGCCGACCGCGTCGAGGGCTGTCTCTTCGGCAACGGCGAGCGCACCGGCAACGTCGATCTCGTCACCCTCGCGCTCAACATGCACACCCAGGGCGTCGATCCGCAGCTTGATTTCTCCGACATCAACGCCGTCGCCCGCACTTACGAACACTGCACCCAGCTCCCGATCCATCCGCGCCACCCGTACGTCGGGGATCTCGTTTTCACGGCCTTCTCCGGCTCCCACCAGGACGCCATCAAGAAGGGGTTTGCCGCTCAAAAGGCGGATGAGACCTGGTCAGTGCCCTACCTCCCGATCGACCCGGCCGACGTCGGCCGCTCCTACGATTCGGTGATCCGCGTCAACAGCCAGTCGGGCAAGGGCGGCATCGCCTACCTGATGGAAACCGAACACGGCGTGGTCATGCCGCGCCGCCTCCAGGTCGAGTTCTCCGGGGTCGTTCAGCGGCACACCGACACCCACGGCGGCGAAGTCAGCGCCGACGACATCTGGAACCTTTTCAGCCAGACTTACCTCGATGCCGGCGACTGCATCCGCTACCGCGAGCACCATTTGTTCGAGCACGGCCAGCAACAGGGCATCCGCCTCACCGTCGACATCGGCGGCACCACGCACGTGCTCAGCGGCGAGGGCAACGGTCCGATCAACGCCGCCATGCATGCCCTGGCAAGCGCCGGCATCCACGCCCAGGTGCGCAGCTACGAGGAGCGCTCGATGGTGCCGATGGGCGAGGACGGCAACGCCCGCGCCTGCGCTTTCATCGAAATGGCCGCCAGCGGCCGCGGCGAATGCTACGGCGCCGGCATCGACGGCAACATCGTCACCGCCTCGATCAAGGCCCTGATCAGCGGCATCAACCGGCTGCATGCCGGGCAACTGCGTAGCGAATCCCGGCAGGTTGCATGAACCCGCCAATCCCTTGCCAAAACAACGGCAAGGGATTGAATTTTCTGGAATTTTTCCACACAAACCTTGCCAGGGCACAGCCTGGCGTGTAAGATGCGTCCCTGCGTCGGTCGCCAGCCGCCCGACATCCTCGTTCTGCCCCGCGTAAATGCCGTCCCCCTGCCGCGTCGTTTTCCGACGATTCACCGGCACGCCGAAACCTCATTTCCCGTCGCATAGCGCCGTTTCATCGCTCGCCCGAGCCCGCCGGTCATTGTCTGGCTGCCCGGCGCATTGCCCGGGACCACCATGGTACGCATCCAGTTCGCCATTGATCTGCTCTACGACGTGAGCTTTCCCGGCACCGATTTCGTCTTCAACATCCACGCCGCGCCGACCCTCTACCAGCGTATCGTCGATGAGCGACTGCAGCTCAACCAGCCACTTCCCAGCATCCTGCAGACCGATCCGGCAAGCCAGGCCCGCTACCTGCGTCTGAGCGCCCCGGCCGGGCAATTGCAGGTCAGCTACCAGGCGACGCTCGACATCGACCAGCATGTCGGCGATCCAGACGGTATCAGCGAAACACCGGTCGCCCGACTGCCCCTCGCCGCCCTGACTTACATCTACCCGAGCCGCTACTGCCAGTCCGATCGCCTCGGCGTGCTGGCGATGAAGGAGTTCGGCGATCTACCGAAGGGCTACCGACGCGTCGAGGCAATCCAGAACTGGGTCCGCCGGCAGGTCGCTTTCCGCTCCAACAGCAGCAACGCCAACACCTCAGCGCTCGACACGCTGACCGACCGCGTCGGCGTCTGCCGCGATTTCGCCCACCTGATGATCGCCCTCTGCCGGGCGCTGAGCATCCCGGCGCGCTTCACCACCGGCATCGACTTCGGCGCCGACCCGGCACTCGGCCCGACCGACTTCCACGCCTATGTCGAAGTCTTCCTCGACGGCCGCTGGTACCTGTTCGACCCCTCCGGCACAGCGATTCCGATGGGCTTCATCCGTATCGGCACCGGCCGCGATGCGGCCGATGTTTCCTACGCCACCATTTTCGGCAGCGTCAGCTCGCCGCCGCCGCTGATCTCGGTCAGCGCCCTCAGCGCCCCCGGACAGCCGTGGGAAATCCCCCGCCACCGCAGCGAGGCGCTGTCGACCGATGCCAGTCCGGCCCTGGCCGCCTGACCATCACCATTCACTTAAGGAGCAGCACACTTGGCAAAAGAAGAACTACTGGAAATGAACGGCGTCGTCGATGACGTCCTCCCCGACACCCGCTTCCGCGTGACGCTGGAAAACGGCCATCAACTGGTGGCCTATACCTCCGGCAAGATGAAGAAAAACCACATCCGCATCCTGGTCGGCGACAAGGTCACGCTCGAACTCTCACCCTACGACCTGTCCAAGGGACGCATCACCTTCCGCCATCTGGAAACCCGCAACGGCGCCCCGCCGCCGCCACGTCGCCGCCACTAGGCGAGATGCCGCCTGGCCGGACGGAAGTGTCCGGTATCGGCGTAATAGGCCGGATCCTCGCTATCCGGCGTGACACCGGGAATGCCGAGCAAGGGCACCGGCTGCAGGGCAGGCGGTTGCAAGTGGATGCCGGCCGCGATATCGCCGGCCAGGCGTTCGTCGAGAGCTGCATTCAGGGCTTCATCGGCCAGTCCCAGCCAGCTCTCGTCAACGTCATACAGCACCGCCTTGGCGGTCAGACCGCGGTATGGCCTGAGCAGCTGCTCGTAGGTGGCATGACCAAACACGACAAAGCGCATGCACTCGCGCACCGCCCGCCGCCGCTCGACGAACAGTTCCGGCCAGCGATGGCCGCGCAGCAGGTCAAGAAGCCCGGGCTGTGTCGACAGCACCACCAGGCCGCATTCATCGAAATGCGTCAGCGCATCGCGCGCCGCACCGCGGCTTGCTCCGACAGGGGCCATGGCTGCCACGTGGGCCGCGGTGATGGCCCGCTTGCTGTGCGGAAAGCTCAGCCAGATCAGCGCATTGAAGAAGTCGTGCCAGTTGTCGGCGCGGGTTTCCACCTCGCCGCGCTCGTAAACCCGGCACTCGTAGGCCAGACCGTCGGCAACCGGCGGCACGAAACGAATCTTCCGACCGTCATCTCCGCTTACGGGGTGACGCGCCAGCAGTTCGTTGAGCGCTGTCGTCTCCGGTGCCGTCGGCAACTGCTCCAGCCAGTGGCGCAGCGGCGCGAACAGCGGGTTTCCCCAGCGCGTTTCGCCGCTCACTCCTCAGCATCTTCGGCGCCCGGCGCCGTTTCCTTGACGAACACCCATTCGCCCTTGCGCAAGCGGAAGACGCCACGCAGTTCGCCCATCCCCTCTGCCGGTTCGGCATCAAGCCTGGCAAACCCCTCACAGGTCTGCGTCTCGGTCGCGTAGAGTCGCTTGCCGGCACGAACGATGAAGGCGCCCGAAGGCACCTGCCAGATCTCGACGCGCGTCTTCTCGGTACCGGTGCCCAGACTGTGCCGGCGCAGGCAGGCCGGCATGCGCGAAACAACCACGAACAGCTCCACCTTGCTGTCCCAGAAATAGGGCTGCTCGCGAATCACCGCCAGGGTGTGTTCGCGAGTGCCGTCGATCTCGTAGGTCGCTCCGTCGTTGACGCAGGCGGTGAGCAGCGGAAGGGCGAGCAGGGGCAACAGCAGATGGCGCAGACGCATGGCGTTTTTCCTCAGCGCATTTTCCAGGTCAGGGTTTCGCCGGCGCGCAGCGGCACGATGCGGTCGCTGCTGATGTAGGCGTAATCGGCCGGCACCGTCCAGTTTTCCTTGACCAGCGTCACCGTGCCGGCATTGCGTGGCAGACCGTACCAGTCCGGACCATGGAAGCTGGCGAAGGCCTCCAGCTTGTCGAGCGCGCCAGCCTGCTCGAAGGCTTCGGCGTACAGTTCGAGCGCGGCGTAGGCAGTGTAGCAGCCGGCGCAGCCGCAGGCCGCTTCCTTGGCGCCCTTGGCGTGCGGCGCCGAGTCAGTACCGAGGAAGAATTTCGGATTGCCGGAGATAGCCGCGGCGACCAGCGCCTGGCGGTGCGTCTCGCGCTTCAATACCGGCAGGCAGTACCAATGCGGGCGCACGCCGCCCTGGAAAATGGCGTTGCGGTTGTACAGCAGATGATGGGCGGTGATCGTCGCCGCGACGTTGGTGGCGGACGATGCGACGAACTCGGCGGCGTCCTTGGTGGTGATGTGCTCCATCACCACCTTCAGCTTCGGGAAGCGCTGCGTCAGCGGCAGCAGCACGGTGTCGATGAAGACTTTTTCGCGGTCGAACAGGTCGACCGCAGGATCGGTGACCTCTCCGTGCACCAGCAGCGGCAAGCCGACCCGCTCCATTTCGGCGAGCGTCGCGTCGGCCTTGCGGATGTCGGTCAGGCCGGCGTCGGAATTGGTCGTTGCGCCGGCCGGGTAGAGCTTGACCGCCTTGACGAAACCGCTGGCGGCGGCCTTGGCAATCTCGGCCGGCGGCGTGTTGTCGGTCAGGTACAGCGTCATCAGCGGCTCGAAACTGGCGCCGGCCGGCAACGCGGCGACAATGCGCTCGCGGTAGGCGGCGGCCTGGTCGACGGTGGTCACCGGCGGCTTCAGGTTGGGCATGACGATGGCCCGGGCGAACTGGGCGGCGGTATGTGCGAGCACGGAGGCCAGCGCCTCGCCGTCGCGCAGGTGCAGATGCCAGTCGTCGGGACGGGTGATGGTCAGTTGCATGGGAGAAATCTCGCGGAAATTTGTTGAATTCTAGCTTTTCAGCGCCAGGGCGCGGTCATAAAGCGCGTTTTTCGCCGCTCCGGTGATCGCCGCCGCCAGCTTGGCCGCCTGCTTGACCGGCAGGCCGTCGGCCAGCAGCAGCTTGAGCACCCGCTCGCCTTCGCCGTCGTCGGCGCCGGCTGGTGCGCCGGAGACGATCAGCACGAACTCGCCGCGCTGGCGGTTGGCGTCGCCCTGCAGCCAGGTTTCGGCCTCGCTCAGCGGGCCGCTGTGGATGCTCTCGAACAGCTTGGTCAGCTCGCGGGCGATGACCAGCGTGCGCTCGCCGAACCCGGCGGCCAGATCGGCGACGGTTTCCAGCACGCGATGCGGCGCCTCGTAGAAGACCAGGGCTGCCGGCTGCGCCCGCAGCTCGGCGATGGCCTGCCGGCGCTGGCCGCCCTTGGCCGGCAGGAAACCATAGAACAGGAAATGCGCGTCAGCCAGCCCGGCCGCCGACAGCGCGGTGATCGCCGCGCAGGGGCCGGGCA
>WBUO01000434.1 GCA_008933675.1 Dechloromonas sp.
CCACATGACCAGAATAATTCTTCTCATTCTCGCAATCATCCTTTTGACCGAGCCCTGTAATGCGGCCCAGAAGGTTTTCGTGCTTCAGAGCGTGAGAGTAGCCCCCTATGAAGAGGCTCTCCGGGGGGTGAGAAGCGTTGTGAGCGGGACCATCAAAAGGGTCGTTATCTCGGAAATGGAAGGGGTCGATGTGGCGCGAATGGTGCGCGACGAGCGCCCGGACGTGATTCTGGCGATCGGGGCAGAGGCCCTGACCAGGGTAAAGCGGGTCAAGGACACCCCCATCGTCTACCTGATGGTTCTCGATCCCCAGAACACCCTCACCGCCGGCGACAACCTGACCGGCGTCAGCATGAACGTCCCGCCCGAACGGCAACTGGCGGCACTGCAGAGCCTCATGCCGCGACTGAGGAAAATAGGAATTCCCTACAATCCCTCCCGGTCCGGCGTGCTTGCGCGCAAGGCCCAGGCCGCGGCCCGCTCGATGGGGATCGAGCCGGTCGCCCGTGAACTCCGCTCTGCCCGTGATGTGGTCCCGGTGGCGGAAGGACTGAAGGGGGAAGTGGACGCTATCTGGATGCTTCCCGACACCACGGTGGTGACTCCCGAAAGCATAGAATTTCTCCTCCTTTTCTCACTCACCAACAGAATTCCCATTCTGACGTTTTCAGACAAGTACGTGCAGATGGGCGCCATCATGGCGCTCGACATCGACCCCTACGACCTGGGGAGGCAAGGCGGGGACCTGATCAGGCGAATACTGTCGGGTGCTCCGGTGGAGCAGGTCCAGCGAGTCGAACCCCGCAGCATGGTCATGACGGTTAATGCGAAAGTTGCGCGTAAACTCGGTCTGACACTATCCGAAGAGGCCCTGGGAAGGGCCAGGGTAATTCGATAGGAGAGACCATGGGCATGCACGACACGCTAAAACAACGGCACGACAGTCTTGGTCTCAGGTTTTTCCTCCTCTTTGCATCAACGATCGCCGTTATATCCATATCGTCCACCGTTCTGTTTTACCAGCAGCAGCGACGCATACTTCGGGAAAACGTCACCCATGAGGGTCAGATTCTCGCACGCCTCCTGGCCCACAACGCCCGGCTGGGCGTCTTTGCGGAGAACGGCGAACTACTCAAAGACCCGGTGGAGGGCATTCTGCAGCATGATGGTGTAGCGCGCCCGGTACCCTGGACACAAGATAAGAGTCACGCAGCCTTCTTGAGTTGATACTCCTCGAAAGCCTGTCGTGGGCTTCTGAACCCGAGCTTTTCAACCAGCCACAGCCGGTTGTAACGATCCATGAAGTCAGCTACTGCCATCCTTACTTCTTCGATTGTGCGGTAATGGCGGCCATAGATGACCTGCTCTTTGATAGTCCGATTAAACCGTTCCGTCACCCCGTTGGTCTGCGGTTCGGCAACAAATGAGAAACTTGGGGCAATTCCCCAGAACTTGATCTGATTCTGGAAATGCTCTGAGAGGTATTGGCTGCCGTGATCCATCCTCAGTGCCAACCCTCGAGCAGCAGCGGCACCGACCGAGCCGAAACGGGCCTTGATTCCCATGGCGAGCGGCTGCAATGCGGCAAACCGGTCGCCATTCTTGGTCACATGCCAACCGACGCACTCGGCATTCCAATGCTCGACGGCGGTAAACAACCAGCACCACCCTTCTTCCAGGGTGAAGATCTTGGTGCCATCGGTACCCCACATGACGTTGGGGGCCGCCGTGATGATCTTGCCGGCGTGGTCCTTGGGCTGTCCCTGAACAACCCGGTGAGGGGAGAGCAGATTGTTCTCCCGCATGAGACGCAACACTCGTTTGCGGCCGACTTTTATCCCTTTGACGAAGCGTAGTCGTCCCCAGACCTTACGGTGCCCTTCGCCGACAAAGGGGGATGTCTCCAGGTCGGTCCGGATGAGAGAAAGTACCTCGTCGTCAGAGAGCGGTGTTTTTGGACCACGCTTGAGCAGTACAGCAGGCAATGTTTTTCTGCCTGCACGGCTATAGAACGACGAGCGGGGCACTCCCCAGGCAAGGCAGACGCGCTGAACGCCATAGGCTTTACCGGTGGCAGGGGAGATCGTAGCACTCATTTCTTCGATCTCCTCTGGGCCAAAGGGTGGGCACGCCTCGCTTTCTCCCGCAGTAGCTCGTTTTCCATGGTGATCTCACCGATGCGCTTGAAGGCTGCATCGAGTTCCGCTGCCAACGGATCACCTTCACGAGCCTTGAGAGCAGATTCTATCCCCTGGAGTGCTTTCTGATGCCACTCTTCCAGGCGATAGATTTCGATGCCCAACTCACGGGACAAGGCATCGATTGGTTCACCGCGCATCAACCGCAGGACAACCTCCTTTTTGCGGTTGGCGCTCCAACGTTTGACTTCCGGTGCTGCTCCAGTCGAGCTACGCTCTCCTTCCGCCGCACCGGAGACACTGACATCCTTTTCCATTGACGACCTCCTTGAACACCTAGATTTACCTCATTTTCGTGTCCAAGAAAACCGGGGCCGCCATAGATCGGATTGTTCGACGAGGTGCGCCAACTGGTTCCGCTCTCGTCAATCCTGGTAACCGTCTGGGCGGTCAGGTCGGCGCGGGTGAGCAGGGCCCCGTTAGTGGCCTGGGCACTGGTGGGAGTGGTGGTGCTGTTGTAATCGTAGGCCCCATAAAAGGTCTGGGGCTGGGTAGATGAGATGTCCGTGGACTCATAGTATTTGCCGGTACCGAAAAAGACGATCTGGTAGTCGCCGCGCAGAACCACGTCGGGGGCCGTGGTGATCGGCTGGACGCTGCCGGCGGCAGCTTTCGCCCGGCACAGGGCCACGGGAGTCCCCGAGCGTTTCCAGACCACGTCCCAGTTGTTGCTGTTACTGCTGGAGAGG
>WBUO01000059.1 GCA_008933675.1 Dechloromonas sp.
AGGGAACCCGGCGGCCGAAGGACACACCCGTCGACCAGAAAAAAGTCTCGCTCGACCAATTCAGTGCCGGCGCCAACGCTGGCGCCGAAGCCTTCGCCGGCGTCAGTGCTGGTTGCGAACTGCTTGGTGGGCTGCAATTCAGGAACCCGGAGAAGGGTGACAAATTCGAATACTTGGCCAGCATCGGCCCCAAGCTCAACGCGCAGGCAGGCGCGGGCGTCGCGGCGCATCTGCTGGTTGATTTTGATGGTGGCAAGTTCCGCATCCGTGCAAAGGCGGGCCTCTGTTTGGGGCTCGGCGCCAAGGGTGAAATCAGTCTGGAAGTCGATGCCAAGAAGATTCTCAGTTTTCTGGAATGGCTGTTCCATGCCCTGCTCAACGTTAATTTTGAAATCCTGCAGGTGGTGAGCGATGAAGCCTTTCGAAGGGCCACGCAACTACAGGTCATGCTGGTCAATGGCATTCAGGATGCGTACAAGGATGTTGCCGATGAATGGGGCAAGTTCCAGAGACAGCTCGACCGCGAAGAGCGCCGCATCGCCCTGATGAAGCGCGTCCTGCAGAATCCGCCGGAACTGCGACTCTGCACCCCCGAGGCCCACGGCATCCTGCTCCACGAACTGACCCGGCACGGCGGGATGACCAAGGCGCTACCCAGCAACACCGGCTGGAATTTCGAAGTGATGGGCGAGCGCAAGAAGGCAGTTCTGCAGGTCTGCAAATGGGCGCAGAGCCGCCGGCATTTCGAGAACATCGTCCAGCACATCTCGCCCAACGGCAGCAAGGGCGGCTTTCAGGGCAACTACGACGGCCTGCTTCGTTTCATGGAGATCGGTCCGCTGGACAGCGACTACGACGACAAGCTGCGGGCGCTATACGCCGGTCTGCCCGGCGAACCGGCGCGAGGTTACAAGGTGGCCATGAACGGCAGCCGGACATTCGACCTCAACCACGGGTTTGGCGAGTCGCCAACCTACCTGGCGTTGCTGCGCAACCGCAGCAACGGCCCGGTCATTGTCTGAAGAGAGAGACGATCATTTGCCGGCTGGCGCCAGCTTCTCCTGATTGACCACGCAGCGGAAGCTTTCCCTGACGTACGGCGCCGGATCGCCAGCGCTATATTTTCGGGTCTCAGGGTCCTTGTGATGCCTCGCGAGATGCGGAAAAGCAAATGACCAGCCATCCCCTGGAGGCTTCCCGCGCAGGACCTTCTCCGTGCCCGTTGCTGGTCCTTTGGGATTATGGCTATCGCCGCGGGCATAAGCATCCGGCGCATACCAGTCATCGACCCAGTCGAAACCGTTGCCGAGCAGGTCGTATAAACCTGCCGGTGACGGGGCGAACAGGCCGACCGGGTAGAGGGCGCCGCGCAGACCGATTAGCTCATCCTGCCTCTTGAGCGACGGGTGTGTCCGGTCCTTCTCAAGCAGGCCGGTTGGGGTCGGATAGGGATGCCGGACATTATTCTGTCCATTGCTCGCGGCGTATTCCCATTGCGCCTCGGTCGGCAGATCGAAGGGCAGTCCGCTGACCTTGCCGAGCCAGAGGCAATAATCCTTGGCCTGCTGCCATTTGACGCCGGCCGGGACGGTGCCGGAACTACGCGCATCGGCCCAGACGAGGTGATAGATTTCGTCGCCTTCTGGCGGATGCGGCGGCAGGGCATTGGCGGCGACATAGACATCGAAATCGTCATAGGTCACCTTGTATGCCTGCATCTGGAAACTGTCCAGCGTCACCCAGCGCGGCGGCTTGTTGTCGGTGTGATAGGTCAGCGGCAAATGCTCGTCTTCGGGCCGCAGATCCGGGCCGGGATGCGGAAATTCTTCGACCTTGCCCTCCCCTTCGCTAGCCATCAACTGGCCGTAGTCGCCGAGCCAGAAGCTGCCACCCTTGATCGGGACCAGTTGTTTGAGCGTTTTATCAATCAAGGCCTGCACCCTGGCTTGCGTCTCCGGTTGCGCCGCAAGCGCCTGACGCTCAGCCTCTGCACTACAACTGCTGAGTGCCGCAGTCAGGAGAATGGCGATTGCAATTCGGTAACCGGATGGCCTTCGAATGGGGAAAGCGGCTTGCCTGGAGTTACTGCGCATGGGGTTTCCTTAACCGGATCAATATTCGCTTGGTATTTTATCGTGGCCTGCACGATCATGGACGCCGAATCACTTGATCATCCTTGTCTCTACATATCAATGAATAAGTCCGGTGCCACACTGGACGAGGAGAGCTGGCCCCGTTTGTTTGGATAGATTTTCCACGGCGATAAGTGGCGCCCTGCGCGGTAGCGTTATCCACGCTGGTGGTTGCCGAAGGTCCGTTCAGGCCGTAAGCAGCTGGCGCTGTGGGTGACGCGGGTTTCATGCGGCAAGGTTTCGCTGCGGCAAGCCGGCGAAGTAAATGATGTCTGGTGCCTTGCCGGCAAATGCCTGGAGCGGGCGCCGGCGCATGCCCAGCAGAAGCCACATCAGCCTCTGTTAATATTCCGGCCTTTCCTCCACCCTCGCCTGCCGCCATGAAGATCGCCGATCCGACCGCCACCACCGTCGTCAACGAAGTCCAGCTGATGCTGGCGGAACTGCCGCTCGACGGCGCCCGGGTGCTCGAACTGGGCTGCGGCAAGGCCGAGAAGACGCGGACGCTGGCACAGAGCGGCCGGGTGCGCGAAGTCGTCGCGCTGGAAGTGGACCGCATCCAGCACGCGAAGAACCTGCAGATCACCGACCTGCCCAACGTGCAGTTCGTGCAGGCCGGGGCTGAGGCGATTCCCGAAGCGGATGCCAGTGTCGACATCGTGATCATGTTCAAGTCTCTGCATCACGTGCCGCTCGAACTGATGGATCAGGCGCTTGCCGAGATCGCCCGCGTGCTGCGTCCGGGCGGCCTGGCCTGGATTTCCGAACCGGTTTTCGCCGGTGAGTTCAACGAGGTGATGCGCCTGTTCAATGACGAAAAGCGCGTCCGCGAAGCCGCCTTTGCCGCCGTCGGCAAGGCCGTCGACAGCGGGCTGCTGCAACTGGAACGCCAGTTGTTCTTCTCGACGCGCAGTCACTTCGACGATTTCGTGCAGTTCGACCAGCGGATGATCCGGGTCACCCACGCCGATCACCGTCTGTCGCCGGAACTGTACGCCCAGGTTCGCGAGCGCTTCGAAGCCCATCTGACGCCGGCCGGCGCCACCTTCTACCCGCCGCAGCGCGTCGATCTGCTGAAGAAGCCGGCCTGATCAGGCGCGCGCCGGCTGGCCAGGGGTTGCGGCAAGGCTGTCGTGCCCCAGCAATCTGCGGCGCAGCCAGGCGTCGAGCGACAGGCGCCCGGGGCCAAGCAGCACCAGCGGCAACAGCATGCCGATGAACAGCACCGGCAGCTTGAAATTGCCCTGCCCGCGGTCGGTAAAGACGTAGCCCTGCATCAGTTCCGCGAAGCTGCTCCAGGATTCCGGCCAATGCACGCTGGCGATGGCGACGACGGTCAGGATGATCAGTGACAGCGAGAAGAAACGCGTCGCCAGGCCGAGCACCAGCGCCACGCCGCCGAGCAGCTCGAACCAGGTGGCCATCTGCCAGCTGATTTCCGGCGGCACGATGTTGAACGGGAAGGGAAAGCGGTCGGCGATGTCGGCGAACCAGTTGTCGCCGCGGAGTTTTTCCAGACCGGCTTCGAAATAGTCCCAGCCGAGCAGGATGCGCAGACTGAGCAGGCCCAGCCACAGACCGAGCAGATCGAGGCCGGATAACAGGCGGTCAATGCCGTATTTCATGGGGCGACTCCGAGAACGATGCCCTGCTGCTGCAGATCGAGCAGCAGCAGGCGGCCGAAATCCTGCAGGCGCCCGGGATCGGGATGCTGCAGTTCGCCGGCCAGCTGCCCGATGGCGGCCGCGCCGCTGAGCGTGCCGCCGGCCAGCAAGGCCAGCAGACGGGCGGTGACCGGGTTGATTTCGCTGAAGCGCACTTCGCCCCCGGCCGTCCGGTAAACCAGGAGCCGCGTCGGCTGTTGTTTGCGCGGCCGGTAATCGGGGCCGATGCGCTGCACCGGCCAGGCGTAGACAAGGTTCATCAGCGCCGGATTGAGGACGACCGGGCGCGCCATCAGGTCGCCGTCCGGATCGGCCGGCGGCACCGGTGTATCGATCACGTCCACCGCCAGCTCCGCCCATTCGTAATGCGCCAGCTCGGCGAACCAGGCCGGCAGCGGCCGGGCGATGCGGGCCTCGGCCAGGTAACGGACGAACTCGCGTGGAATCTCGCGGAACCACGGCGTGTGCAGCGGCCAGTCGCGAACGAAGGTCCGGCACAGGCGGCGCCAGCGCGCCTCGCCGAGCACGCTGCGGCAAACCGGAAAACAGCGGTCGACAAAACCGCACAGGTTGTTGAAGACGAGTTCGCGATAGACCGCCGTGCGCCTTTCCGGCAGCCCGGCCGGCCGGGCGACATGATGCGGATCGCGCAGGTGGCGGGCGAAATCGCGCTGGAAATCCTGAAAGGCCGCGCCCATCACGCCACCCGCCTTTGCCGCTGCGGCGCGGCGGCCTGCAGGCGGGCGATGTGGCCGACCTCGGCAGCCAGTTGCGCCAGGTCGGGAATGTTGAAATCGCGCTCCAGGCAGGTTGGCACGCCGCCGCCGATGCGCTCGTAGGCGGCGGCGAGCAGCGTCCACACCGGGTCGATGACCGCGGCACCGTGCGTATCGACCAGCAGCCCGTCAGGCTCGACGTAATGGCCGGCGACATGGACGTAGCAGGTACGCTCCAGCGGCAGCGCGTGCAGGAAAACCAGCGGATCGAAAGCGAAATTGCAGCTGTTCACGTAGATGTTGTTGACGTCGAGATGCAGCAGGCAGTCGGCCTCGGCGACGATGGCGGAGATGAATTCGGTCTCGCTCATCTCGGCACCGGGCGGCGCGATGTAGTAGGAGGCGTTTTCGATGCCGATGCGCCGGCCCAGGATGTCCTGGGCCTGACGGATGCGCCCGGCCGTCCAGTGCACGGCGTCCTCGCTGAAGGGAATCGGCAGCAGTTCATAGAGATGGCTGTCGTCGGCGCACCAGGACAGATGCTCGGTGTACAGCGCCATGCCGTGCTCGTCCATGAACTGGCGGATGCGCCGCAGCAAGGCGGTGTCGAGCGCCACCGGGCCACCCAGCGACAGCGAGAGGCCGTGGCAGACGAAGGGAAAGCGCTCCGTGAAGGCGCGCAGCTCGCGCCCCGAACGCCCCCCCATGCCGGCCCAGTTCTCCGGGGCCAGCTCGAAGAAATCGATGCCGGCCGGCACGCCGGCCTGCAGTTCGCCGATCAGTTCGCGGCGAAAGCCGAGGCCGGCACCGCCGGGCAGAGGCTTGTTCATCAGGCTTCTCCGCGCGCCGGATAGTTCCTGGCGAGGACGAAATCGATGCCGCCCAGCAGATCCTTGAAATGCGGCCGGGCGAAGGGCATGGTCTGCACGCTGCCCCAGTACAGCGTCAGGTCGGGGCGGATCAGGAAGATACCCGGTTCGGAAAACAGCGGCGGCTCTTCGACACCGGTCGAAGTCAGGCCGCGGCTGGTGGAAACGTACAGACCCCAGCGGCGGGCATCGTCGAGCGCCAGGCCGTAGCCGATGGCCAGCCGGTCGAGGCTCCACTCGTCTCGGGCGCGGCGGGCGCGCTCCTCGCTGTCGGAAGAGACGACCAGCACCTCGACGCCCCGCTGGACGAACTCGTCGTGCAGGCGGTTCAGCTCGGTCAGATAGGCCCGGCACAGCGGGCAATGGAAGCCGCGATAGAAGACCAGCAAGCTGAAGCTGGCGGCACGACCGGCGTGCAGCTCCAGGCTGCCGCCGGCCAGCGCGGGAACGGACAGCGCCGGAACGGGCTGGCGCGGCATCAGGGAAGTAGGCATGGCGGATTCTCCGGTCATGGGAAATGTGGCGATAACGAGGCCATGGCGCGGGACGGCGGCACTCTGCCGTCCCGGAGCACTTCAGCTTACTTCTTGGCCCCGCACTTGGCTTCGCCGCATTTGCCGTCGGCCTTCTTGTCGGCTGCCTTCTTTGCCTTGTCGGCGCCGCACTTGGCTTCGCCACACTTGCCGTCGGCCTTCTTGTCGGCTGCCTTGGCCTTGTCGGCACCGCACTTGGCCTCGCCGCACTTGCCATCCGTCTTCTTGTCAGCCTGGGCCAACTGGTAACCGGCCGCCAGCTGCGTGGCGGCAAACGGGTTGTCAGCGGCGTGAACGACCGGGCTCAGGGCGACAGCGGCGAAGGCAGAGCCGACAGCGAGGGAAACGAGATTCTGTTTTTTCATGATGTTTTCTCCGTGGTGGTTGGGATGCAGCGAGCCGTCATCAGATCGACTCAGGTGATTAGTCGTGGCCGCCGCCGTTTTGTTACAGAAATATTTGCCGGGGCTCGCCCGGAAAGCCGTAGACGACCGCCAGTCCTGCCTTTTGCGCACTACGCAATTCACCGTATTCCGCCCGTGGAGGCGGCCCAATAACCTGTCGCTGCACTGCACCAATTGCGGACGGAATCCCCATGAAAAAAATACTGCTCACCTTCCTGCTCTGCGCTGCCGGTTTCGGCGCCGCGGCGGCTCCCGATCCGGCCCTGGTCCGCCAGCTGGCCGCCGAGGACAACAGCGACAAGATCACCGCCATCCAGCAGCTGGCGCAGACGGCCGACCCGGAGGCCACCCGCATCCTGCAGGCGATGGCCGACGACAGCCTGTTTCTGGCCGGCGACAAGGTCTTCATCTTCGACGGCGAGACGGCACGCGATGCACTGAGCGGCGAAACTGCCGAAATGCCGGACGATGCCGAATCGGTCACCGTCAATAACCGGCTGCGCGGCGAACTGGCCAATGCCCTGGCGGCGCTCAAGCTGTTCGACCCGGACAGCGCCGTGCGTCTGGCCGCTGCCCGCGAGCTGCAGAGCAATGTCGGCGCCGAAATGGCGGAAATCCTCGGCCGCGCCAAGGCCCAGGAAAGCGACGCGCAGATCAAGGCCCTGCTTTCACTGGCCCATGCCCAGGCGACACTGCAGGATGCCGACCCGGCGGTACGCCTGGCCGCCGTCAGGGCGCTGGCCGAAACCGCCTCGCCGGCGGTCAAGAGCCTGCTGCTGCCGCTGACCGACAAGGCGACGGAAGCCGACGACGGCGTACGCAACGCCGCCATCATCGCGCTCAAGGAAATCGAACGCCGCCTGGCCTGGGGCGAAACCCTGGCCGCCATCTTCTCCGGCCTCTCCCTCGGCTCCATCCTGCTGCTCGCCGCGCTCGGCCTGGCCATCACCTACGGCGTCATGGGCATCATCAACATGGCGCACGGCGAACTGCTGATGGTCGGCGCCTACACCGCCTACGTGATGCAGAGCCTGTTCCGCAACTACCTGCCGGAGTGGATCGACTGGTACCTGCCGGCAGCGATCCCCGTCGCCTTCTTCACCGCCGCCGCCGTCGGCGTGCTGATGGAACGCACGGTGATCCGCTGGCTGTACGGGCGCACGCTGGAAACCCTGCTTGCCACCTGGGGCCTGTCCCTGGTGCTGATCCAGGCGGCACGCGTGATCTTCGGCGCGCAGAACGTCGAGGTGTCGAACCCGAGCTGGATGTCCGGCGGCGTCGAACTGCTGCCCAACCTGATCCTGCCGTGGAACCGCGTGATCATCATCGGCTTCGCGCTGTTCGTGCTGTTCCTGGTCTGGGTGCTGATGAACAGGACGCGGCTCGGCATGTTCGTCCGCGCCGTCACCCAGAACCGCCCGATGGCCGGCTGCGTCGGCGTGCTGACGGCGCGCATCGACACCATGGCCTTCGCCCTCGGCGCCGGCATCGCCGGCCTGGGCGGCGTGGCGCTATCGCAGATTTCCAACGTCGGCCCGGACATGGGCCAGGGCTACATCGTCGATTCCTTCATGGTTGTCGTCGTCGGCGGCGTCGGGCAACTCGCCGGCGCGGTCTGGGCGGCGCTCGGCCTGGGCATCTTCAGCAAGCTGCTCGAAGGCTGGGCCGGTGCGGTGATCGCCAAGATCGCCATCCTCGTCGCCATCATCATCTTCATCCAGAAGCGTCCGCAGGGCATCTTTGCCCTCAAGGGCCGCTTTGCCGACCAGTAAGGAGCGACGCATGTCTGCCACTTCTTCCGTGCTTTCCCTGCCCGCCTCCGGCCGCGTGCCGCTGACGCTGCGCGTCTTCGCCGCGCTCGACCGCAAGGCCTGGATCGCGCTGGGCATCTTCCTCGCCCTGGCGCTGATCGTTGTCCCCGTGCTCAACCTGGCGGTGCCGCCGGAGAGCGCCTTCCACGTCTCGGCCTACGCCATCACGCTGATCGGCAAGATCATGTGCTACGCGCTGGTCGCCGTGGCGATGGACCTGATCTGGGGCTACGGCGGCATCCTGTCGCTCGGCCACGGGCTGTTCTTCGCGCTGGGCGGCTACGCCTTCGGCATGTACCTGATGCGCCAGATCGGCCGCGACGGCAGCTACCAGAGCGACCTGCCCGACTTCATGGTCTTCCTCGACTGGAAGGAGCTGCCCTGGTTCTGGCTCGGCAGCGACAGCTTCGGCTGGGCCGCCTTCCTGGTCCTTGCCGTGCCGGCCGTCGTCGCCTTCGTTTTCGGCTACTTCGCCTTCCGCTCGCGGATCAAGGGCGTCTATTTCTCGATCATCACCCAGGCGCTGACCTACGCCGCGATGCTGCTGTTCTTCCGCAACGAAACCGGCTTCGGCGGCAACAACGGCTTCACCGACTTCAAGCGCGTGCTCGACGTGCCGATCACCGCGCCGGAAACCCGGCTGGTACT
Source organism: Dechloromonas sp. (assembly GCA_008933675.1). Taxonomy (GTDB): domain Bacteria; phylum Pseudomonadota; class Gammaproteobacteria; order Burkholderiales; family Rhodocyclaceae; genus Azonexus. The sequence goes on from WBUO01000059.1 coordinate 8,778, forward strand.
GTTCGCCCTGACCGCCATCGCGCTCGCCGCGACGCTGGTTTTCTCTGCCTGGCTGGTCAGATCCAAGTTCGGCCGCGTGCTCACCGCCATCCGCGACGCCGAATCCCGCGTCATGTTCATCGGCTACAACCCGCTCTGGTACAAGCTGACCATCTGGGTCATCTCGGCCGTGCTGTGCGGCATCGCCGGTGCGCTGTACGTTCCGCAGGTCGGCATCATCAACCCGTCCGAAATGAGCCCGGCCAACTCGATCGAAATCGCCATCTGGGTCGCCGTCGGCGGACGCGGCACGCTGATCGGCCCGGTCATCGGCGCCTTCACGGTCAATCTCGCCAAGAGCTGGTTCACCGTCTCCTTCCCCGAATACTGGCTGTTCTTCCTCGGCCTGCTGTTCATCGTCGTCACGCTGCTGCTGCCGCAGGGCCTGGTCGGTCTGTGGAAGAAACTCATCAGCAAGAAACAAGGAGCCCAGGCATGAACGCCCAAGCAGCCCTCATCGATCAACCGGACGGCGGCGACAGCGCCACCCAGCTCGGCCACGTCGTCACCGGCGAGCTCGACCTGTCGCACGGCGTCGCGCTCTACCTCGAAGACATCACCGTCAGCTTCGACGGCTTCAAGGCGCTGAACAACCTGACGCTCGCCATCAACGCCGGCGAACTGCGCTGCATCATCGGCCCCAACGGCGCCGGCAAGACGACGATGATGGACGTCATCACCGGCAAGACCCGGCCCGATTCCGGCAAGGCCTTCTTCGGCCAGACCATCGACCTGACCCGCCTGACCGAACCGGAAATCGCCCACGTCGGCATCGGCCGCAAGTTCCAGAAGCCGACCATCTTCGAACAGCACACGGCGTTCGAAAATCTCGAACTGGCGATGAAGACCGACAAGCGCGTGTGGAAAAGCCTGATGGCCTGGCTGACCGGCGACGACCGCGACCGCATCGCCGACACGCTCAAGCTGATCCGTCTCGACGGCGAAGCCGACCGCCCGGCCGGCCTGCTCTCGCACGGCCAGAAGCAATGGCTGGAAATCGGCATGCTGCTGATGCAGGAACCGAAGCTGCTGCTGCTCGACGAACCGGTCGCCGGCATGACCGACGACGAGACCATGCGGACTGCCGAGTTGTTCGTTTCGCTGGCGGGGAAGCACTCGCTGGTGGTGGTCGAACACGACATGGCGTTTGTCGAGAAGCTGGGCGGGCTGGTGACGGTGCTGCACGAAGGCTCCGTTCTGGCGGAGGGCGATCTGGCGACGGTACAGAATGATCAGCGGGTGATTGAGGTTTATCTTGGGCGCTGAGGCTTGTTCTTTCGCGCTGCGCGGGCAGGTGGGTTTTTCTGAAACGCTGGGTTCCGCCGCTGACCGACGGGCTTACTCGGATGCGCTGGTTTCCGCGCCTGACGCGCGGGCGTACTTTCTTTTTGATGGCAAAAAGAAAGTAGCCAAAGGCGGGGTTCATCGCTGCCGAAGGCAAAAAGCCACCCCAGGCTACGCGGTCGGCTGCGCCGACTCCCCTGCGCTACTCGACGGGCCGGGCACCCCAGGAGTACTTCCTCGCGATGCTTTGCATCGCTCAGGGCGCGGCTGCGGAACTCGGCCCTGCGGGCCTCAGACAGTCCTCGCCGACTGCCCCCGGCCCGTCTCCGTTGCTCGGCGCTCCACATGGGGACCCCAACAGCGTCGCAGCCGACAGGCCAAGGTTGAAACCAATTACTTCTCTGCTGCGCTCGGTTTGCCGGGCCCCTTGGGAGGCGCTGAGCAACGCAGGGCGTTCGGGGGCCGTCGGCTGGCGTTGTCTGAGCCGAAGGCGAGTTTAGCCAGCCGCCCGAACACCCGAGTAGCGCAAGGGACCCGCGCAGCGGGCGCCGACCCAGGGTCGCCTTCTTCTTTGGCTACTTTCTTCTTGGCGAGACAAGAAGAAAGTACGCCCGCGCGTCAGGCGCGGAACCCGGCGATTCAACAACGTACGCCCGCCGGTCAACGGCGGAAGCCAGCGCTTCAGAAAACAACAACACCCGCACTTCAGCAACCCAAGATCGCCCGCTAACCAGGAGCCCGGAACATGCTCAAAATCGACACCCTCCACCAAGCCTACGGCGGCTCCCACATCCTCCGCGGCCTCAGCTTCGAGCTGCAGAAGGGCGAAGTCACCACCCTGCTCGGCCGCAACGGCGTCGGCAAGACCACGCTGCTGAAGACGCTGATGGGTCTGGTCAAGCCGAAATCGGGCAGCATCACGCTGGCCGGCAAGGACATCACCCACCTCCCCCCGCACGAACGCGTCAAGGCCGGCATCGGCTACGTGCCGCAGGGCCGCGAGATCTTCCCGCGCCTGACGGTTGAGGAAAACCTGCTGATGGGCCTGGCGACCAAACCCGGCAGCACCAAGATCCCGCAACGTATCTTCGACATGTTCCCGGTCCTCAAGCAGATGATGCACCGCCGCGGCGGCGACCTGTCCGGCGGCCAGCAGCAGCAACTGGCAATCGGCCGCGCGCTGGCCATGGGCCCGTCGCTGCTGATCCTCGACGAACCGACCGAGGGCATCCAGCCGTCGATCATCAAGGACATCGAGCGCGCCATCCGCATGCTCGCCGAAACCGGCGAAATGGCGATCCTGCTGGTCGAGCAGTACTACGACTTCGCCGAATCGCTGGCCGACCAGTACCTGCTGATGGAGCGCGGCGAGTTCATCATGCGCGGCCGCGGCGAGACGATGCCGCAGGATGGCGTGAGGGAAGCGCTGGCGGTCTGAGGGGCAAGATGCCTGGGGCCTGCTCGGCGCTGCCCGGAGGCCGCCAGCCGGCGCTGCAATCGCTGAGGCGGCGAAGCCGGTCAAGCGGTGCCGGAAGCTCTCCCGCGCCGGCGAGCCGGAAGCACGCACCTTGCGGGCCGTCCGCTCACAGAACGCTCTCCGCCAGGTTGCGCTGTTCGATCAGATCGCGGACCGTCGTCGCGTTGCCGCCCTGGTCTGGAAGCGTGCAGAGGCCGGGCACGTACTCCTCGTCGCGGCCGCTGAGCAGCGGGCACTGGGCGAACAATTCGGCCGCCCAGTCGGAGAAGGCGCGCACCTTTGGCGACAGGTGGCGATTCTGCGGATAGAGCACGGAGATGGGCAGCGTCGCCGGCCGCCATTGCGGCAGGATCTCGATGAGTTCGCCGCGCTCCAGATGGGGCAGCGCCATGAAGCGCGCTGCCTGGACCAGGCCGAAGCCCTGCAGGGCCAGCGCCATGTAGGCTTCGGCATCGTTGACGGCGATCGAGCCCGGCACCTTGACATGATTGACCTCGCCATCGACCACGTGGTCCCAGTCGATGATGCGTCCGGTGCGCGCCGAGAAGTAATGCACCGCCTGATGTGATTCCAGTTCGGCCAGCGTCTGCGGCGTGCCGTAACGCGCGAAATAGCGGGGAGCGCCACAGGTGACGAAACTGATGCTGCCGATGCGCCGGGCGACCAGCGTCGAATCGATCAGTTCGCCGCCGCGGATGACGCAATCGACCGCTTCCTGCACCAGGTCGACCGGCCGGTCGCTCATGCCGATGACCAGCTCGAGGTCCGGGTAGCGCTGGCGGAACTCGCAGAGCTTGGGAATCAGGATCATGCGCCCGATGATGGTCGGCACGTCGATGCGCAGGCGGCCCTGCGGACGTTGGGCGACATCGCGGAAGGCAGCCTCCATTTCCTCCAGCTCGCCGAGCAGGCGGGCGCAGCGCTCGTAATAGGCGGCGCCGTCCGGCGTCAGGCTGACGCTGCGCGTGGTGCGGTTGAGCAGGCGCACATGCAGCAGGTTCTCCAGATTCTGGATGGTGGTCGTCACCGTGGCCCGCGGCAGCCCGAGGTTATCGGCGGCACGGCTGAAACTGCGGGCATCGACAACGGCCATATAAACCTTCATGGCTTGAAAGCGGTCCATTGCGGGGGCTCCTTTTCTGGTGAAAACATCCTGGCGGCAATTATTCGCTCAACACGAATAGTGTTGTCGATTCGCGAATATTTATTCACCAGAATATAACACCGAGAATGCATCCATCGCCAACTGCCCTGAGCCCGCCATGGATGCCCGTCGAAAGAACGCCAGCGCACCGCCCCCCGCGGTCGACATCGAGAACCTGCAGATTTCCGGCTATCTCGCCAACCTGCCGGCCCGTCTCTACCGCCCGGCCGGCAGGCGCGAAACACTGCCGGCCGTGCTCTACCTGCACGGCGGCGGCTTCGTCGGCGGCTCGCTGGCCGAGGCCGATGCCAGCGTGCGGGCACTGGTCACCCTGGCACGGGTTGCCGTGCTGTCGATCGATTATTCGCTGGCGCCGCGCCATCCCTTCCCGGCCGCGCCGGAAGATGCCCATGCGGCGCTGCGCTGGCTGGCCCGGTACGGTGCCGAACGCCGTCTCGACAGCGGGCGGCTGGCCGTCGCCGGCGACGATGCCGGCGGCAACATCGCCGCCGCCGCAGCGCTGATCGCCCGCGACCGCAACGGCCCGGCACTGGCCGCCCAGGTACTGATCGGGCCGATGCTCGACCCGAGCATGACGCTCCTTGGCGACGCCGAACGCCTGCGTTCCGACCTCAAGCCGCAGACCTGCGCCCAGCGCTACGCGCAATATCTGCCGCACAGCCAGGAGCGCCTGCACCCCTACGCCTCGCCGCTCACGTCGCGCCGGCTGCACGAGCTGCCGCCGACCTATCTGGCCACCGCCAAGTGCGACGTGCTGCATTGCGAAGCCGAGCACTACGCCAGCGCCTTGATTGCCGCCGGCGTGCCGACGCAGATCACCCGCTTCGCTGTCCGACACGAGGAGCTGGCGCAACACCCGCCGCTGCTCGCCGAGGTCGCCGAATTCCTGCGTCAGCGCCTGCACCCCGCCCACGGCGCCCCGCTGTCATCCATCGCATCGTCCCATCCCCAGCCCTGAAGGAATCAGAAAATGTCCCTGCCCAACTTCGCACGCAATCTCCCCGCTTCCAGAAGAACGACCATCTGTTTCGCGCTGGCCGGCATTGTTGCGGTCACCGCCGCCGCCTGGGGTCTCTCCGGCAGCAACGACGCCCAGGCCAATGTCAGCGCCGGCGCACCGGCAGCAGCGGTCGATGTAGCCAGCGTGGTCAGCCGCAACCTGATCGACTGGCAATCCTTTTCCGGCCGCCTCGAAGCAGTGGACCGCGTCGAACTCCGGCCGCAGGTTTCCGGCATCCTGACCGCCGTGCATTTCAAGGACGGCGCGGTGGTTCGCAAGGGCGACCTGCTGTTCACCATCGACCCGCGCCCCTACGCCGCCGAGGTCGCCCGCGCCCAGGCGCAGACCGCCGCCGCCGAGGCGCGCGCCGCCTATACCGCCGCCGAACTGGCGCGCGCCGAACGCCTGCTCGCCGACAATGCCATCGCCCGGCGCGATTTCGAGGAAAAGCAGAACGCCGCCCGCGACGGCGCCGCCAGCCTGCAGGCCGCCCAGGCTGCGCTGCGCGTGGCCAGACTCAATCTCGAATACACGCAGATCAAGGCGCCGATCGCCGGCCGCATGTCGCGCGCCGAAATCACCGTCGGCAACCTGGTCACCGCCGGCAACGGCCCGGTGCTCAGCAGCATCGTCGCCTCCGACCGCATCTACGCCGCCTTCGACGTCGACGAGCAGACCTTCCTGCGCCACATCAACCCGGCCCTCGCCAGTGCCGAGCGGCGCCTGCCGGTCAGTCTCGGCCTGGCCAACGAGGACGGCCATCCGCGCGAAGGCCGCATCGACTCGGTCGACAACCGGCTCGATACCGCCTCCGGCACCATTCGCGTCCGCGCCGTCTTCGACAACGCCGACGGCCGCCTGGTGCCCGGGCTCTACGCCCGCATCCGCCTCGGCGGCGGCGAGCAGCGGCCGGCCGTGCTGATCACCGAAAAGGCGATCGGCACCGACCAGGACAAGCGTTTCGTGCTCGTCGTCGGCCCCGACAACAAGACCGAATACCGCGCCGTGCATACCGGTGCGACACAGAACGGCCTGGTCATCGTCGACCGCGGCCTGCAGGCCGGCGAGCGCATCGTGGTCAACGGCCTGCAGCGCGTGCGCCCCGGCGACGCGGTCAGCCCGAACCCGGTGGACATGCCCGGCAGCACCGCAGCGCCCGCCGCCCAGGCCGGCTGATCCCGGGACAGAACGGAAACGATTCCATGAACATCTCCAAATTCTTCATCGACCGGCCGATCTTCGCCGGCGTGATCTCGATCCTGATCCTGCTCGCCGGCGTGCTCTCGGTGTTCAACCTGCCGATCGCGGAATACCCCGAGGTGGTGCCGCCCTCGGTGGTGGTGCGCGCCCAGTATCCGGGCGCCAACCCCAAGGTCATCGCCGAAACGGTGGCAGCGCCGCTGGAAGAGTCGATCAACGGCGTCGAGAACATGCTCTACATGCAGTCGCAGGCCAACAGCGACGGCAACCTGACGGTGACGGTCAACTTCCAGCTGGGCGTCGATCCCGACAAGGCCCAGCAACTGGTGCAGAACCGCGTCTCGCAGGCCCTGCCGCGCCTGCCCGAGGACGTGCAGCGCCTGGGCGTGACGACGCTGAAGAGCTCGCCGACGCTGACCATGGTGGTGCACCTGATCTCGCCGGACGACCGCTACGACATGACCTACCTGCGCAATTACGCGCTGATCAACGTCAAGGACCGGCTGGCGCGCATCCAGGGCGTCGGCGAGGTCGGCCTGTTCGGTTCCGGCAACTACGCGATGCGCGTCTGGCTCGATCCGGGCAAGGTCGCCGAGCGCAACCTGACCGCCACCGAAGTGGTCCGTGCCATCCGCGAGCAGAACGTCCAGGTCGCCGCCGGCACGCTGGGCGCTTCGCCCAGCCTGCCCGACGTGCCGCTGCAGTTGAACGTCAATGCCCAGGGTCGCCTGAAGACCGCCGCCGAATTCGCCGACATCATCCTCAAGGCGGCGCCCGACGGCGCGGTCACCCGTCTCGGCGACGTTGCCCGGGTCGAGCTGGCGGCGGCCGAATACGGCCTGCGCGCGCTGCTCGACAACAAGCAGGCGGTAGCCATTCCGATCTTCCAGGCGCCCGGCGCCAACGCGCTGCAGATTTCCAGCAGCGTGCGCGAGGCGATGCAGGAGCTGGCGGTCGACTTCCCGGATTCGGTGAAATACGAAATCGTCTACGACCCGACCCAGTTCGTGCGCGCCTCCATCGAGGCGGTCGTGCATACGCTGCTCGAAGCGATTGCCCTGGTCGTGCTGGTGGTCATCGTCTTCCTGCAGACCTGGCGCGCCTCGATCATCCCGCTCTTGGCCGTGCCGGTGTCCATCGTCGGCACCTTCTCGCTGATGCTCGGCTTCGGCTACTCGATCAACGCCTTGTCGCTGTTCGGCATGGTGCTGGCCATCGGCATCGTCGTCGATGACGCCATCGTCGTCGTCGAAAACGTCGAGCGCAACATCGAGGCCGGGCTGACGCCGCGCGAAGCGACCTACCGGGCCATGCGCGAAGTCTCCGGACCGATCATCGCCATCGCCCTGACGCTGGTCGCGGTGTTCGTGCCGCTGGCTTTCATGACCGGCCTGACCGGCCAGTTCTACAAGCAGTTCGCGATGACCATCGCCATCTCGACGGTGATCTCGGCGATCAACTCGCTGACCCTGTCGCCGGCGCTGGCCGCCCTGCTGCTCAAGGGCCACGGCGAGAAGCCGGACTGGCTGACGGTGCAGATGGACCGCTACTTTGGCGGTTTCTTCCACGCCTTCAACCGCTTCTTCAACCGTTCCTCGGAGCGCTACGGCCGCGGCGTCACCGGCATCATCGCGCACAAGACCGGCGCCATCGGCATCTACCTGGTGCTGATCGCCGGCGCCATCGGCCTGTCCTACATCGTGCCCGGCGGCTTCGTGCCCGGCCAGGACAAGCAGTACCTGGTCAGCTTCACGCAGCTGCCGAACGGCGCCTCGCTCGACCGTACCGAAGCCGTCATCCGCAAGATGAGCGAAATCGCCCTCGCCCAGCCCGGCGTCGACCACGCCGTTGCCTTCCCCGGCCTGTCGATCAACGGCTTCACCAACAGTTCCAGCGCCGGCATCGTCTTCGTCACGCTGAAACCCTTCGCCGAACGCGGCAGCCCGGAACTGTCGGCCGGCGCGATTGCCGGTGCGCTGAACCAGAAATACGCGGCGATCCAGGAAGGCTTCATCGCCACCTTCCCGCCACCGCCGGTGATGGGCCTGGGCACGGTCGGCGGCTTCAAGCTGCAGATCGAGGACCGCGCTTCGGTCGGCTACGCCGAACTCAACGAAGCGGCCAACGCCTTCATGGCGGCGGCGGCCAAGGAACCGGCACTCGGCCCGATGTTCTCCAGCTACCAGATCAACGTGCCGCAGATCGACGTCGATCTCGACCGCACCCGCGCCAAGCAGCTGGGCGTCTCGGTCACCGACGTCTTCGACACCATGCAGATCTACCTCGGCTCGCAGTACGTCAACGACTTCAACCGCTTCGGCCGCGTCTATCAGGTTCGCGCCCAGGCCGACGCCCCCTTCCGCGCCCATCCCGAGGACATCGGCCAGCTCAAGGTGCGCAACGCGGCCGGCGAGATGGTGCCGCTGTCGTCGCTGGTCAAGGTCAAGCAGACCTACGGACCGGAAATGGTCGTCCGCTACAACGGCTACACGGCGGCCGACATCAACGGCGGCCCGGCCCCCGGCTATTCCTCGGCGCAGGCCGAGGCGGCGGCCGAGCGCGTCGCGGCGGAAACCCTGCCGCGCGGCGTCAAGTTCGAATGGACCGACCTGACCTACCAGAAGATCCTGGCGGGCAACGCCGGCATCTGGGTGTTCCCGATCAGCGTGCTGCTGGTCTTCCTGGTCCTCGCCGCCCAGTACGAGAGCCTGACCCTGCCGCTGGCCGTCATCCTGATCGTGCCGACCAGCCTGTTCGCGGCGCTCACCGGCGTCTGGCTGACCGGCGGCGACAACAACATCTTCACCCAGATCGGGTTGATGGTGCTGGTCGGGCTGGCCTGCAAGAACGCCATCCTCATCGTCGAATTCGCCCGCGAACTGGAAATGCAGGGCAGCACGCCGGTGCAGGCGGCGATCAACGCCAGCCGCCTGCGCCTGCGCCCCATCCTGATGACCTCCATCGCCTTCATCATGGGGGTCGTGCCGCTCGTGCTGTCCTCCGGCGCCGGTGCCGAAATGCGCCACGCGATGGGTATCGCCGTCTTCTTCGGCATGCTCGGCGTGACCCTGTTCGGCCTCTTCCTGACGCCGGTGTTCTACGTGCTGCTGCGCACGCTGGACAAGAAGCACAAGCTGCATTCCGCCGCCCACCACGACGCCCCGCTGGTGGCTGGCCCCTCCGCCTACCATGCCCCGCAGGAGTAAGACCATGAACCTCCGACCTCTGCCCTTCCCGGTCGGCGCGCTGCTCGCCAGCCTGCTGCTCGCCGGCTGCTCGCTGGCCCCCGACTACCGACGCCCCGAGGCCGACATTCCGGCCAGCTACAAGGAAGCCCCGCAACCGCCCGCCGGCGCGCCGTGGAAACTGGCGCAACCCGCCGATGCCGTCGAGCGCGGCGAATGGTGGCGGGTCTTCGCCGACGCCACGCTCGACGATCTCGAGCAGCAGGCGCTCGCCGCCAATCAGGACCTCAAGGCCGCCGCCGCCCGTCTCGGCCAGGCGCGGGCCCTGGAAAAGACTGCCCGGGCTGCCCTCTTCCCGCAGATCGGCATCGGCTTCGGACCGACCCGTCAATTGCCGTCGCCGGCGTCGCAAGGGCTGCCGGCCAACGCCGACACCGACCCGGGCACACTATGGCGCGGCCAGGCCAGCTTCGCCTGGGAGGCCGACCTCTTCGGCCGGCTCGGCGACGGTGCCCGGGCTGCCGGCTTCGACGCCGAGCGCAACGCCGCGCTGTTCCGCTCGACGTTGCTGACGCTGCAGGCCGACGTCGCCCAGGCCTACTTCCTGATCCGCGAACTGGATGCCGCCCAGGCGCTCTACGCCGACACGATCAAGCTGCGTGCCGCCAGCCTCGCGCTCTTCCAGCGCCGCTTCGACGCCGGCGACATCGGCGAGATGGAACTGGCGCGGGCGACCGCCGAACTCGCCTCGGCACAGGCCGAGGCCGACGGCGTGGCCC
>WBUO01000435.1 GCA_008933675.1 Dechloromonas sp.
GTCGTCCCTTGTCAGCTGCGTCCATTATTGAAACAGAGCGTCCATTTTCTGACACTTTTTCTATCAAATTCAGGCAAATACCGGCAAATTTGCACCCGACAACCCGGGCACGGATATTGCAGAAGAGTTCACGAACAATCTCACCCGGAGCATGCCATGAAAAGCCACCAAAAAGGCTTCACCCTCGTCGAAATCGCCATCGTGCTGGTCATCATCGGCCTGCTGCTGGGTGGCGTGCTGAAGGGGCAGGAATTGATCACCCAAGCCAAAATCAAAAACATTGCGAACGACCTGAATGGAATGGCTGCCGCTATATACGGCTATCAGGACCGCTACAAAAGATTCCCTGGTGATGACAATGGTGCTGCAGCCAGATGGCTAAATCCATTAGCAACAAATGGCGACGGTGATGGCCAAATTGGTGGAGAACTTAACAGCAATGCAGCCGGAACTGAATCACGAGAATTCTGGCAACACTTGCGGCTCGCGGGCTTTGTCGGCGGAGACACAGCAACCAACGATCAGCCCAACAACTCGGTAGGAGGCATCGTTGGCGTCCAGAGCAATACTGGGCCAGCCGCTGCCGCTGAACTAGCCGGACTGGTTGTTTGTTCGACAAATCTGCCAGGCAAAATCGCCAACGCCATCGACGCGCAATTTGACGATGGCGTCTCCGCACGAGGCATTGTTCGGGGCTATACCCAGGCAGGAAGTGTTGTGGCAAACGGGGGAGCCAATCCCTCAAGGGCTGCTTCAGCAGCCAACTATGTAGACGATGGCGTAACGCTCTACACAGTCTGCAAGAGCCTTTAACTGATCTTTAAAACGCCCACCAGCATTGATTTGACCTTCCGCCTTGCGCATTGAAGCCGCTACTATTGAGACACAAGAAGCGGCTTTAGCGCAAAGTGGCCACTACCGCTGCAACAACCGCTGTTCAGCAGCCGCCACCGCCTCCGGCACCCCGAGGACGACAATCACATCACCTTCCTCGAGTTGCGTTTCCGGTGCCGGCTCTATGGCGCGGATGCCGCGTCGGCGGATGGCGCTGACTTCGCAGCTGAAAGAATCGAGCCCCAACTCCGCCAGCGTCCGCCCGATGGCGGCGGCCCCCGGCGACAGCCAGACGGAATGCAGCCGCGGCTGCTGGCTGTCGTCCTCCTCACGGTCGCTCATCCCGCGATAGAAGCCACGCAGCAGCCGGTAGCGCTGCGAACGGGTCTGGCGGATGCGCTTCAGCACGCGGTTGATCGGCACGCCGACCAGAACCGCCGCATGAGAAGCCAGCATCAGGCTGGCCTCCAGCGTTTCCGGCACGACTTCGGCGGCGCCGGCCTTGGCCAGCTTGGCCATGTCGCGCTCGTCGGCCGTGCGGACGACGACCGGCAGGTCGGGGCGCAATTCCTGGACGTGATGCAGCACCTTTTCCGCCAACGGCGTATCGCTCATCGTGACGATGACGACGCTGGCACGCATCAGGCCCGCCGCCACCAGCGCCTCCTTGCGCCCGGCATCGCCGAAGACGACACTCTCGCCGCCGGCTGCTGCCTCGCGGACACGGTCCGGATCAAGGTCGAGGGCAATGTAGTTGATTCCCTCCTGACCGAGGAAACGTGCCAGATACTGGCCGTTGCGACCGAAGCCGCAGAGAATCGCATGCTTTTCGGTGGCCATCGACTGGGCGGCGATCTGCGTCAGGTGCATCGAGCGCATCAGCCATTCGCTGGCAACAAAGCGCATCACCAGCTTTTCGCTGTACTGGACGATGAACGGGGCAATCAGCATCGACAGCACCAGCGAAGTCAGCACAACCTGCTCGACCGCCTTGGGCATGTGGGCGATTTCACCCAGCAGCACGAAGCCGAATTCGCCGCCGGCGCACAACCATAGCGCCGAACGGATCGCGTTGCCGGGCGACCCTCCGAGCCGCCAGGAGAGCAAGCCGACAATCAGCGCCTTGAAGATCAACAGGGCGCTGAGCACCAGCAGCACCTGCCACCACAGATCAAGAAGGATGTGCAGGTCGAGCTTGACGCCGATGGTGACGAAGAACAGCCCCATCAGCACATCGCGGAATGGCTTGATGTCCTCCTCCACCTGCAGCCGGTATTCGGTTTCCGAGATCAGCATGCCGGCGACGAAGGCACCGAGGGCCAGCGACAGCCCCGCCAGCTGGGTCAGCGTGGCCAGCCCGAGGGTAATCAGCAGCACGTTGAGGATGAAAACTTCAGACGACTTGGCGCGGGCGACGAAGTGGAACCACTTGCGCATCAGCTTCTGGCCGAAGACGAGAATCACCGCCAGGACCACCACTGCCTTGAGCAGGGCAACGCCGAGCAGCATCGCCAGTTTTTCCGGCGGTTGGGTCAGCGAGGGAATGATGACCAATAGCGGCACCACGGCCAGATCCTGGAACAGCAGCACGCCCATGATCTCCCGGCCATGCGTGGTATTCAGCTGCATCCGCTCGGTCAGCAGCTTGGTCAGCACGGCGGTCGACGACATGGCAAAGATGCCACCGAGCGCAATCCCCAGTTGCCAGCCGATGCCGAGCCCCATGACGAGCAGGATGACCAGCAGCATCGTCGCCCCGACCTGCAGCAGACCGAGCCCGAAGACGATGCGCTTCATGGCATAGAGCTTGGGAAGCGAGAACTCGAGGCCGATCGAGAACATCAGGAAGACGACACCGAACTCCGCCAGATACTCGGCGCTGTGGATGTCGGACATCAGGTTCAGCGCATGCGGACCGATGACGCTGCCGACCAGCAGATAGCCAAGCACCGGCGGCAGGTTGAAACGGCGAAAGACGACCACGGCCAGCACCGACGCGCCAAGCAGTAACAGGACGAGGGAGAGAGCGCTCAAGGGCC
>WBUO01000060.1 GCA_008933675.1 Dechloromonas sp.
GCTCCGGCTGCCGCCCCGGCCGCTGAAGAAAAGAAGTAATCTTTCTTCGCACAATAAAAAACGGGGCTGCGGCCCCGTTTTTTATTGCCTGTCTGCCGGACTAGCGGCAATAAAGACTCACTGCAACTGTTCAAGCAGCAGCGCAAGAATCTTGCGTGCACTTTCGGAACGATCCGTCCCACCTTCGCTGGTCAGCACCTGAACCTTGCTCTGTTGCCCCAGCTCACCCACGTGGATACGGTACTGGACCTTGTTATCTGTCGGAACGGTAGTCTTCCAGAATGCAAGCTTGGTCAACCAGCCGTCGTCCTTCTTCCTGGCATTGTCGATTTCCGGGTCAACATAGCGAACGAAGTACAGACCGCGAGAACGATCACGGTCTTCGACAGTGAAACCGACCCGGTCAAGGGCGAGTCCGACACGCCGCCAGGCCCTGTCGAAGCGCTCATCAACTTCAAGCGAACCACCGCCATCGTCGGTCTTCGCCAGCCTTGCGCGCGGTTCGGCCTTGGTAGTAGACGCAAGCTGTGCCTCGGCACGTTTTTCTTCGGTACCCAAACGAACCATCAAACGCCTCAACATCTCCGCCTCAAGCTCCGGATCGGCGGCCTTGGGCTGCCAGCGCGTCTCGTCCTTGGCGGCAGAGGTATACACCTCCTCCATGGCACGGTGGCTGATGAAGATATCCGTCGTCCCCGGTTGCGAGCCCGGCTCGAAACGGGTACGGAACTTATCGCGCTCACCGGAGGAGTAGAACGAGTCAAGCAACTTGCCAATCGAACGACGAATGAAGTCGTCACCGATCTTGGCACGATTCTCGGCCCAGTCCGTCTCCATCACCCCGGCTTCGCGTCGCTCGATACTGACGATGAAGCCAGTCTCTTGCCAGAAATCCTTGACGGTATCCCAGAGGCCATCAGCAGGCAGGGCCACGACCAGCCAGCGCTGGTTGCCGGAGCGCTCGACACGCACCTTGTCGACTTCGGGCAACACACTGTTGTTACGAGCCAGAGCTGCTGGCGTGCGTTCGGCGGCATAACCGGAAAAAGTCGCACTACCCTTACCGGCTGCATCGGGCACCAGATACCGGTCATCCGGGGCAACCTGCGAAAGATCGGGCGGCACTTCAAGCGTCGGCACCTTACCGGCTGAGCGGTAGTCGATCTTGCGCGAGTCGGGAAGAATGCCGCAACCGGCCAGGGCTATGGCGATTACGGTAAGACTGAAGCCGGAAAGCTTGCGATTCATGGTTTTCATTTCTTTCAGGCAACAAGGCCGGCGTGGCGCATGGCTGCCATGACGCGGGGCTGCATGGATTCGGAAAGCACGGTCAGCGGCAGACGGATGCCGTTCGGCATCAGCCCCAGCTGACTAACCGCCCACTTGACGGGAATCGGGTTGGCTTCGCAGAACAGATCTCGATGCAGACCCAGCAGCTTGAAGTGGATTTCGCGTGCCTTGGCGACATCACCGGCGGCTGCGGCGAAGCACATCTCGTGCATCAGGCGCGGAGCGACGTTGGCGGTCACCGAGATGTTGCCATGGAAACCGAGAAGGATTGATGCCACACAGGTCATGTCATCGCCGCTGTACAGCGCGAAGCCTTCGGGTGCGCGGGCAATCAGGTCGGAAGCACGATCAAGGTTACCGGTGGCATCCTTGACACCGACGATACCAGGCACCTGTGCCAGGCGCAGGATGGTGTCGTTGCTCATGTCGGCCACCGTACGACCGGGCACGTTGTAGAGCAGGACAGGTAGTTCGACAGCCTCGGCAACGGCCTTGAAGTGGCGGTAGAGCCCCTCCTGGGTCGGCTTGTTGTAGTAAGGCACCACGGACAGAGCCATGTCGGCACCGGCCTTCTTGGCAAAGCTGGTCAGCTCGATGGCTTCCGCCGTCGAATTGGCGCCGGTCCCGGCAATGACGGGAAGCCGCCCGGCAGCGTGATCGACGACGACCTTGATCAGTTGGCAATGCTCCTCGACGTCGACTGTCGGCGATTCGCCCGTGGTCCCGACCACAACGATCGCGTCGGTACCTTCGCGCACGTGGAAATCCACCAGATTGCGCAGGGAGTTCAAATCGAGGCTGCCATCCTCGTGCATGGGTGTGACGATGGCGACAATGGATCCGGTAATCATGGCCTGTTCATTAAGAAGTTAATTCATTGATTGTAACTGAAGGCCATTCCGTGCGGAAAGGCGCTCGGTAACAGATTGTTATGCCCCGGCCAGCCAGTACAGGCGCTTGCCTGCCACGCGCATGCGCCCGGCAGGCAATTGTAGTTCCGGGTGACGATCGGGCCCGGCACTCAGCAACTGACGGACAAATTCGTCGAGCCTTGCGGCCACCGGCACCTGCCAGCCGAGCTGGCGGAGACGATGGCGCAGCAGGTTCTTCAGGCGAACCGGTGTCATGGTGCGCAGGACGGTGAGCCGCGCCGCCCCGTCATCGGCAACGGCCGAAGCCCAGTCCAGCGCGGCAAGCTCATCGAGCAACTCGACGGCCTCGGCAAAATTCGCTGCTGCCTGAGCCAGAACGCCTTCGGCCCCTGGAAAGCGGCGCTGCACCACAGGTAGCACATCGTGGCGCAGGAAATTCCGGGTCAATCCGGTATCGGTATTGCTTTCGTCGCTCACCCAGTTCAGGCCATGCTCCCGCCCATAGGCCTCAATGACTGCCCGAGGTTCGCCGAGCAGTGGACGCAACAGGCGCTGCGATCCATGCCGGCGCTCCACCGGCATCGCTGCAGCACCGGTCACCCCGCCACCACGCAACAGGTTGAGCAACAGGGTTTCCGCCTGATCGCCCCGATGCTGGGCAAGCGCCAGACAATCAGCGTGAATCTCGGCAAAGGCAGCATAGCGTGCCTGGCGGGCAGCGGCTTCCAGGCCACAGCCGTCATCCCTGGCAACGACGACATGGGAGACATGTAGCGGAACACCCAGTTTCCGACAATAGCCTTCGCAGAAAGCGGCCCAGGCATCGGCATTGGGTGACAGGCCGTGGTGGACGTGAATGGCAACGAGCCGCCCGGCAAGATTCAGGCGGCTCAGCAGGTGGGTAAGGACGACGGAATCACAGCCACCGGAGAGCGCCACACACACCGTTTCATGTGCAGGCACCCGGTCGGCGACGAAGTCACCGACCCTGGAGAGGAGGTCAGGCGACAGCCTGTTCCTTGAAGCGGCCATAGCTCATCAGCCGCTCATAGCGCGTCGCCAGCAGTTCATCGGTGCTCATCGCCGAAAGTTGCTTCAACGCATCCTGCAGCGCCTTCTTCAAACTCTGCGCCATGGCCGCATGGTCACGGTGGGCGCCGCCGGGCGGCTCGCTGACGATGCGATCGATCAGGCCGAGCGTTTTCAGGCGCTGGGCTGTGATCCCCATGGTCTCGGCGGCCTCCGGTGCCTTTTCGGCGCTCTTCCACAGGATCGAAGCGCAGCCCTCCGGCGAGATCACGGAATAGGTCGAGTACTGCAGCATCTGCACGACATCGCCAACGGCGATGGCCAGCGCGCCGCCGGAACCGCCCTCGCCGATGATGGTGACGATGACCGGCACTTTCAGCTCGGCCATCACATACAGGTTCCGTCCAATGGCTTCGGACTGGCCGCGCTCCTCGGCGTCGATGCCGGGATAGGCACCCGGCGTATCGACGAAGGTCATTACCGGCAGACCGAACTTCTCGGCCAGCTTCATCAGGCGCAACGCCTTGCGGTAGCCCTCGGGCCGCGGCATGCCGAAGTTGCGGTAGATCTTTTCCTTGGTATCGCGCCCTTTCTGGTGGCCGATGACGACTACCGGCTGGCCGTTGAAGCGGGCCAGGCCGCCGACGATCGCATGGTCGTCGGCAAACGCGCGGTCACCGTGCAGCTCTTCGAAATCGGTGAAGATATGCTGTACGTAGTCCAGGGTATAGGGACGCTGCGGATGACGGGCGACCTGGGAAATCTGCCACGGCGACAGCTTGCCGTAGATATCCTTGGTCAGCTGTGCACTTTTCTTCTCCAGGCGACCGATCTCTTCCGAGATGTCGACGGCGGAATCATCCTGGACGAAGCGCAGCTCTTCGATTTTGGCTTCGAGATCAGCGATCGACTGTTCGAAGTCGAGGAAACTAGTTTTCATGGACGGCTCGTTATCTGGGTCGGCGGGTATTTTACCCCAAAGGTTTGCCGGGCCGCGTCGTCAGCATCTGCATGGCGGACTCGACGGAATCCGGCCCACCCCGGACATCAGCCCGCCGAGGATGCCGGACTAGAGCCCCCCGGCCTTGGCGCCGCTCGGTGCCCATCGCTGCTCCAGCTCGAACACCGCCTGGGCGCGATTCAGGACATCCAGTTTGCGGAATATGCGCTGCAGGTGGTTCCTGACGGTCAGCGGACTGATATTGAGAATCCGGCCGATCTCCGGGTTGGTTTTCCCGACGCAGACCCAGCGCATGATTTCCTGTTCGCGCCCCGACAGGAGTGCGTCAATGTCGCCGCGCGAGCCGGCATCCTTGCCCCCATCCTCCATGCCGGCTGCCGTTGGTGAGCAGGCACGGCCGTGCTGCTGCATCGGCAGCAGGCTCACCTTGCGGAAGGCCGCATCGATGTAGGGAAGCAGCAAACCCATTGCCTCCACGGAACACGGGCGGGCAGTCGTCTCATGATCGAGTGCGGCATAAAGGCAATCCAGCCCGGCACGTTCATCCTTGACCCCGTGCACGACGGCGCTGCGCATTCTGCCGATGGCCTCGACATCGGCGTTCGAACTGGCGATGGCGCGTGTACTACCACCAATATCCGTCGCCACCGGCACACAGGCAGCCCGGTGCCAGCAATCGAACAGATCGATCAGCAAGGGCGTCAGCGCCGCACAGCAGACCAGGGTGGTCCGCATGCCCGGCAACGACGAAACCACATCGAGACACAAGCGACCGCCGGGAAAATCCCCCCACGCCGCAATCAGGACATCATGGGGCATGAGGCGCCCGACATCCCGCTGCAGCCACTGCAGCAGATGGTGATGCGTTCTCAAGTTCCGGGCGCCGCGAATGGCACCCAGGAGGCTTTCTTCTTCGTGCATTGCGACATTCATTTCCAGTGATGGCGACACGGCATGTAATTGAAGGAATGGGGTTTTTGCCGAACTGCGGACGACGGTCAACGCCCTGTCCTGCGCCGGAGCGGATTATCCGCCCCTCATTTCCCAATGCCATGCGGCATATTGCCGCGCCTCCCCAAATTGAGACGAATGCACCATTTTTGATTCGAAAAATGGCGCGTAACTTTCGCCGCACAAACAGAAATCGCAGCGGCACTCGCCAGAAGTCCGGCGCCTGCCGCAGCCCGGCAAATCCGCCAATGATCGTCAATCAATCAGATAGGGAAGGATCGGCAGCATGTTCACGTACGCATCAAAAACGAGAGCCGCATTCGCGCTGGCAGGGGCTGTTGCCTTGATCGGCAGCGCCACGGCAGCCCAGGCCACGACGACGACCTACGACGTCACCCAGGTCTACAACCAGGTTGTCTACAACAGCAGCCATCCGGATTGGGATACCTGGTTCGTCGGCTCCTTCACCTACGACAGCCTCACCCAGACCGTCTCCAACCTGAGCGGCAAGATCAACCAGGCCATGGACGGCGGCCCCGGCGTCAGCGCCTGGATCAATCTGGACAACCAGCTCTCCTCCATCGCCGTCGACACCAATGGTGACAGCATCAACGACGGCCTAGTGGTCACGGTCTTCAAGAACAGCGACACCAACGTCTTCAATCCCAACCATCCCAGCTATTCGCTCGGTTCCTTCTTCGGCGGCACCTTCGGCACCAACGGCAAGATGGGCGCCGTATATACCGCAGGCACGGAAAACGCCTTCGCCTCGATCTTCGTCAACCTGGCCGACCCGACCGCTGCCCTGAGCCAGTCCCAGTTGAACTACATCGCCTACGGTGACTGCACGCCGGCCGCCCTGATGCCGCGCAACGGTTCGGGCACCAAGTGCATGGCCGGCTGGAACGGCTTCGATGCCAGCGGCAACCTGGTCCCGGGCGGCACCATGCAGGGCACGCTGACCAACACGCAGACCATCACGGCCGCCGTTCCCGAACCGGAAAACTACGCCATGTTCCTGGCCGGGCTCGGCCTGATGGGCTTCATCGCCCGTCGTCGCCGGACTGTCTGACCCACCATGGCCTGCGCCCCGGCGGGACGCAGGCCTTTTCCCGCTCGCTCGCACTCCCCGGCAACCATGAAGAAACCTTTCCTGCTCTGCGCAACGATCGCCCTGATCGGTAGCACAACGATCGCCGAGGCAGCCGTTGCCGACTACAACATCGTCGCGACCTGGCACGAACCCGAAACCCAGCCCTACGACTCGATTTTTGTCGGCACCTTCAGCTATGACGACGCCAGCAAGACGGTGAGCAATCTGCGCGGCACCCTGAGCGAATCGATGACCGGCGATGAACTGAGCGGCACGCCGATGACCTGGCTGGCGCTCGATTACCAGCTTGTTTCGTGGCACGACGCGGCTCTCGGCGGCACCTTTGCCGCCACCTTCAGGAACGCCGACACCGCCACCTTCTGGAGCGGCGAAAACGGCAGCGGCAGCAACTGGTCCCCGCAAGCCGGGGTCGAGGCCGGCGGCACCTATTACGGCTGGCCGAGTGCGCTGACCGGAATCGCCAATCCGGGCAACGCCTACGCGCTGATCTTCGTCCCCGACAATCCGCTGAACGCCTTGACGCAAGCCCAGCTCGACAGGCTCGCTTATGCCGACTGCGCCCCCGGCGGCATGATGGGGGCGACCTGCATGACCGGGACCTCGGCCGCCGGATACGGAGCCGTCGGCACGATGGGCGGTCTTCCCCTCTCGCAATCGATCACGGCCGCTGTTCCAGAACCCGAAAGCCACGCCATGTTCCTGGCCGGCCTGGGGCTGCTGGGTTTATTCGCCGGGCGGCGCAAAACCACTTGAAACCTGATGGAACGAGAAGAAATCCCCATGAAAACCCAAATAGTCTCCCTGCTTGCGGCCTTTGCCTGCCTCTCTGCAGGACTCGCGCAAGCCCAGACCTATTCTGCCGAAGCAATTGCCGACCTGCGTTTCATGATCGAGGAAGAGAAACTGGCCGGCGATGTGTATCGAGCTTTTGGCGCCCTCTACCCCACGATCATGCCGTTCAGGAACATCCCGAAATCCGAAGACCAGCATGTCACGACATTGCTTGCACAAGCCGGATTGGCGGGAGTCGATGTCTCCGATCTGACCTCACTGCCGGCCAACACATTTCAGAACACAAGCCTGCAGACGCTGTTCACGGATCTCGTAGACCAAGGCAGCGCATCGAGTTTCGCCGCTCTGAGTATTGGGCGTGAAATCGAGCTACTCGACATTCAGGACCTCACCAATGCAATGGCAAAGATACCGACGACTTCGTCGCTATATACCGCCTACGGGAACCTGCGAAATGCATCCAACAACCATCTGAACGCATTCAACAAGTGGCTCGCCATCACCCCGCCACCGGTTCCCGAACCCGAAAGCCACGCCATGTTCCTGGCCGGCCTGGGGTTGCTGGGCGTCATCGCCGGCCGACGCAAGGCGGGCTGATCGATGCGGCCAAACATCTTTGATCGCCCAAAGACAGGATTCAGCGACATCGAAAGGAAACGCGTGATGACCATCCTGAAGAAATCCTGTTCATTCGTTGCCCTGACCATCGCCTTCGCCAGTGCCGCGCAGGCAGGAACCCATGAACTGGGCACGCTCGGATCGACGCCGGTTGCCGGCAATGTGCTGGCAACCTCGGGTTCATTTGCCGACATTTTCAATTTCTCGGTGGCCGCCCCCGACACCCTGGTCAGTGGGGCGGCAATGAATGTGCCGATGACCTTTGGCACGCTGACCCTGTACGACATCGACGATCTGACGGTCACGCTCTTCAGCGGATTCGATGCGACCGGCACTTCGCTCCTCGCCCTGACGGGCGACTACTCCAGCCATTCCGACACCCTGCCCGTTGGCAACTATTCGTTGCGCATCACCGGCAATGCCGTCGGGATGCTCGGCGGCTCATACACCTACACCGCATTTGCCCAGACCGTTCCGGAACCTGAAACCTGCGCCATGTTCATCGCCGGGTTGGGATTGATCGGCTTTCTGGGACGCCGCCGCAAGCGGCCTTGATTTTTCAAAAGGAGATTGCCATGAAGAAGCACCTGATCGCCGCCCTCGCCTTGTCGCTGGCCGGCTTTGCCCCGCTGGCACATGCCAGCACCACCACCTACGAAGTTCTGACGACCTGGTTCGAGCCGGACACCCAGCCGAACGATTCCATCTTCAAGGGGACCTTCGACTACGACAGCGCCACGCACACCGTCACGAATCTCAAGGGGATTCTCAGCGAGTCGATGACCGGCAACGGAGTGGGTTATCCCAACGACGCCATGACTTGGCTGACGCTCGATCACCAGCTGGTCTCGTGGTATGACGCCAGCCTGGGCGGTACCTTTGCCGCAACTTTCAAGAACAGCAACACCAAGACCTTCTGGACCGGTTTGGGCGGCGATGGCTGGTCGCCCCAGGCCGGGGTCGAGGCCGGCGGCGTCTACTACGGTTTCCCGCGCGCCACGAACAACCCCGGCAACGCCTACGCCCTGATCTTCATCCCGAACGATCCGCTGGCGGCGCTGACGCAGGCCCAGATCAACAAGCTGGCTTATGCCGACTGTGCGCCCGGTGGCATGATGGGTGCGGTCTGCATGACCGGCACCAGCGTCGCCGGCTACGGAGCCATCGGCACCATGAGCGGCTACCCGGTAAGCCAGACGATCACCGCAGCCGTGCCCGAACCGGAGAGCTACGCCATGTTCATGGCCGGGCTGGGGATTCTTGGCGCCATCGCCCGGCGCCGCCGTCCTGCCTGACCAGGACAGCCTCACTCCACAATCGGGGCGGCGCGACGCAAGTCACGCCGCCTTGTTCTATCGGGAACAACCATAATGCAGCAAGCATTTCCAATCCGGCCCTGGGCCGTATTGCTCTCGATCGTTCCGTTGACGGCGATCGCTCAAACCACCGCCCCCCCGGCACCTGATACCGATACGACACCCCTGCTGAGCCCGATCGAGGTCACGGCGACACGTCCAGGAGACATGCCGGCAGGCGCCACACAGCCGGACAAGGACAAACTTCCTGCGTGGCGTGCCAGCACCAGCGACACGGCCCGCCTGCTCGAAGACATTCCCGGCGTCAGCAGCTATGGCGCCGGTGGCATTTCCAGCCTGCCCGTCGTGCGCGGCCTCGCCGACGACCGCCTGCGCACCATCGTGGACGGCATGGATCTGATGACCGCCTGCCCCAACCACATGAACCCGGCGCTCTCCTTCATCGACCCCAGCAAGGTCGCAAGCGTCGCCGTCTTTGCCGGCATCACACCGGTGAGCGTCGGCGGTGACAGCATCGGCGGGACGATCCAGGTCGATTCGGCGCCGCCGAAGTTCGCCTCTGCCGAACAAGGCATCCTGGCCGAAGGCGAACTCAGCTACTTCACCCGGAGCAACGGCAATGCGCGGGGCAATAGCGGCCGGGTCATGCTGGCCAATCAATGGCTGAATTTCTCCTACTCGGAATCGAAATCGAACTCGGACAACTACGAGGCTGCCGACGACTTCAAGAAACCCGGTTTCTGGAAAGCCCTGAGTGCCGGCCGCAAGGTGGAGGAACGGGAAGTCGGCGCCAGCGAATACCGCAATGCGCGAAACCGGGAGCTCAGCCTGGCCCTGCAACCGCTGCGCAACCACATCCTGGCGCTGAGCGTCAGCGAACAGAAACTCGACTACGAAGGCTTCCCGAACCAGCGCATGGACATGATTTCCAGCGAGAAGGATACGAGCTTCCTTCCCGACCATGTCTGGACGCTGGCCGACGACAAGCCGTCCAACGTGAATCGTCTGGCCAACGTCCGCTACACGGGGCAATACGAATGGGGCGGGCTCGAGGCACGTTACTTCCGCCAGAAGCTCGAGCACCACATGGACTTCCTGCCGGAAAGGTACATCGTCACCCCCTACATGCCCATGGACACCGTCGCGACGACGACAGGCGGGCTGCTCAAGGCGAACATCGACCTGAGCGACACCGACATCCTCCGTATCGGCTATGACTTCCAGAAATACCGCCTCGACGACTGGTGGCCGCCGATCGGCTTCGGCCCGGGCTCGATGTGCTGCAACGATTTCTGGAATATCCGCGACGGCAAGCGCGACCGGCAAGCCGTGTTCGGCGAGCTGGAAAGCCAGTGGAATTCCCGCTGGCTGACGCTGCTCGGCATCCGCCTGGGCACGGTGAAATCCGACGCGGCATCGGTACAGGGCTACAGCAACATCGGCGCCTACCGCGGCGATGCCGCCCGCTTCAACGCGCTGGACCACAAGCGCAAGGACGAGCATGTCGACTGGACAGCCCTGCTCCGCCACACGCCCGATGAAACGCAAACCTACGAAGCCGGGCTGGCGCGCAAGACGCGCTCGCCGAATCTCTACGAACGCTATCCGTGGTCCTATTTCCCGATGGCGGCGCTGATGAACAATTTTGTCGGCGATGGCAACGGCTACATCGGCAATCCCGACCTCAAGCCCGAAGTGGCCCACAGCCTCAGCATCAGCGGCGACTGGCACAGCGCCGACAAGGAACGCTGGGGGCTGAAAATCACCGGCTATGTGACGGACGTGGACAATTTCATCGACGCCAGGCGGGCGCCGGGCTACGAAACGAAGGACGAACAGTATGTCCTGCTGCAGTACACCAATGTCAGGGCCCGCCTTTTCGGCATCGACGTTTCCGCCCACCGGCTTCTCGGCCGGCTGGAAAGCATCGGCAGTTTCACCGCAACAGGCAGCGTCAGCTACGTGCGGGGAGAGAACCGCTCGACGGGCGACGACCTCTACCACATCATGCCGCTCAATACGAAACTCGCACTGGCTCATCGTCTCGGCGGCTGGAGCAACACCCTGGAGGTTCAGGTCGTCGACGACAAGACACGCGTTTCGAAGGTCCGCAACGAAATGCAGACTCCGGGCTATACGCTGGTCAACCTGCGCACCAGTTACGAATGGAAATACGCCCGGGTCGACATCGCCCTGGAAAACGCGCTCGACGAGTTCTACCTGCTGCCGCTCGGCGGCGCCTACCTCGGCCAGGGAAACACCATGACGACCGGCGGCGTTCCCTGGGGCATGAACGTGCCGGGGCGCGGCCGTTCGCTCAACATGGCACTCAGTCTGCGCTTCTGAGCCGGGCTGCCGGGCCGGCGCTCCCGGTTGAGAAAACCGGGACGCCGGTCAGAACTCGGCGCGCAGGCCCAGCCCGAGCTGCCGGGCCGAATAATCGCCGGCGGGCAGGCTGGAATCGCGCTTCTCGCGGACGACATAGGCATTGACGAACAAGGCGCGCCAAGGTGCCCACTCGGCCTCCAGGCGTGCCGTGGTCACGCGTTCATCGCGGGAAGCCCAGGCCACCGGAGCGATCGCCCCGCGATAGTCGCGCCGCGCATGATCGACATTGGCACTCAGCCGCAGCTTGCTGTCGATCTGCCATACCGGCTTCACGCTAAAGACATCCTGCCGGTAGTAGCTGGCAGACTGATCCGTATAGGCAAGCAGATCGCGGCGCCAGGCCACGCGCAACGCCGATTTGTCGCTCGCCGCCCAGGTCCAGCTCAGATTGCCGACCGGCTCCCCGTAGTTCCGGCCGGAAAAATGATCGTACTGCCGTCTGGCGTAACCCACCCCGCCCAGCAGGCTGCTCTTGCCGTGCGACCACGACATGCGGAACTCGTAACGCCTTTCGGCGAATCCCGTATCCAGTTGCCGGGCGGCATCCAGGCTGCGTCCGAGAAACTCGCCGCTTCCCGCACGAACAAAGACATCGGCCCAGTTGCCCGAAGCGAAGACATGACGGACGGCCACATCGCCGCTGTCCGTCTGGCTGCCCTCATCCTGCGAGAAGGTTTCGCTGTTGCGTATTTCGTAGCGGTCGATGCCGGCCCGCAGGTGCCAGCCCGTCCTGAAGACGCTCCAGTCGGCATCCGCCCGGTGAACCGTGGTCTTGCGCAGATTGCGGACGCCGTAGTTCGTATAGTCGGCGAATCCGAGCAGGGCCTGCGTCCGGCTATGGCTCAGATTCCCCCTGACCTCGGGAGTCAGTTGCCAGAGCCAGGCCAGGCGGCCGTTGTTGATGTCGCTGTCGAGAAAGCCGTAGCGGGCGTAGCGGTTGCTGAAGTGATCCCAGTTCGCCTCGAACTGCTGCATGGACAGCGATTTCCGGAGGTTGACGCCGAAAGAGGTGGTGGTGACGCGATCGCCGCGTTCCTCGCTGCCGACCAGCGGCCGGGGATCCACGCCGGATGCCAGGCGGAACAGGTTGCTGTCGTCGAGGTGGCTGACCCCGGCCGTGAAATTCAGGAGGTCGCCCTGATCCGCCTGGGCGCCCCCGGCAACGAGCGACATCAGGCACAGGCGGACGAGCAGGCGGCCGGACGGCCGTCGCGGCCTGGCTGCCGGCAGCTGCCGGCAGACATCCTCAATGCGCATTCAGCCCCCGGGCCGTCACCAGCAGGGTGCGCAGAATGATGTACAGGTCGAGGCGCAAGGACCAGTTGCGCAAGTAGGCCAGATCGTGGTCCACCCGCGCCTGCATCTTGTCCAGCGTCTCGGTCTCGCCGCGATAGCCGCACACCTGGGCCCAGCCCGTGATGCCCGGCTTGACCTTGTGGCGGATCATGTAGCCGTCGATGACCTTCCGGTAGAGCTCGTTGTGGGCAATGGCGTGCGGCCGCGGACCGACAATGCTCATGCGTCCCTGCAGCACATTGACGAACTGCGGCAGCTCATCGAGCGATGTCCGGCGCATGAAAGCCCCCAGCGCCGTGACGCGCGCATCGGCCTTGCGTGCCTGCCGGATCGTCGCGCCATCCTCGCAGACCGTCATCGAGCGGAACTTGTAAACGACGATCTCCTCGCCGTCCAGACCGTAGCGCCGCTGCCGGAAGATGACCGGCCCCGGCGACGACAAGCGGACCGCCAGCGCCAGCACCAGCATCAGCGGCGAGATCAGCAGCAGGATCAGCAATGACCAGACGATATCGCTGCCGCGCTTCAGGATGCCGTTGATACCGGCGAAGGGCGTGTCGACGACGGCGACGACCGGCACGCCGCAAACGGCGTCCATCCGCGCCTGGATCAGATCGGTGACATACATGTCCGGCACGAAATAGACGGATGCCGTCGTGTCGCGCAAGGTGGCGAGGAGCTGGAGAATCCGCTCCTGCCGCGACATCGGCAGGGAAAGGAAAATCCGCTGAATGCGGTGCGTCTTCACATAGCCGGCCAGTTCGTCAAGTCTGCCGAGCGTCGGGAATCCGTCGTGCGCCTGAATCCGCTCACGGGAGCGGTCATCGAAATAGCCGAGAAGCCGGGTGTGGCCATAGCGATCGGCAACCAGCCTTCTGCCCAGCTCGACCCCCTGGCTGTTCATGCCGACGATGACTGTCCGCCGCGGCTCCGTCTGCAAGCCGAGGAGATAAGGAGCGCCGGCCCGGAGGACCAGGTGGCCGGCCAGCGATGCGACAGCCGAAACGGCATACCAGGTCAGGATGACCTGTTCATCAAAATACTGCAGGTATCGCGTGGCCCAGCCGAGGAGCAGCAGCAGGAGGCCGACCAGAAGCCAGCTGAGCAGGATGTGCCAGACGGCAGCCGGCACGCTCAGGCGCAGACGCGAAGCACCCGGAAAGGTCAGCGAAAAGACGATGAGCGACAGGATCAGATAGGCGGGTGGTAACTCGCCCAGGTAGAAGGCGCTGACCAGCCATAGCGAAAGCACCAGAATCATCGGCTCCAGCAGCGCCTCGGTCAGGCCGAGAAGATTGTCGCGACCGATCGACAGCGTTGCCGGCGCCAGGGGCAGAACCTGATTTGCCAAAGACATGTTTTTTTGCGGGTGGTTCGCCAGGGAATCTCAGGGCGGGAAAAGTCCGGGATTACGCCGAGCACCGACGAAGCGTCCACGGTTTGCCATACCCCCGCCGGAAACCGGCTGTCTGCCGGGTCGATCGGCGATGAATGGCGTTTTCCCGTGGTCTTCCCGTCCTGGGCATGAAGCGCGTTCAGCCGCACCGGCAAACGATGGCAAATGGATCACCCTGATAAATGTCACTCAACGGAACTGGCTGATTGCACACCCTGCCGATCGCCGGCGGGCGCGGAAAAATGCACACGGAAGGTGCCGAGCGGGCAGTCTACGGATCCCCGCCACTTAGCCATGCGACATAGTGTCGCGCCGCAGGGCCGGGCCGGATGGCGCAGAGAAGCGCTTGCAGCAGCGCTTTGCCGGGTCGCCTGGCGAACGGCCTCCACCGGACAAGCAGCCGACGCAATCCGCCGGCTGCTGCCGATCCGACGCCCGCCGCAACCCCGCAAGCCGGCGGAACAAGCGCCTGATGCGCAATGCAAAACGCATTGAAATGCCTGGCAATGGCCGAAAACAGAAGATGCGCGACATTTTGTCGCACGATCGCAGACTGGCGATACCGTAAACTGCCCGCCCAGGACATCGGCAGTCCCGACCCGGTTAACAACAGATGCAAGACCACGGCGTACCGGCAATTCCTGAAAGACAGTTCAAGGTCATCTTTCTGACATGTTGGCTTCCTAGAATCGGACGCTCTCTTCCCTCCTCGCCAATTTCGTTCAGGAATATCCGATGCCAGCTCCCCTCTCCGCCAGACCCCTCTCCCTGCTGATCGCTGCCCTCTTCGCCGCTTCGCTGGCCGCCTGTGGCGGCTCGGACGGCAAGGTGCCGGCCAGCCAGGTGGCAGCCAAGGTCAACGACGCAGAAATCTCGGTGCATCAAATCAATGCCCTGCTCGCCAAGGCAAACGGGGTGACCAATGACAATGCCCCGCAGGCGCGCAAGGAAATCCTCGACCGCCTGGTCAACCAGCAACTGGCCGTCGAACAGGCCCTCAGCAAGAAGCTCGACCGCAATCCGGACGTGCTGCTCAGCCTCGAAGGCGCCCGCCGCGAGATCCTCGCCCGCGCCTACCTGGAACAGATCGCGGCAGCCACCCCGAAGCCGGGCGACGAGGAAGTCAAACGCTATTACGACGAACACCCCGATCTCTTCGCCAGGCGCCGCGTCTATGCACTTCAGGAACTGGCCATCCCGAACACTGCCGGCTCGCTCGATGCGCTGAAGAGCTTCGTCAACAGCGGCAAGAGCCTGGACGACATCGTCAACTGGCTCAAGGAGAACAAGATTCCGGCGCGCGCCAGTCAAGGCAACCGTCCGGCGGAACAACTGCCGCTCGACCTCCTGCCCAAACTGGCCCAGATGAAGGAAGGCCAGATCGCCATGATCCAGTCGCCGCAGGGGACGATGATCATGCGCATCGCTGCGGCGCAGTCGGCACCGGTTGACGAGGCCACCGCCAAACCGCGCATCCAGCAGTTCCTCTTCAACGAGCGCAGCAGCAAGGCCATTGCCGAGGAAATCAAGAAGCTGAAGGAAGCGGCCAGGATCGACTACGTCGGCGATTTCGCCAAGACAGCCGGAACGGCAACGCCCACCCCGCCGGCGAACGCTGCCGTTGCCGAAGCGCCGAAAGAGCCCGCCGCCCCCGTCGCCGCAAGCTCGCCGGCAGCCGATGCCATCGAAAAAGGCATCGCCGGTCTCAAGTAAGCCCATTCAGCCCAGAGGACACACAACGCAATGGCCCTTTACCGCCTGCTGGCACTCGCCTGCCTGCTTTTCGGATTTGCCAGCGCCGGCGCTGCCGATGCCGATTACAAACTCGGACAGGGCGATGCCATCCGCATCGTCGTCTTCCAGAACCCTGATCTGACCCTCGATACCCGGGTTTCCGAAAGCGGCAGCATCACCTACCCGCTGATCGGCACGGTCGCCATCGGCGGCCTCTCCATCCCCGAAGCCGAAAACCGCATTGCGGCGGGTCTCAGGGATGGCGGCTTCGTGCAGAAGCCGCAGGTCAACATCGTTCTCATGCAGGTACGCGGCAACCAGGTTTCGGTACTCGGCCAGGTCAATCGCCCCGGCCGCTTCCCGCTGGAGACCGGCAACATGCGCCTGTCGGACATCCTGGCCGCAGCCGGCGGTGCCACGCCGGCCGGCGCGGATGTCGCGATCGTCAGCGGCATCCGCCAGGGCAAGCCCTTCCGTCGCGAGATCGACATTCCTGCCATCTACATCGCCAACCGCAACGAGGACGACCTGATTGTCGCCGGCGGCGACGTCATCTACGTTCATCGCGCCCCGATGTACTACATCTACGGCGAAGCCCAGCGCTCGGGCTCCTACCGCATCGAACGCGGCATGACGGTGCGCCAGGCGCTGGCCCAGGCCGGCGGCCCCACGGTCCGCGGCACCGACAACCGTATCCGCGTGCATCGGCGCAACGACAGCGGCCAAATCGAACGCATCTCGCCCGAACTCAACGACCCGATCAAGCCCGACGACGTCATCTACGTCAACGAGAGCATCTTCTGAGGCGGCCCGCCATGACCCTGCAACAGTTCCTCCTGATTCTCTGGGCACGCCGCAAGCTGGTGTTCCTGACCTTTGTCGCCACCGTGCTGAGCACCACCGTCGTCAGCCTGCTGTTGCCGGAGGAGTACACCGCCAGCACCGCCATCGTGCTCGACGTCAAATCCCCCGACCCCATCGCCGGCATGGTGCTGCCCGGGCTGATGGCACCCGGCTACATGGCGACGCAGGTCGACATCATCAACAGCGAACGCGTCGCCACCCGCGTCGTCAAGATGCTGCGCATGGACGAAAACCCCACCATCCGCGAGCAATGGCTTGACGACACGGAAGGCCAGGGACAGATCACTCCCTGGCTGGTCACCCTGCTGCACAAGAAGCTGGACGTCAAACCATCGCGTGACAGCAACGTCATCAACATCAGCTATTCCGGCGCCAATCCGGCGTTCGCCGCCGCCATGGCCAATGCCTTCGGCCAGGCGTATATCGACGTGAATCTCGACCTGCGCGTCGAACCGGCCCGCCAGAACGCCAAGTGGTTCGACGAGCAGTCCCGGCAGTATCGCGAACGCCTGGATGCCGCCCAGAAGGCACTCTCCGACTACCAGCAGAAATCCGGCATCGTGGCGACCGATGAGCGCCTCGACTACGAAACCCAGAAGCTCAACGAACTGTCGACGCAACTCACCATCGCCCAGGCGCAAAGCACCGACTCGAGCAGCAAGCGCAAGAGCGGCGGCAGCGCCGAAACGCTGCCGGAAGTCATGCAAAGCGGTCTGGTCAGCCAGCTAAAGGCCGACATCGCCCGCCTGGAAGCCCGCCTGAAGGAAGTTTCCGGCAATTTCGGCGTCAACCACCCGCAATATCAACGCTCGCAGGCCGAACTGGCCGATCTGAAGAAGACGCTGAACGCCGAGATCGGCCGGATCAGCAGCTCCATCGGCACCGCCGGCACGATCAGCAAACAGAAGGAAGGCGAACTGCGTGCCGCGGTCGAAGCCCAGAAGGAACGCATCCTGAAGCTGAAGGAACAACGTGACGAGATTTCGATTCTCGTCCGCGAAGTCGAAACCGCCCAGCGTGCCTTCGAGGCCATCGGCCAGCGCACCACGCAAAGCCGGCTGGAATCCCAGAGCATCCAGAACAACGTGTCCGTGCTCAACCCGGCCAGCGAACCGATCAAACCCTCCAGACCGCTGGTGTTGCTGAACATCCTGCTGTCGGTCTTCGTCGGCCTGATGCTCGGCGTCGGCGCCGCGCTCTCGCTCGAACTGCTGCAACGCCGCGTACGCTCCAGCGAAGACCTCGTCCAGGCCCTCGAACTGCCGGTACTGGCCGTTCTCGAACCGGAAGGCCGGCCGCGACCGTTGCGCGACCGCCTGATGCGCCTGCTCAGCGCCCGCCGCCCGCAACCTGCATGAGCCCTCTGCCCATGAACATGCCCAACTCGCCCGAAACCATCCTCGCCCGCGCCCTGCACGGCGGCGGCACCGGCCGCTACATCGGCGCCCTGCTGATGGATGCCGGCCGCCTGACGCCGGAAGCCACGGAAAGCATCCTCAAGCTGCAGAAGGAAAGCGGCCTGCGCTTCGGCGAGGCGGCCATCCAGCTCGGCCTGCTCAGCGAGGCCGACATCCAGTTCGCCCTCTCCCGCCAGTTCGATTACCCCTACCTGATCCCCGGCGACACCAGCATCAGCGAAGAAGTGATCGCCGCCTTCAAGCCCTTCTCCGCCTCCGTCGAGCGCCTGCGCGCCCTGCGCAGCCAGCTGATGGTGCGCTGCCTCGACCCCGAATCCGGCCACCGCTGCCTGGCGCTGGTCAGCCCGCAACGCGGCGAGGGCCGCAGTTTCCTGGCGGCCAACCTGGCCGTGGTCTTCTCGCAACTCGGCGAGCGCACGCTGCTGATCGACGCCAACCTGCGCCAACCTCGCCAGCACGAGCTGTTCCACCTGGGCAGCCAACCCGGCCTGTCCGCCGTTCTCGCCGGTCGCTGCGAGCCCGCCGGTGCCATCTGCCGCATCGCCAGCCTGCTCGACCTGTCCGTCCTGCCCGCCGGCACCATCCCGCCCAACCCGCAGGAACTGCTCAACCGCCCGGCCTTCGGCCAGGTGCTCGACCACGCCCAGGCCCACTACGACG
>WBUO01000061.1 GCA_008933675.1 Dechloromonas sp.
CACTGTGCCGGCAAGAAGGGTGGCGAGCAGCAGTTTCATCGGGTGATCTCCTCTGGCTGGCGCGTCGGTGACAGGCGGAGCAGTGGCTTTGCATGCCGTTTGCCCGTCGGTACGGGAAAAAGTTCCCGCAATGGATCGTCAGCCGCGCGGATGATGAATGGCATGCAGGGCCTTCAGGCGTTCGCGGGCGACATGCGTGTAGATCTGCGTCGTCGAGATGTCGGCATGGCCCAGCAGCAGTTGTACGACGCGCAGGTCGGCGCCGTGGTTCAGCAGGTGGGTGGCGAAGGCGTGGCGCAAGACGTGCGGTGACAGTCGCTCCGGCGCGATGCCGGCGATCAGCGCATAACGTTTGATCAGTTGCCAGAAGGCCTGGCGCGTCATCGCGCCGCCCCGGCCCGTGACGAACAGCGCGTCGCTGTGGCGGCCCTTGAGTATGGTGCCGCGTGCCTCGTCGAGATAGCGGCGCAGCCAGTCGAGGGCGATCTCGCCGAGCGGGACCAGGCGCTCCTTGCTGCCCTTGCCGAAGGCGCGGACGACGCCTTCGTTGAAGCCGACTTCATGCAGCTTCAGCGCCACCAGTTCGGAAACGCGCAAGCCGCTGGCGTAGATGACCTCGATCATCGCCCGGTCGCGCAGGCCCAGCGGGGTATCGGTGTCGGGGGCGGCGAGCAGGGCCTCGACCTGCTTTTCCGACATCACCTTGGGCAGGCGCGATGGTTTGGCCGGGCTGGCCAGTTTCAATGTCGGATCGGCGGCGATGCGGCCGCGGCCGAGTTGCCAGCGGTAAAAGCGGCGCAGTGTCGACAGGTAACGGGCTTGCGAACTGCTGCGGGTCAGGCGCGACAGATGGGCGATGAAGGCGGTCAGTGTCGTCGCCCGAACGTCGAGCAGCGGTTCGTGCCCCTGTTCGGCGAGCCAGAGCGCCAGGCGGCCGAGGTCGGAGCGATAGCTGTCGAGAGTTGCCTTGGCCAGCCCGTCCTCCAGCCAGAGAGCGTCGCAGAAGCCGTCGATCTCGCCCAGGTCAGCGGGGGAGGCTGCCTTCATGTCCGAGCAGCCAGCGTTTGACGTCGAGCAGGAAACCGCCGCGTTCGCGGGCAAAACCACCGAGGCCACCGGCGCTGGCGACGACACGATGGCAGGGCACGACGACCGGATAGGGATTGGCGCCGCAGGCCTGGCCGACGGCGCGCGGGGCGTTGTGCAGATGGCGGGCGACCTCGCCATAGGTGAGTGTCCGGCCGCAGGGAATCGCCGCGATTTCGGCCCAGACACGACGCTGGAACGCCGTGCCGGCAGGGCGCAGGGGCAGGCCGAAGACGAAGGCCGGGTCGGCCAGCCAGGCCTCCAGCTGACGAGCCGTTTCGGCAGCGAGTGCCGTTTGCGGCACCAGTGCCGGCTGCGGCTCGAGAAACTCGATGCCGGTCACTTCGTCGGCGTCACAACGCACTCCCAGCGCGAAGCCGGGAGCGGCGACGATGGTCTGGAAGGGCGCTGCCGCAGATCGTTCAGGCACGAACGTGACCGTCGCCGAGGACGACCCATTTCTGGCTGGTCAGTCCTTCCAGGCCGACCGGGCCGCGGGCGTGGATCTTGTCGGTGGAAATGCCGATTTCGGCGCCGAGACCGTACTCGAAGCCGTCAGCGAAGCGCGTCGAGGCGTTGATCATGACCGAAGCCGAATCGATCTCGCGCAGGAAGCGCATGGCCTTCGGATGGTTGTCGGTGACGATTGCCTCGGTATGGTGCGACGAGTACTGGTTGATGTGAGCGATGGCCTCGTCGATGCCGGCGACGATCTTGACCGAGATGATCGGCGCCAGGTACTCGGTGTAGTAATCCTCTTCCGTCGCGGCGACGGCATTGGCGACGATGGCGCAGGTTTCGGCGCAGCCGCGGATCTCGACGCCCTTGTCGGTCAGCATCGCGGCGACCGGCGGCAGCAGCGTCGCCGCGACGGCGCGATCGACGAGCAGCGATTCGGCCGTGTTGCAGGTGCCGTAGCGCTGGGTCTTGGCGTTCTCGACGATCCTCAATGCCTTGTCCGGCGCGGCTTCGCTTTCCAGATAAACGTGGCAGTTACCGTCCAGATGCTGGATCATCGGCACGCGCGACTCGGCCAGCAGGCGGGCGATCAGGCCCTTGCCGCCGCGTGGCACGATGACGTCGACGAATTCGCGCATGGTGATCAGCTCACCGACCGCAGCGCGGTCGGTGGTGTCGATCACCTGCACGGCCTCGGGCGGCAGGCCGGCTTCCCGCAGGGCTTCCTGCACCAGGGCGGCAATGGCGCGGTTGCAGCTGATGGCCTCCGAGCCACCACGCAGGATGGCGGCGTTGCCCGACTTCAGGCAAAGCGCAGCGGCATCAGCCGTGACGTTGGGCCGGGCTTCGTAA
The DNA here is from genome assembly GCA_008933675.1 of Dechloromonas sp. Lineage (GTDB taxonomy): Bacteria > Pseudomonadota > Gammaproteobacteria > Burkholderiales > Rhodocyclaceae > Azonexus. The sequence goes on from WBUO01000061.1 coordinate 2,398, forward strand.
ATGATGCCGATGACGCCGAGCGGGACGCGCATCTTGCCGACCTGGATGCCGGTCGGCCGGAATTTGATGTCGGTCATCTCGCCGATCGGATCGGGCAACTTGGCGACCTGCTCGACGCCTTCGGCCATACTGTCGACCCCCTTGCCGGTCAGCGTCAGGCGATCGAGCATGGCAGCTTCCAGGCCATTGGCACCGGCGGCGGCGAGATCCGCGGCGTTGGCGGCGATCAGCGCATCCTTGTCGCGCCGGATGGCGGCGGCCAGATGCAGCAGCGCGGCGTTCTTTTCGGCGGTGGTCGCCGACGCCAGCCGGCGTGAGGCGGTGCGGGCCCGGCGGCCGACGGCCTGCATGTATTCCTTGATATCCATGTTGCTCTGCAGAATGGGCAAAAGGGCATTATAGCCAGACAAATAACAGGGAACTTCCGGAAGCGGGTAAACTCTTAACCGCAACGACAAAAGGGCTTTCCATTGAGGACAAGATGGCTGAGAAACTGATTCTGCCGACCGAGGTGAAGATCTGTGCGACGTGCAGCTACTGGGATGGCGAGCGGCGCGTCGATGCCGACATGCGACTGGTTGTCGTCGGCGACGAGTGCCTGGGTGAATGCCTGGTCCAGGGGCAGACGAAACCGGGGCTGCACGATGTGCGTCAGGAGTGCTCCTGCCTCTGGGAAGATCTGGAACCCGACGATAAAGTCGAAGACGAGGGCAAGGCAGCCTAGGGCCTGGCCCGGGGATTTTCAGCCGACCCGCCAGAAAACGCGGTTGCGGCCTTCAGCCTTGGCGGCGTAGAGCGCCGCGTCGGCTTCCTTGAAGAACTTCGGATCGACTTCGCCGCCATTCGGTATCGCGGTGATGCCGCCCATGCTGATCGTGACATGGCGGCTGACCGGTGAATTCGGATGGGGCAAGGCCAGTGCCTCGATGCTGGCACGGATTTCCTGTCCGAGTCCGGCTGCCGCCCCGGCTTCGACATTGGGCAGCAGGATGACGAACTCCTCGCCGCCGTAGCGGGCAATCAGGTCGCCGGGGCGGCGGACGAATGCGCTCAGCCGGCCGGCAATCTGCCGCAGGATCTGGTCACCGGCGGCGTGGCCGAGGTGATCGTTGTAGCGCTTGAAGTGATCGACATCGATGATGCCCAGCGACAATGGCGAGCCGCTGCGGGCGCAGCGCCGCCATTCGCTCTCGAGGGCCTCGTCGTAGCGCCGCCGGTTGGCGATTTCCGTCAGGCTGTCGATCTTGGCGAGATTCTCCAGCAGGTTGCGGCGGTGTACGGACTGCAGGTGGTTGCGTACGCGCTTGCGGACGATCGACGGATGGAAGGGCTTGGTGATGTAGTCGACGGCACCGAGATCGAGCCCGCGTTCCTCGTCGGCCGGCGCGTCGAGCGCCGAAATGATGATGACCGGAATCTGCCGTGTGGCGTCGTCCTGCTGCAGCGCCTGGATGACTTCGTAGCCGCTCATGTCCGGCATCATGACATCGAGCAGGATCAGGTCGGGTGCCTGTTCGCGTGCCCGCTCGATTGCCTGGGGGCCATTCTTGGCGAGGATGACGCGGCAGTCGCCGGCCAGCAGTTCGGCGAGCAGCACCCGGTTCTGCTTCTCGTCGTCGACGACGAGCACGGATTGCCCCTGACTCATGCCAGCTTCTCGGACAGGCGGTGGCGCAGCAGGCGCAGCTTGGCCCGGGCCGCTTCGTATTCGACGTCTTCGATCAGGGCTGCAATCTGCTTCAGCATCTTCATGCACTCATCGTCCAGTACAGGTTGGCCGGCCAGCATCCGGCGGATTTTGGCAAATCCGGCCTCGCTGCGGGCGTCGGCGTGGTCCAGGCAGGTTTCGAGCTGAAGGAGTTCCGCTTCGATCTCGGGCCATGCCAGTGTGATGTCGGGGGGCGGGGCAGAGGTTAGCGGAGGTAGCGCGGCAAGTCCATCGATTACCTCGCTCAGCCTGCTGTGAAAGCGTTCGAGCGTGTCGGCCAGCGCCTGGTCCGCCGTCTCTTCGGCCAATGCCTGTTCCAGCTGGCGGGCGGCATCGCTCAGCTCGCCTGCACCCAGCGAAGCGGCCACCGATTTGGCCGAATGGGCCAGGCGGCGGGCCTCGTTGCGTTCGCCGCCGGCCAGGGCGCTGCCGATGCGTTGTGTACAGTTGGCGAAATCCTGGCGGAAAGCATGCAGCGATTTCAGGTAGAACTCCGGCCGGTTCATGTGCAGCTCGAGCCCGGTTTGCCGGTCGATGCCGGGCAAGACCGGCCAGATCGCCGGCCCCGAACGGTGATCGTCCTCGCCCGTCGCTGGCGGCGCTGTGGTCTGGGCGCTCGGTGGCAGCCACTGGGTCAGGGTCGCGTAGAGCAGGCCGGGGATGATCGGTTTGGTCAGGTGGGCATTCATGCCGGCCAGTGCTGTCAGTTCCTGGTCTTCGCTGGTCGCGTGGGCGGTCATGGCGATGACCGGCAGATCCCGCCATTGCGGGTTGGCCCGGATGGCCTGGGTGGCGGTCAGGCCGTCCATGACCGGCATCTGGATGTCCATCAGCACCAGCGCGAACGGTTCGCTGGCCAGCAGGTCGAGCGCCTCCTGGCCATTGGCCGCGACGGCGACGCTGAGGCCGACGCGTTGCAGCAGGGCAACGGCGATGGTGCGGTTGATGGCGATATCCTCGACGACCAGCACGCGCTCGCCCGACCAGCGGGGCAAGGGGTGGTCGCCACGCGTCTCACCGGATTTCCCTGGGAGCGCCGGCAGGCTGTCGGTGGCGGCTTCCGCCAGTTGTACGGTGAACCGGAAGGTGCTGCCGCGGCCAGGCGAACTGGTCAGGCCGATCTCGCCGTTCATCAGTTCGACCAGCTGGCGGCAGATGGCGAGGCCCAGCCCTGTTCCGCCGAAGCGCCGGGTGATGCTGCTGTCGGCCTGGGCAAACGGTGAGAAAAGGCTTTCCTGGTGCTCCGGCGCAATGCCGATGCCGGTGTCGCGAACGCTGAAGGCCAGTCGCAGGCGCCCTTCGTTCAGGCGTTCGGCGAGGGCGATGCGTACCTCGATTTCACCGGCCGGAGTGAACTTGACGGCGTTGCCGACCAGATTGATCAGAATCTGCCCCAGGCGCAAGGAATCGCCGATCAGGGTGGCCGGAACCCCTTCCTCCTTGATGAAGCGCAACTCCAGTCCCTGCTTGCGAACGCGGGCGGCGAACAGGCTGCTGACCGATTGCAGCAGGCGGTCCACCTCGAACGGGCGGTTTTCCAGGTGCAGACCGCCGGCCTCGATCTTGGAGTAGTCGAGGATGTCATTGATGATGCCGAGCAGGGCATCCGAGGAATGCATGACCTGCTCCAGATACTCGCGTTGCTGCGGATTGAGCGGCGTTTCGAGGACCATGCGGCTGAGGCCGGTGATGGCATTGAGCGGGGTACGGATTTCATGGCTCATGCGGGCCAGGAAGTCCGATTTCGCTCGGTTGGCCCGACTGGCCTCGTCGATGGCTTCGCGCAGGGCGCGTGTACGCTTGCCGACCATGCTTTCGAGGCTCTCGCGATAGCTGGCGAGCTCCTGGTCGCGCGCCTGGAGGCTGTCCAGCATGCGGTTGAAGCCATGGCTCAGGCTGCCGATCTCGTCGCGGCTGTCGATGTTCACCCGCTCGTCGAGGCGGGCGTGATGCGAGACGCGCTGGATCAGCTGGGTGAGGTATTCGAGCGGCGCCGTGATGCGGCCGACGATGTAGCGGCTGAGCACGAGCAGGATGGCCAGGGCGAATAACAGCAGGGCCAACGTGTCGGCCAGGGTCTGACGCATCGTGGCGTGATACTGGGCGAGCGAGACCAGCAGCTCGATGTGTCCGGCCGGTTTGCCCTGGCCGGGAAAGACGATGGGCTGGCGGACGAGCAGATGGTCGGTGAGAAACTGCTGGTCGCCACCGTCATCCGGGATGCTCAGTCCGGCGTCGGGATGACGTTGATAACTGGCCAGTATGGTTCCGTCGGCCAGCAAGGCCCGGCCGGCATCGACGGCCGGGTTGATGGCGAGCGACGAGAGCAGGCGGTCGGCTTCATGCTGATCGAGAAAGGCGGTGGCGGCCTGCAGGTTGGTGGCGAGCAGGCGGGCCTGGGCGGCCATCGATTCGGCGAGCTGCGTCTGCAGCAACTGCCGTTGCTGGGTGTAGACGAGAAGGAAGACCAGGCTGACGGTGATCAGCAGGAACGAAAAGGAAATCGCCACCAGCTTGTTGCGGATGCTAGGCAGAGGCAACAGGGCGCGCAGCAGGTTCATGGCTCGATGACCCGGGCCAGGCGCAACAACTGGGCGTTGAATTCGAAGCCGCGACGCTGCGCTGCCGTGCGATTGAGCACGATGCCGATGCGTTCGCCTTCGAGCGGCAGTTCGATCATGCCGCCGGAGCGGGCGAATCCCGGCAGATCGGAAACGGTGATCAGTTCGCGGCCGGCGGCCCGTTCCAGCCAGCCGTTCATGCCGGCCGCCTCGCTACGCGGGATGAACAGCAGGTGACAGGCGCCGAGCTCGCTCGGGGCCAGGCGTACTTCGACCTCGCCGGTACTGGCGTCGATCAGGCTCAAGGCGGTTCCGAAAGGATTGCGGCCGACCACGCAGAGGATGGTCGGGCGCGGGGCCGGCTTGTTGCCCGGCCAATAGACAAACTGCGCCAGCCGGAAGAAGAGCACCGCCTTCATGCCATATTCACTGATGTCCTGGGCCTGGGCGCGCGATGGCAGCGTGAAGCTGGCCAGGAGCAGGGCCAGCAGGCCGGCACGCAGTGCCGAGGAGAGCTTGGGAATCCGGCTCACGCGTCGCTCAGAAGCGGAGCTCGACGGTACCCATGAGGGTACGGGGTTGCTGGGGTACGGCCTGCATGACGGCGCTCGACGACGAGGTGTGGGCAGCGTAGTAGCGCTTGTCGAACAGGTTGTAGACGTCGAAGTAGAGCGACAGGCGCTCGCCGGCCAGCTTGTGGGCGCCGATATGCAGGCTGGCCACGGTGTAGGCGTCGGTCTTCTTGATGCGATCGTTCGGCACGCGGTTGATGGCACCGGTCGTCGTGTCGCCGATCCATTGCAGGCGTGGCGTGATGGTCAGCCAGTCCTGGTAACGCAGGGTAAGGCCGAGCTTGACCTTGTGGGCTGCGATGTTGATCTGCTTGAGTTTCAGGCCGTCGTCCGTCTCGCGGTACCAGCCCTTGACGTAGCTGTAGCTGCCCCACAGGTCGGCCGACCATGGGCCGCCGAGATGCATCTGCCACTGCGGAATGATGTCGATGCCGTGGTAGCGGTCGTTGCCGCTGTTCTGCTTGGATTCGGTGGCGGTCAGGACGGTGCCGGGAATGTACTGAACCGGCGTGGCGTCGGTGCGGGTGATGATCACCCGTTCGACCTCGGTCAGGTAGGCGTTGCTCACCAGGTTGAACTGGCGGCTCGGGCGCCAGTCCCAAGTGGCTGACCAAGTCTTGGATTTTTCCGGCTCCAGGTGCGGGTTGGGGGCGCGGAAGGTGCCGACGGGGACGCCGCCAGCAAAACTGCCGAAGGCGCTATAGATTTCTTCCGGCGACGGGGCGCGGAAAGCTTCGCCGTAAAGCAGTTTGATGACGTTGCCGCTGTCGGGTTTCCACACCAGTCCAAGTCTCGGGTTGGTGCTCCCACCATAGGTGGAGTACCAGTCATGGCGTAATCCGGCGACCGTTGAAAATTGCGGGGTCCATTGCGCCTGCCATTGCAGGTAGCCGGACCAGCTGTGGTAACGCGCCTCGAAGATCTTCAACGGTAGATTTGTGCTCGAGGAGTCGGTATTGATGTAGACCATGCCTTGTTCATTGGGGTCTAGCGACCTCCGGTAGGGGCGAGGCAAGTCAGGTGTTTCGATCGCGTGGAAGTTGCGGTAGCTAAGGCCGGCCTGCAAACTATGCGCATCACTTGCTTGCCAGTTCAAATTTTGTTCTATCCCTGCCCGTCGTCCGTAGGAGTAGTCATAGCCATGTCTACGAACCTTGTCGGGATCGGTGAAGGTGTTCAGATAGCTGCTGTCGGGGTCAACTTCATAGCGCGAAAAATCGACTACGGTTTCACTGCTAATCGAAGGCGTCATGTTGAATCGATAGCGGCCATGCCATGTGTCGATGGTCGTGTCCCAGTAAGCGTTGTCTACGTAACGCGCTTGGCTTGTCCGGTCACCTGTGCTTGTCAGACTTCGAAACTGGTTGCGATACACTCCAAGGGTCAGTCTGTCGCCAACATCGAGTCTGACATACTGGCTTTTGCTGGTGATGCCAGCTGTATAGTCCTCACGATTGCTTGCGCTGGTGTCGCCCAGCGCTACCTTGGGGAAATCGCTCCGGTAGTACTCGTCGAGCGGTGCGCGGTCGCTTTTCTGATAGTGGGCACCGACGCTGAGATTGATGGCTTTGCCCAGACTGCCGCTGACGAGGAAATCGCTCTCCAGCGAACCGAAACTGCCACCACCGACGGCGACCTTGCCGGCAGCCTGGTCGCCCGCCTTCTGGGTGATGATATTGATGACGCCGGCGAAGGCATCGGCGCCGTATAAGGCTGCGGCTGGGCCATAGAGCACTTCGACCTGTTTGGCGAAATAGAGCGAGAAGTTTTCGGCGATGGGAATTTTGCCGCCGGCGGGATGATCGATGCGAACGCCATCGAGCAGGATCAGCAGCTTGTTGTTGCTGACGTGGCCCTGGAAAACGAAATGGTTGTACTGTGTGGACCGCGTGCCGCGCTGGAAATCGACGCCGGGCAGGTCTTCAAGCAGGTCGGCGAGGTTCTTGTAGCGCCGGTCGCGCATCTGCTCGCGGGTGATCACCATGATGTGGGCCGGCGTGCGTTCGCGTGCTTCGGCCCGCCGCGAGGCGGTGGTGACCGGCGTGGCGATCAGTTCATCGAGGGAGAGCGGCAGCAGCGACAGCACGTTGTCTGAAGCCTGTGCGGAGGCCATGGCAGCGATGGCCAAGGCCAGTGCCAGTAGTCCCGGACGTGTGTGATGCATGAGCCTCCCCCCTTTGGCTTGATTGCTGCGGAAGCTTAGGCGGCATTCCTTGCGGCAAACTTACCCGGCCGGCACAAGCTGTGGCCGAGGCGCAGGAATTCCTCCCACAGGTTGCCCTGGCCGATCCCCTTGGCCAGGCGATCGATACGGCCGGCGTGTTGCAGTGCAGCTTCGAGGGTGGCCGTGTCCAGTCGCTGCAGCGCCTTCCTGACCGGCATCTGGCGCGGCCCCCATACCTTCGCCTCCTTGAGCAGCTGGTCGAGCTGCCGGCCGCTGTCGAGACCGCTGCGGATCATCGTCAGGGCGCGAATTTCCTCGCTCATGGCCCAGAGGACCAGCGGCGGGGCCTCACCTTCCTGCATCAGGCCGTTCAGCGTCCGGGTCAAGCGGCCGAGATCGCCGGCCAGCAGCGCCTCGCGCAATCCGTCGATGTCGTAACGGGCGACGTTGAGTACCGCGTCGCGAATCTGTGTGGCGCTGAGCTGACCGGCGGGGTAGAGCAGAGCCAGTTTCTGGATTTCCTGGTGGGCGGCGAGCAGGTTGCCCTCGACGCGTTCGGCGATGAACTTCAGGCTGTCCATCTCGGCCGATTGCTGCTGGCGGCGCAGGCGGCCGGCAATCCAGCCGGGCAGCTCGGCGAGCGGCGGGGCATTCAGTTTGAGGGCGACGCCGGCATTGACCAGGGCGGTGAACCAGGCGGCCTTTTCCTCGCGCCAGTCGAGCTCGGGAAGGGTGATCAGCAGCAGGTTGTCGGGCGAAAGATTCTGGCACCACTGCTGCAATGCGGCGCTACCTTCCTTGCCCGGCTTGCCGGTGGGAATGCGCAGATCGATCAGCTTGCGATCGCCGAACAGCGACAGGTTGCCGCCGGCCGCCAGCAGCAGGCCCCAGTCGAACTGCGGCAGCACCGTGAGGACTTCGCGTTCGCTGTAGCCCTGCTGGCGGGCCCGGGCACGGATCGCGTCGGCGGCTTCGATGACGAGCAGCGGCTCGTCGCCATACAGCACGTAGAGCGGGCGCAGCTCGCGTTCGAGATGCGCGGCGAGCTGTTCGCCCCGGAGCAGCATCAGCGATCGTCTTCCGGTTCGTCTGGGTTGAGCGGCTTGATGACGGACAAGCGGCGCATGACCTGGTTGACCAGATCGTTGTTCATGTCACGCCACAGCAGGTTCTCTTCCTGCTCCTTGGCGAGTACGTTGGAGTCGTCGTAGGTGATGTCGCGGCTGAGGTTGATCTCGTTCGCCGGAATGATCTCCTGTCCCTTGCTGTTGACCAGACGGAAGCGGTAGGTCAGCTGCAGCCGGTACTCACGGGCGCGCCCCTTGGAACTGACGCTGACGATGCTCTTCTGACGGGTGTCGTCCAGTTGCTGGAAAGTCGCATCGGCCGAGCGGCTGTCGTTGGCGATCGTGGTGCCACCCGAGGCATTGATGTAGCGTTCCAGCCAGATGCGGACCTCGGCCGTTTCCGGCAGGGCGATGTACAGGCTTTTGTAGGGAAGGCCGCCGCTCTGCGCGCCACGCAACTGGAAGCCGCAGCCGGTCAGGGTGAAGGCGAGCAGCAGGAGGAGCAGGGAGCGCAGCAGCGGCATGGCGTATTCCTCAGACGACGATGTTGACCAGACGGCCGGGGACGACGACGACCTTCTTCGCCGGCTTGCCTTCCATGAACTTCTGCGCGTCCGCGTTGGCCAGCGCGGCAGCTTCGATGCTCGCCTTGTCGGCTTCGGCGGCGACGCGGATGCTGCCGCGCAGCTTGCCGTTGACCTGGACGACCAGTTCGATCTCGTCCTGCTTCAAGGCGGCCGGGTCGGCCTTGGGGAAGGCAGCGAGGCCGGCGTCAAAGCCCGGCTTCAGTTCGGCGTAGAGCGCCTGGCCGATGTGCGGGACGATGGGGAAGAGCAGCAGCACGGCGCTTTCCAGAACTTCCTGGGCCAGTGCGCGGCCGGCGGCGTCGGCGAGATCGCACTTGTCGTAGGCGTTGAGCAGTTCCATGACGGCGGCGATGGCGGTGTTGAACTGCTTGCGCCGGCCGTAGTCGTCGGCGACCTTGCCCATGGTCTGATGCAGCTTGCGGCGCAGGTCGGCCTGAGCCGTACCCAGGCCGTCACTGCCGGTGCAGGCGGCGACCAGACCGTTCTGAACGTGATCGTGGACCAGCTTCCACAGGCGGCGCAGGAAGCGGTAGGCGCCTTCGACGCCGGCATCCGACCATTCCAGCGACTGATCCGGCGGCGAGGCGAACATGATGAACAGCCGGGCGGTGTCGGCGCCGTACTGGTCGATCAGCGCCTGCGGGTCGACGCCGTTGTTCTTCGACTTGGACATCTTCTCGGTGCCGCCGATGACCACCGGCTGACCGTCGGCCTTCAGCGTGGCGCCGGTCGGGCGGCCCTTTTCGTCGGTGACGACATCGACGTCGGCCGGGTTGATCCACTGTTTCTTGCCGTTCTCGCCTTCACGGAAGAAGGTCGGGGCGACGACCATGCCCTGCGTCAGCAGGTTGGCGAAGGGCTCGCCGAGGTCGCCGATCAGGCCGACGTCGCGCATCAGCTTGGTGAAGAAGCGCGAATACAGCAGATGCAGGATGGCGTGTTCGATGCCGCCGATGTACTGGTCGATACCGCCCTTGCACCAGTAGGCGACGCGCTCGTCGACCATGGCCGTGGCGTTGTCCGGGCAGGCGTAGCGCAGGAAGTACCAGGACGACTCGAAGAAGGTGTCCATGGTGTCGGTTTCGCGCCTGGCGTCGCCTCCGCACTTCGGACACTTGCACTCGTAGAACTCGGGCATGCGGGCCAGCGGCGAACCGGCGCCGGTGATCTCGACGTTTTCCGGCAGGACGACCGGCAACTGGTCGTCGGGGACCGGCACGTCGCCGCAGCTCGGGCAGTGGATGATCGGGATCGGGCAGCCCCAGTAGCGCTGGCGCGAGATGCCCCAGTCGCGCAGGCGGAACTGCACCTTCTTGTCGCCCAGGCCCTTGGTGGCGAGATCGGCGGCGATGGCATCGACGGCGGCTTCATAGCCGAGGCCGTCGTACTTGCCGGAATTGACCAGCTTGCCCTTGACCTTGTCGGCATACCACTCGGCCCAGGCCTGATCGCTGAAGGTCTCGCCATCAACGGCGACGACCTGCTTGATTGGCAGCTGGTATTTGAGCGCAAACGCGAAATCGCGCTCGTCGTGCGCCGGCACGGCCATCACGGCGCCGTCGCCGTAGCTCATCAGCACGTAGTTACCGACCCAGACTTCGACCTGTTCGCCGGTCAGCGGGTGGCTGACGTAGATGCCGGTCGGCAGGCCCTTCTTCTCCATCGTCGCCAGGTCAGCCTCGGCGACGCCACCCTTCTTGCATTCCTCGATGAAGGCGGCAAGTTCCGGGTTGTTGGCGGCGGCGCGGGTGGCCAGCGGGTGTTCGGCGGCGACGGCGACGAAGGTGACGCCCATGATGGTGTCGGCGCGGGTGGTGAACACCCACAGCTTCTCTTCGGCGTTATCCGCCAGCGGGAAGGCGAAGCGCACGCCGGTGCTCTTGCCGATCCAGTTCTTCTGCATCAGGCGCACCTGTTCCGGCCAGCCCGGCAGGTTGTCGAGCTCGGCCAGCAGTTCCTCGGCGTAGGCGGTGATCTTCATGTAGTACATGGGGATCTCGCGCTTCTCGATCAGCGCACCGGAACGCCAGCCGCGGCCGTCGATGACCTGCTCGTTGGCCAGCACGGTGTGGTCGACCGGGTCCCAGTTCACGGTGCCGAGCTTCTTGTACACCAGGCCCTTTTCGTAGAGGCGGGTGAACAGCCACTGCTCCCAGCGGTAGTACTCGGGCGTGCAGGTGGCGAATTCGCGCTGCCAGTCGATGGCGAAGCCGAGCGACTTCAGTTGGCTGCGCATGTAGTCGATGTTCGAGTAGGTCCACCCGGCCGGCGCCACGTTGTTGGCCAGCGCGGCGTTTTCGGCGGGCATGCCGAAGGCGTCCCAGCCCATCGGCTGCAGCACGTTGTAGCCCTGCATCTTGTGGAAGCGCGACAGCACGTCGCCGATGGTGTAGTTGCGCACGTGGCCCATGTGCAGCTTCCCGGACGGATACGGGAACATCGACAGGCAGTAGTACTTTGGCTTGTTGGTATCTTCGACGGCGCGGGCGGCGCCGGACTGGTCCCAGTGTTGCTGGGCGGCGCGCTCGATGTCGGCCGGGGCGTATTTGTCCTGCATGGGCTTTCGCTGAAAAATCATGAGATAAGCCCGGAATTATACCGGCTCGCACCGGCCGGCGGCGGAGTGGCCGGCCGGCGGCGGGACTTTTTCCGCTGGCGATGCAGCGGTGATGCAGCGGTGATGCAGCGGTGATGCAGCGGTGATGCAGCGGTGATGCAAGGCGCGCGGGAATGACCGGGAGCGTTGCGCAATGGATCGCCGGGCGGCCTGCTGCGGAGCCTGCACGCTCCGCTTCAGGCCGCGCTCAGCGGCGCCCGGTCAGGCTGCTTTTTTTTGTGCGGCGATGCTTTCCCAGGTGTTCTGCCAGAACCGGTAGGTGTTCTGGGCGGCCATCAGGGAGAGCAGGGACATCCGCGTCTGGTGGTGCCACATCCAGGACAGGCGTGGCGCGGGGGTCAGGCTGTATTCCAGGGTTTCGCCGACTTCATCATCGACGATGGCGAGAAAGCGTTCGACGGCCATGCCCCAGTAGCTGGAACCTTCGGCCTTGCCGCAAATGAATTCGGCTTCGGAGAGGGCGCGACGCCAGAGCTTGAGCGCGAGCTCATCGCTGATGCCGGCCTTGCGGGCGATCCACGGGAGGATCTTCGGTGCGTTCATACTGTTGTTCATGCTGTTGCTCCTGAATGCTTGATGGTGGTGACCATCAACTGCTTAGTTCGCCTTGTGGGCAAAAAGTTTTGTGCACTGCAATATATTTTTTAGCAAGTATACTCGGGCTTGTTTCCCGGCGACCATTTTTACACTGGGTTGTTTTGCTGCGTTGCACAATTGCAACAAATTGGTATGACCAGTTGTCCGTCTCGTATCGCGGCGCGATTTTACGAGATTCGCCGCAACTTTTCCGTGAAGTAATTCATGTCCGACCTTCTTGCCAATCTGAATCCTCCCCAGTTGCAGGCCGTCACCCTGCCTCCTGTGCATGCGCTGATCCTGGCCGGCGCCGGCAGCGGCAAGACGCGCGTGCTGACGACGCGCATCGCCTGGCTGATGTCGACCAACCAGGTCGGACCGCACGGCATCCTCGCCGTGACCTTCACCAACAAGGCGGCCAAGGAGATGATCGCGCGGCTGTCGGCGGTGGTCCCGATCAACACCCGCGGCATGTGGATCGGCACCTTCCACGGCCTGTGCAACCGGCTGCTGCGCGCCCACTACCGCGAGGCCGGGTTGCCGCAGACCTTCCAGATCCTCGATTCGGCCGACCAGCTCGCGATGGTCAAGCGCCTGCTGAAGAATCTGAATGTCGACGACGAGAAATACCCGCCGCGCGAGCTGTGCCATTTCATCAATGCGCACAAGGAGCAGGGCGTGCGCGCGGCGCAGGCCGAGGCCTACGACAACTACACGCAGAAGCGCGTCGAGCTGTACGCCGAGTACGAGAACCAGTGCAACCGCGAAGGCGTCGTCGATTTCGCCGAACTGCTGCTGCGCTGCTTCGAATTGTTGCAGCGCAACGAACCGCTGCGCCGGCATTACCAGGAGCGCTTCCGCGCCATCCTGGTCGACGAGTTCCAGGACACCAACAAGCTGCAGTACGCCTGGCTGCAACTCTTGGCCGGCGGCGGCGCGAAAGTCTTCGCGGTCGGCGACGACGACCAGAGCATCTACGCCTTCCGCGGCGCCGAGGTCGGCAACATGCGCGATTTCGAGCGCGACTACGCCGGCGACAACATCATCCGCCTGGAGCAGAACTACCGCTCGCACGGCAACATCCTGGCTGCGGCCAATGCGCTGATCAAGAACAACCGCGAGCGCCTGGGCAAGAACCTGTGGACCGACGCCGGCGCCGGCGAGCCGATCCGCGCCTTCGAAGCCTGGTCCGACCTCGACGAGGCGCGCTTCGTGGTCGAGGAAATCCGCGAGCTGGTGCGCGACGGCGTGGCGCCGACGCAGATTGCGCTGCTCTACCGCTCCAACGCCCAGTCGCGGGTGCTGGAAAACGAGCTGTTTACCAAGAACGTGCCGTACAAGGTCTATGGCGGCCTGCGCTTCTTCGAGCGCCAGGAAATCAAGCATGCCCTGGCCTACCTGCGCCTGCTCGGCAACCCGGACGACGACACGGCCTTCCTGCGCGTGGTGAACTTTCCGACGCGCGGCATCGGCGCCCGTTCGCTGGAGAACCTGCAGGCCACAGCGCACCAGTGCAATTCCAGCCTGTACAACGCCGCCGCCTCGCTGACCGGCAAGGCCGGCCAGACGGTCGGCGCCTTCATCCGCCTGATCGAGCAGCTGCGCGTCGAGACCGAGGGCCTGCCGCTGCCCGAGATGGTCGAGCACGTCATCGAGAAATCCGGCCTGGCGCAGCACTACCGCACCGAGAAGGAAGGCCAGGAGCGGCTGGAAAACCTCGACGAACTGATCAACGCCGCCGCCACCTTCGTCGACGACGAGGGGGCCATCGGCGAAGGCGGCGCTCTGGTTTCCTTCCTGACGCTGGCCTCGCTGGAAGCCGGCGAGCACCAGGCCGGCGAAGGCCAGGAAGCGGTCCAGCTGATGTCGGTGCATGCCGCCAAGGGCCTGGAATTCGACGTCGTCTTCATCACCGGTCTGGAGCAGGGCCTGTTCCCGCACGAGAACTCGGTCAGCCAGGGGCGTGACGGGCTGGAGGAGGAGCGCCGGCTGATGTACGTCGCCGTGACGCGCGCCCGCCAGCGGCTCTATGTGACCTGCGCGCAGACCCGCATGCTGCATGGCCAGACGCGCTACTGCGTGCCGTCTTCCTTCCTCGACGAGATTCCCGAAGAGTTGTTGAAGAAACTCAACAAGAAGGCGGCACCGGCGGCGACGCCAGCCTATGGCAGCTTCGGCGGCGGCTACGCCGAAACCAACAGCAGCGGCCTGCGCGTCGGCCAGAGCGTCGAGCACGCCAGGTTCGGCGTCGGCGTCATCGTCGCCACCGAAGGGCGCGGGGCGGACGCCCGTGTGCAGGTCAATTTCGGCGCCGCCGGCATGAAGTGGCTGGCCCTGGAGTACGCCAAGCTGACGCCGCTTTAGGCGGCCGCGGGGTTGCCCTGCGCCTCGATCGAGGCACGCAGGAAATAATGCATCGCCTGGTCGCGCAACAGGGCAGCCAGCGCCGATTCGCCGGCCCCGGCGATGGAGGCGTGAATGCCCGGCGCGATGTCGAGGAAGCGTTCGACCAGCTGTGGATCGAAATGGCTGCCGGCATCCTTGCCGATGATGGACAGTGCCTGTTCCAGTGGCAGCGCTTCCTTGTACGGGCGCTGTGAGGTCAGCGCATCGAAGACGTCGACAATGGCGAAAATCCGCGCATTGAGCGGAATCTGGTTGCCGCGCAGGCCGCGCAGGTAGCCGGAGCCGTCGAATTTCTCGTGGTGGCCTTCGATGACGGCGCGCGCTCCTTGCAGCCAGTCCGACTGTTCGACGATGTCGACGCCGAGCGCGACGTGGGTGCGCATGACCGCGAATTCCTCGGCAGTCAGTCTGCCCGGCTTGAGCAGGATGTTGTCGCTGATGCCGATCTTGCCGACGTCGTGCAGGAAGGCGCCGAGGATCAGCTGCCGCATCTCGCCGGCGGCGAGACCGACGGCATCGCCGAGGCGGATGGCGTACAGCGTGACCCGGTAGTTGTGGTCGCCGGTGTCCGAATCGCGCTTGGCGATCGCCGCGCCGAGGACCGACGCCATTTCCAGGTTGCCCTTCAGCACTTCCTGGGAGAAGCGGATCACGTCGCGGTTCAGCGCGATGATCACCGGATAGAGCAGCACCGTGGTTGCCAGCACGGCGAAGAGCACGGCGCCCAGCGTCCTCCAGACATGGCTGCGCAATTCGTCGAGGGTTTCGGGGTCGACGACGAAGACGCCTTCGAAGTAGCCGCCATTGCTGCCGCCCTCGGTGCGTAGCGGGACGAGTACCTGGACGACGGTGTCGTTGCCGAGCACGAACTTCTCGAAGTGGCTGTCGGCATTGCTCGGAAAGCTGTGCTTGAATCGCTTCAATTCTTCTTCGATGTGCGTGAACTGTGGATTGACTGCTTCCAGCAGGCGCTTCTTGTTTCCGTCATAGACCTCGATGACGACGAAGCTGCGCTGGACGAACTCGTTGGCGCGCTGTTCAAGCGTGCGCAGTTCCTCTGGCGAGCGTCCATCGCCCCGCAGGCCGGCCGGGGCAAAATGCCGGGATTCGCTGGCCGCCAGCGCGAGGACCGAATCGTCCAGTTGGCGGAGTTCTACGTAGTAGGTCGGGATGCCGACCAGCAGGGAAACGGCTGCCCAGGCCATGAGCAGCCGGCGCAGCACGATGCGGTGGATGGAAATCATGTCGCCATGATCCACGGCAAGCTTGCTGTGAGCTTAAAGCCGCTCCGGCTGGCAGCATTCGTGCCTCAGAGAATGACCTGCGAGCCCAGTTCGACCACGCGGTTGGACGGGATGCGGAAATAGGCGGTGGCACTGCCGGCGTTGCGGAACATCGTGACGAACAGCAGCGCGCGCCAGTAGGCCATGCGCGAGCCGAGCTTCGGGATCAGCGTCTCGCGGCCGAGGAAATACGAGGTCTCCATCGCTGCCACCGGCAGGCCGGCGGCGGCGCACCGTTCCAGCGCCGCCGGGATGTCCGGTTCGTCCTTGAAGCCGTACTGTACCGTCACCTGGGCGAAGTTGCCGGGCAGACGCTGGATCTCGACGCGGTCGATGTCCGGCACGTAGGGCACGTCGAAGACCTTGACGCTGAGAATGACGACGTAGTCGTGCAGCACCTTGTAGTGCTTCAGGCTGTGCAGCAGCGCATGCGGTACAGCCGCCGGGTCGGGCGTCATGAACACGGCGGTGCCGGGCACGCGCTCGACGCCGCCGGCCTCGAGGCTGGCGATGAAGGGCTGCAACTGCATGGCGTCGGCGGCCAGGCGTTCGCCGAGCAGTTCGCGGCCGCGCTTCCAGGTGGTCAGCACGGTGA